>URGW01000073.1 GCA_900547475.1 uncultured Clostridium sp. | reverse complement strand
GAATTGCTGGTTTACTTTAACTATATTCTGTTCAATTTTCAAAGACCATTTACTCTGTCGCACCGAAGCGACTTCCTCATATTATCATCTCTTTTGATATCTGTCAACTTTTTTTATTTTTCAACATTTATCGCAATTGATATTAATTATACTATCACTTTAAAATTCATTTGTCAACATCTTATTTTTCAAGCTTTTAAATGCTTTTTTATCAGCGACGTGTTTTATCTTATCATTTCTTGTTCATATATGTCAATATCTTTTTACTTAATTTAATTAAATAAAATTATAATATATAAAGAACCCAAGAATACCTCTTCTTAGGTTCTTATTCTAAAACTTATGTATTTCTTAAATCTGTCTCAAAGGTAAAAATATATAAGTTTACTTATCACATCCCAAAGCTTTAATTATTATTAATGCAGTATCTTCTATGGCTCTTTGTGTTACATCTATAGTTTTACATCCTAACCTTCTAATTATCTTATCTGCAAAATCAAACTCCTCTAATATTCTAGCATCCCCTGCATATTCAATATTTGAAGGAATTCTATGAAACTTATCAAGTCTTCTTTTTCTTATTTCTATTAGCTGCAATGGATTTATTGTTAATCCAAATATTTTATTCTTATCTATTTCGTATAATTCCTTAGGAACTTCAACTTCAGGGACTAATGGAATATTAATAGCTTTAATACCCTTATTAGCTAAATACATGCACAAAGGTGTCTTTGAAGTTCTTGAAAGACCCACTAAAACAACATCTGCATTTTTTAATCCCCTATAATCTTTACTATCATCATATTGCATAGCAAACTCCATAGCTTCAATTCTTTTAAAGTAAGCTTCATCGGTTTTCCACATAGCTCCTGGATTATATTGTGGTTGTTGATTTAGAAGTGATGATGCAACATTTATTATAGGTCCTAAAATATTTATTACAGATAGATTAGTTTCCACACATTTCTGTGTTAAATATTCCCTTACATTTACAGTAATAATTGTTGAAACAATCATTGCTTTCTCACATTCCTTTATATCCCTCATTAAATCTTCTACATCTTCTAAAGACTTAACATATGGTACCCTTCTTACTTCTACATTTTCATAAAATTGACTTGCCGCTGCTTCAGCTACCTGCTCTGCTGTTTCCCCTATTGAGTCTGATACTGCAAAAATCGTTAACATACTTAAATAACCTCCTAATTTTACATATTAAATATTACTTTTAATAAATTCTCTTCCCAATTATCATTATAACAAGTTTTTTGAATAAATTACTAACATAGTGAATTATTATATCTAATATGATAAAATCTAAATATACTTATTATAACTTTAGGAGGAGCTTATGAAATATTCTTTTAATAAAGATAAAATGCTTACAATTGGTATATTACCAGCTATGTGGCTTGTATATTTCTTATTTGAAGTTTTCAGTGGTAGAGTTAATGATTTATATACTTTAATTTTAAACTTATCTTTAATTTTAGTATTTGCCTTTACTGGATGCATTATATATAAATGTAGTACAAAAAGGCCAAATGGGCTAAATAATAAATCGTTATTGATAATATTTATAATATTAATGCTATTAGACCAAGGAATAAAACTAATTATAAAACTACGTTATTTCAATAATTATTTTGAAATAATACCTAATTTCTTATCCTTTAATCCAATAATAAACACTCAAGGTTCATGGTTAAATGCTAGGTTCAATTTCAATATTAGTTTTCCATTATTAATATTAATTAATGGTATTTCATTAATACTATTTATTGAAATTTATAGATATATTAAATTAAAAACAGGAAAAAACTTTTGGACAGATATGTGCTTTTTATTTATCTTTGCAGGTGCATTATGTTCATTTATAGATAAAACCTTTTATGGTGGTAGTTTAGACTTTATTGGTATAAGTGATTTATTTATAGCTGATCTAAAAGATATATATATTAATCTTGGCTTGCTATTTTTCATTATGTCATGCTATAAAAATGAATTTTTCTCTGAAGAAGATAGTAGTTTAAAAGATGATATAGAAGCAATTAAGGATTTCTTTAAATTTATAAAAACAGATATTTTAAAAATATTAAAAAAGGGGCTGTATCAAAATAAATTTTGATACTAGCCGATAAGAAAAGGAGGATTCGAATTTGAATCCTCCTTTT
>URGW01000072.1 GCA_900547475.1 uncultured Clostridium sp. | reverse complement strand
AGACCATTTACTCTGTCGCACCGAAGCGACTTTCTTATCTTATCATCTTTTATGATATCTGTCAACAGTTTTTTAACTATTAATATTTATCATAATCGATACTAGTCACTCTGTCACTTCTACAGATATATCTCTATAACTTATTTTAAGTCTTTCAACATTTCTGTCACTAGCGACGTTCTTTATATTATCACTATTAATTTACTTAGTCAATATATTTTACATAATTTTTTCTATAATATTTTTAATATCTTTTTCTTTTACCTCATATAATATTTTCACTGGCCTTTCACCTAATAAAAATACCGTATCTGCTAAATTTAATATTTCTTCTTTATCATGTGTCACCAAAATAATTGTTATCTTTTTTTCCAAATTAAATTTTTTTACAATATTGATTATATCCTTTTTACATTTAATATCTAGTGATTTAAAAGGCTCATCCATTAATATTATTTCTGGTTCTCCAATTAATGCTCTAGCTAAATTAACTCTTTGTTTCATACCACCACTTAATTGATATGGGTAATAGTACTTAAATTCACTTAATCCAACTACCCCTAAAATAGTATCAAGTTCATTTTCCAACTCCCTTCCCCTTAAATGCTTTTTTACCACTATTTTTAAATTATTATATATATTTTTCCAAGGTATAAGTGAGTCATTTTGAAATACATATGATATTCTTCTATCTTCTTTTAGTAATTCTTCTGAAATATAATTTAATAATGTTGTTTTTCCACATCCAGATTTTCCAATAATACAATTTATTTTATTGTCATCAAAATTTATATTAAAATCTTTATATATAATTTTATCTTCGTAATTACAATTTATATTACTTATTAACATAACCTCTAACTAACCTCTCTTATAAATATATCATTATATAAATTTAGTAAAAATAATTCTATCTCCTTTTATAAATTTATAATATATATTAAACTGTATTTTTTCTAGAAACCTTATCAATAATAAAATCAAAAAAGCATACAATCACAGTTATTATTATCATCCATGCAATAATTCTTGATGTATTTAATTGCATTTTTTCAAACTGAATTATAGAACCAATACCATATTCTGGTTGAGCATAAACTTCCCCCGAAATCACAACTTTAAATATTAGTGATAAAGTTGAGTTAATTACTTTTTTAATTGCTATAGCTATTACCGGTATTATAAGTGTAATAATCTTATCAATAGTTTCTATCCTATATATTCTAAACATCTGTAATAAATTTTTATCAATATCAAGTAAAGAATTTAAAACAACATCATAAAAGATTGGAAATGAAATTACAACACCTATTATTATTGGCGCAAAATCCTTAGATGTCCAA
This sequence comes from uncultured Clostridium sp., assembly GCA_900547475.1. Lineage (GTDB taxonomy): Bacteria > Bacillota > Clostridia > Clostridiales > Clostridiaceae > Clostridium. The sequence goes on along the minus strand of URGW01000072.1, from coordinate 1,676 downwards.
ATTAAAACTAACACTATAAATGCCATTGTAGGTATAGATTTTAAAAATACTATTATTATATATAAAAAATTATAAATACATTTATTAAAGTAACTAATAATAGCTAGTATTATGGCCATTATTAGTGAAAGTATAAAACTTTCTATACATCTAAGAATACTATTAAGTATTAGTATTATAAAATTATCAGTTAATACTATTTTGTATTTATCCGATAAAACAGTAAAAAAAGAAGGCAAAAGTAGCCCATTATCAATAATAACAGCTACTATTTGCCAAACTGATATAAGTATAAATATTGAAATAATTAAATATTTTTTATTTTTTAATGAATACTGAGTCATACTCTCCACTTTCTCCCTTATTATCTGTATCTATAGTAGAAAAATAAGCTTCATATTCCTTCTTTGAATCTTCTATGGTAGTAAATCTTAAATTACTATTTTTTATAGATTCATTAATAACATCTTTATTCACAGTTATCCCCAACTCTTCACACTTTTCAGCCGCTAACTGTGGATTATCTATAACCCATTTTTTACTTTCATTAAATGCTTCTATTAATTTATCATATACATTGGTATCTTTTATTTTATTATAAAACTCTTCTTTTATTAATAATGTTGATTGTGGATATCCATTTTCTACATTATTAACCCTTATCCATTCATTATTTAAACTTAAAACAATTTTTATATCACTATTTTTATCCATTACTGTTGATAATACAGGTTCTGGAACTACTGCATATTTAGCCTGTCCATTAATAAGTAATGGTGCAAGTTCTGATGCAGCTCCAACATAAGAGAAATCTATATTCTCTTCATTAACATTATTTTGGGATAATATATTTTTGAATACAATATCTGGAGTAAGTCCTTTTCCAGTGTTATATACTTCACATCCTTCTAACTCTGATATATTAGATATTGCTTCTGTAGATACTAAGTATAATGATCCCCATCCTATTGTTCCTGCAACCTTATATCCCAAATCTTTTTTGTATGCTTGTAATGCTAAATTTGATGGAACTATTGCTAAATCAGCTTCGCCTTTCATTAATTCTGATAAAAGCAAATCTGTAGTTTTCTCAATTGAAGATTCTAAAGTAATATTTTCAATTTTACTATTATCAGTTATTAACTTACTTATAGCTATTGATGGTAAACCATCTGGAGAGATTAACATAGCATTTATTTCTTCTGTAATAGTAGAGCTATTTCCTTGATTACAAGATATCATTAATATTACTGTTGTTATTATTGTTATAAAATTTAATACCTTTTTCACTTGAATCACCTCGTATTAAATTTTATCACACTCTGCCATCATTTTCTATATTTTTTATTTTTTACTATTTTAAATTTAGTATATTCTTATCTTATAGATTAATATAACAAAAAAGGTATTTAATAATACATTAAATACCTCATATTATCTATTAAAATTAATCATTATAATTAAAAATATTAAAATTCTCTCTTTATTTAATTTCCCAGGAAATGTATAATTCAACCCATCTTTTAATTAATAAATAACTAGAACTTTGTATTTTCAGTTTTATAAAAAAAAGTACTTAGTATTAACTAAGTACTTTACCTACCTGGCAACGTTCTACTCTCCCACACAGTCCCCCATGCAGTACCATCGACGCTGTAGAGCTTAACTTTCCTGTT
>URGW01000071.1 GCA_900547475.1 uncultured Clostridium sp. | reverse complement strand
AAAGCTATTTTCTGAGTAATATGAAAAATTAGCCTCTGGCTATTTTTTCATACGAAACTTTACACTATCTTTCGTAATTTCAATCTAAAAATTTATAGTTATATACTTATAGATTAATCTTAACTTAACTACTAACTAAAAAAGCCTCTATATAGGCTTATATACCCATATAGAGACGTTATATACGCGTTACCACTCTATTTTATATTTATTTCACAATAAATATCTCACTAGGTGACTATCATCACCTTGCAATATAACGGTTGCTACCGTATTACCCTAACTATAAAAGTTCAGATAATCTGCTCCAAGACCATCTTCATAAAGTTCAATATCACTAGTTTTCACCAACCCTAGCTCTCTTTAGATACATTCCTAAACTACTCTTCTTTTCTATGCATTTATTAGTTTTATAATATTCTAAAATGTAAAAACTGTCAATAAGTTTGATAATTTCATATAAAAATATTATATACAATAATGAATTTTAGCTATTTATTAGATATAATATCATAGGGAGAGGAGGCTTAATTATGGAGAGTTTTAAATTTCCTAAGATTGGACTTAGAACAATAAAATCAGGTATAGCTGTATTCTTATGTTTATTGCTTCTGCCTAATGAACCTTTTTTTGCTTGTCTTACAGCTGTAATTTGTTTACAAGATACTGTTTACAACTCAATTCATACAGGAATAAATAGAGGTGCAGGAACAATACTAGGAGCTAGCTTTGGTTTAATATTTCTTTTCTTATTTCGATCATTGGAAACTCATATATCAAATCAATACATATCAAAAGTAGTAATATATATTATAATTGCATCAGGAATTATTTTAATGATTTATTTATGTAATATTCTTAAAAGACCAGGTGCAATAAACATAACTTGTATAGCATTTCTAGGAGTTACTACAGCTCATGCTTATAGTGATCCATTATTTTATGCAACTAATAGAATAATAGAAACATTACTTGGAATAGTAATTTCAATATTAGTAAACAAACTAATAACACCACCACCACACAAGTAATTAGTAAAAACTAATATAAAGTCAGCTCGTAAGCTGACTTTATTTATTAGCTATTATTCTATAAAATTTTATTTATTTTGTGCCTTTTTCATAAACTCTTCAATTTCATCTACACTCTTTATTATATCACTTGATAAATTAATAACTCCATCTTCTGTTACCAATATATCATCTTCTATTCTAATTCCTATACCTTCTTCTTCGATATATATTCCTGGTTCAACAGTAAATACAACTCCAGGCTCAAAAATTATATCTCTATGCGGAGTTTCAATATCATGTGTATCCATTCCTAAACTATGACCTATACTATGATAATAATATTTTCTAACATCCTTTTTATCATCAATAAGACCTAATTTTATACATTCTTCTGCTATTAAATCAGTTGCCTTTTCATTTACATCTTTATATTTCATACCAGGTTTAATTAATTTAATAATTTCTTCATTTACTTTTAAAACAGAATTATAAACTTCCTTTTGTCTTTCAGTAAACTTACCACTAACAGGGAAAGTTCTTGATATATCAGCATTGTAACAATTATATTCTGCTCCTAAATCAAAAAGAATTAAATCATTTTCCTTAAGTTCTGAATTATTATCAACATAGTGCAATGTTGTAGCATTTTTGCCTGCTGCAGCTATTGTTGTAAAAGCTAAACCAGTTGCACCTTTCACTTTACAATTAAAATCAAAATGCGCTTCTAATTCATACTCTTTCATTCCAACACGTGATTCAGTCATTAACCTTTCAATACCACTCTTTGTTATCTGAATAGCCTTTTTAATTTTTTCTATTTCCTCTGGCGATTTCTTTAATCTTAACTCACCAATTTTACTATAAATATTATTTATTCCAACTTGTGGATACTTACTTACTATTTCATTAGCAAATCTATGAGAAATTGTTCCTTCTCTATTTACACTCATTTTTTCTAAATCTAAATAAATATTTATTTCTTCTTTCATTACAATTGATGAATGAATATCAGCATCAAATTGACTCTTAAACTTAACTTCATCTACTGCTGTAAGTTCAATAGCTTCTTCTTTTCTAATGCTTTTTCCAATCCATTTTTCTAATTCTAAATCAATATCTTTTATATAAAGCTTAGAAGACTTTATTCCATTAATTTTTGACATAACCAATATATGTTCTTCTTCTTTTATTCCTGTTAAATAATAAAAATTTCTATTTGGAGTAAATGGATAAGTTTGATCTCCAGTTTTTTGAACTGCCTTTCCAGCAAATAAAATTATAATTGAATTATCTTTAATGTTATTTAAAAGATTATCTCTATTTAATTTATAAATATTTTTATTCATAGCCCTGTCTCCTTTTATAATATTTTAGGATTATTTTTTATTACTCTGCTGCTAATAACTTAACACTTCTAACATTCGGTAAAGAATTTAACCTTGCTGCTAACTGACTAATACTTTTCTCCATGTGCGAAATATCAATAGTAACAGTTACATTAGCAGATAAATTTATTGGAATATCCTGATTTATTGTTAGTATATTTCCTTTATAAAATGCAATACAATCTAACACCTTAGATAAAGTTCCTGACTTATGTGTAATTAATAATATTAAAGTTACCTTCTTAGATTGCATGTCTTGTGCCATTGGAAATACATCATCTTTATATTTATAATATGTACTTCTACTAATTCCAACTAATTTTATTGCCTCACTTATATCCTTCGCATTGCCAAGTTCAATATGTTCCTTTACCTCAATTACCTTTTTAAATATCTCTGGTAATGATCTTTCATTTACAATGTAAAATCTATCTTCCCCCATAATCATTCTCCATTCGATTTGTTTTAGTACTATTATAACTCCAAACTCTTTACAGTGCATTAAAAATTTTACATATCCCCCATCTAGTTCATTCCTCACGTGTAAGCGAAAAAATGAAATATTTATTTTCCAGGAAACGTGAAATTTTCACCTAGAATTTATATAATTGATTCCGTAAAGCTG
>URGW01000070.1 GCA_900547475.1 uncultured Clostridium sp. | reverse complement strand
GAAGCTTTAGTAGATTTTATGGAAATAATAATATAAATTCTTAGTGAAATTATATTCCTTCCTGGAGATTATATAATAAATTTTTTCGGCATCACGGAATTAAAGCTCTAACGAACAATTTAGTTATTATTGTATTTTTTCTGGTTCTTTGTAGTCTATTCCTTTTGTATCAACTGTAATACTTTCAATAACTACATCTTTTAACGGCTTATCATTACTGTTAGTTTGAACTGAATTAATATCATTTACAACATCCATTCCTTCAATTACCTTTCCAAAAGCAGCATAATCACCATCAAGATATGATGCTTCTTCAGCCATTATAAAAAATTGACTTCCTGCTGAATCAGGATCATTTGCTCTTGCCATTGATAAAACACCTGCTGTATGTTTTAAATCATTATTTGTATATCCATTATTACTAAATTCACCTTTAATTGAGTATCCTGGACCTCCTGTACCAACTCCATCTGGATCTCCACCTTGATTCATAAACCCTTTAATTACTCTGTGAAATATTAATCCATCATAAAATCCAGAATTAGCTAATGATATAAAATTATTAACTGTATTAGGTGCTTTATCTGGATATAATTCTGCTTTTATTGTTCCAAAATCTTTAATTTTAATTGTTGCTATTGGTAACTCTCCAGTTGATTCAACTGTTGTTTCAATTTCTTCATCATTCTTTTGACTTGAAGTATTATTATTTGTACATCCTACTAAACTAATTAACATAGCACTTATCCCTACTAAAACTGCGCCTTTTTTAAAAACTTTCTTCATAAATACCCTCCATAAAAAAATTTTGTCATTTTTTATAATATCAAAAAAAAGCTCAACCCTCAAGTTAAGCTTTTTTTCATATAGGCTTATATACTATTTTTCTAAAACTTTACCTAAAGAGGTTCTCCATCAAAGCTTTTATATTCACTAGGATTTTTATCATTTCCTACATTATTTTGATTTTGATGAAGTTTTTGTCTTCTTTCTCCCTTTTGATACTTTTTATCTTTAAATTTATCAGTACTCATTTGTAAGACACGCTCCCTTCCATATTATTTTCTACAAAATTTCTATATATAATTCAAAAACATAAAGAATTTTAATATAAATTAAGTAAATCTCATATATTACTTGAAATTATAAAAAATTTAAGGTTAGTATGAATTAAATTATAATACATACCAACCTTTTTCAAACTAAACTTCAAACTCTTCAATTTCGATAGAATAACTTCCACAATGCTTACAAACATTTAGCATTACAATATAACTATTATCCACTTTTCCACTTTTCATTAATCTTTTAAAAGATAAACCTTCGTATTCCTTATCTAAAGTACTTATTACATATTCCTCATTTTTTGTGTATATATAAAAATTAAACCCTAAGAAATCAAAAAACTTCTTTTTCTCATCAACTCCCTCACTACAGCTTTCACAAGGGAAATCAAAAAATGCCTTTGTAAATTCAACATTATCACTATTATGTAATATCTCTATGATCTTTTTCTCATCTATATCTTTAATTGGATTATCTTCATCATTGATAAAATACTCAAGATTACCTTCATTTAAAATATATTCTTTATCATCAAAAATAAATTTAAATTCCATTTAAATTCTCTTCCTCTCTCTTTTCAGAAACTTTCCTTTATTACTTTATCATACATAATAGCATAATAAAACTGATAAATAAAGTTATTTAATAAAAGTTTGTATGAAATTTGTAAAAAACTTATTAACAGTTACATATTTTTAGTGTACAATATAGACTATAAAATAAAAGGTGGGGATTTAATTTGAATAATAGAGAGATATACTTAGTTTTATCTAGAACTGGAACTATGTTTTCTAATATAATTGCTCTTTTTACACAAAAAGAATACTCTCATGTTTCTTTATCTCTTGATAGCTCCTTCACTCAAATGTTTTCCTTTGGCCGCAAAATTCCAAACAAAGTTTTACCTGCAGGCCTTGTTGAGGAAAACCTATATGATGGTGTATTTGCTATGTATCCTAATAGTAGGTGCTTAGTATATAAAATTAATATTACTGATAAGCAATTTAATTTTTTACAAGACGAAATTAATAATTTTTTTGAAAATAAAGACGATTATAAATATAGTGTTCTTGGAACAGTAACAGCTTACTTTAATAAACCTCATAAAAGAGAATACTATTATTTCTGTTCTCAGTTTGTAGCAGAGTTATTAATTAATAGTGGTATTTATAAAACTGACAAGCTTCCTGAAGTAATTAAACCTATGGATTTACTAGAAATAGAAAATAAAACTCTTTTTTATGAAGGCTTCATAAATGAAGATAGAGCAATTAAAAATAATTTCATTATATTTAACTCACAAAGGCTATCTAGGGTAATTTCTAGATTAATATCTTAATAAAAACTCTAAAGTAGATTAAATCTACTTTAGAGTTTTTATATTTATTAATATTTCCCTATATCTATTCATAAAATATACTGATAGACTATAACTAATTTAAGGAGCATATAAATGTATTCAATTGATCTTCCATATCCAGAAATTAAAGTAAAAGAAAAAAATTCAAAATATATTGACTTGATATTACTTAATTATTCTAGTGCTATTTCTGAATTTGACGCCATAGCACAATATACTTATCATCAAATTGCACTAACCTATACTAACAAAGAAATATCTGATACTCTATGCGGTATATCTATTGTTGAAATGCATCATTTAGAAATGCTTGGTAAAATAATAATTTTACTTGGTGGAGAACCTGGTTATTGGATTAATAATAAAAAGAAAAATTATTGGTCCAGTAAATTAGTAGATTATGATTTATCATCAATTAAAAATATACTTACTGTTGATATTCAAGATGAAAAGGCAGCTATTAAACAATATAAAGAAACTATAACCCAAATTGATGATAAATATATAAATGCAGTACTTAAAAGAATTATTCTAGACGAAGAATTCCATATTCAACTACTAGTCAACCTTTACACCAAATACGTAAAATAGAATTCTATTGCGCACCACGTGGAAGCGAAAAAATGAAATATTTATTTTCCGGGAACTATGAAATTTTTGCCTAGAATTTATATCTTTGTTTCATTGAACTTGCTAAAGTTATAAAAGTCGCTTACGCTTCAATACAACTTCTTTACGCAAGTTCAATTCCACAAAGATTAAATTCTACGGCTCAATTT
>URGW01000069.1 GCA_900547475.1 uncultured Clostridium sp. | reverse complement strand
AACTTATATAATTTTCAAAGAGCGAGCAATTCTATGAAAAATCAAGCTATTTTTTCATATCAGCTTAACAGATTCTATTTTATTTATTTTTTCTGATATAAAAAAAGAGCCCTTCCTTCCCATATAAGGGACGAAGAACTCCGTGTTGCCACCCTAATTGATAATAAATTTTCATCTATTATCCACTCTTTATAAAACTAACGGGTTTATCCGTACTGCTCATCACAGTCCCTCCAAGGTGGATTCATAAAATATTGTTATCAGTTTTCACCAACCACTGACTCTCTTAAAACAATTACTTTACTACTAGCCTTTTCAACGGTTTAATTAAATATTTGCTATATTAATATATTTAATATATTATAAGCTCCTACTTTTTGTCAATACATTTAAATCCCTATTTTGGTAAAGCTATTTAATAGGAATGAATTTAAATTTTAAAATTATCTCTAAATTATTATTTATTTTGAATATCCCTAGTGCAAATTATATCAACTCCACTATTTAAAATATTCTTACATATAATACTTCCCATTTTTATAGGAATACTTACATATAATCTACTGACAACCTTAGACATTTCTATCCATAATCCCTTATCAACTTCATCACTACTTTTAACAGGAACAACCTTAAACTTCTCACTACCTTTAACTCTAACTACAGAAGTGAAAATATCTTTTTTCTCCATACTTACAACTCCTATTATATATCTTTAAACTCCTTAATTCTGCCTGAAATTATATTTGATTTTTTTGAATCATCTACTATATCAGTAAATTTTCTATCTAACTCTCTAGATAGTATTTGAATTATTTTTTCATTACAATAAGCCCCATGACAATTTCCAAATCCAGCACCTGTTCTTCTTTTAACACCTTTAACTGTTCTAGCACCTAAAGGTCTTCTAATAGAATCAACAATTTCTCCTTCTGAAACATTATTACACATACATACTATCTTACCATAACGTTTATCTAGCTTAATAACCTCATTAATTTCATTTCTATCCATTTCTCTAAATCTATAGAACTCTCTTCTTTTATCAATGAAATTCTTCTTTAATCTACAATTTAAATTACTGCTAATAGTATCACATAACATTTTTGCTATAGCTGGCGCTAATGTAACTTTTCCATAATGAGTTCCTATAACACTAATATATCCCTTATCAACTTTTTGATCATCTACTACAATAGAATCCTTATCATAACTTTCCCTAAATAAATTATTTATATTACTTTTATTTAATCCTTTTAATAATTTAGATGCATATTGTAAATTATCATCTAAACTAGTTTTTTCAATACTTTTTATCCCAATAAGGGAACCTCCATTTAAAACAGGAGTAGAAACAACAAAAGTATCCTTATCAAAGGTTTTTGTAACAATTCTTTGTAACTTTTTTTCATAATTATCATCAAGTAAAATATAACTCATATTTTTGAAAGAATTTATCCCATCCTCAGAATCCTTTTCTTCAACTACACCTTTTTCATTTATATATATTTCATTTGCAATTGTATTTATAACAACCTTACAAGAGAACTTATTCTTATTAGTTACAACTCTAAATCCCTTTGTAACATTTTGAATAGTTAAAACTTCTTCCTCTAATCTAAAATTAACCCCATTATCAAATGCAACTTCAGCATATGCAATTGCTAAGTCATAAGGAGCAACTATTGCAACATTTTGAGAGTATAATCCTTTTTTTACTTCTGTATTAATATTAGGCTCTATTTCATACACCTCATCTGGATCTATTAAATATACTCCATCAATTCCTCGTCTTATAGCTCTTTCATACATCTCTTTTAATTTAATTACACCATTATCATCATTAACTACTCTTAATGATCCTATTCTTCTAAATGGAACATTAAATTTCTCACATAAATCTTCCATTAATATATTTCCTATATACTCTAATCCAGCCATTACATTATTAGATGTTTCTGATCCATCATATACAATAGAAGTATTAACAAATGAAATATCATCTGCTATATCAAACTCTTTTTCAATTACAGCTATATTTAAATTATATTTAGATAATTCATAAGCAACAGCACATCCAATTATGCCACCACCTAAAACTAAAACATCATAATCCATAATTCAATTCCCCTAATTTATAAAATAAAACCATTTTCTTTTAATTCTTCTTTTATTAACTCCATATTTTCAATAGAGTCAGCAGAAATAGTATGGAGATGTACTCCATTAGTTAATATAGATAATGGCTTTGCATTTATCTCTTTTAATGCATTTCTAAATTTGTTTAAATCATTAAGATTTTTTATCATTAATATCCCTTTTATCTCTCCATATAAAGGGTGTTCTACTATAACATCTTCTATTATTCCACCATACTTAACAACTATTTCAAGCTCTTTAATAACGTCCTCTTTATTATGATTTACTGCAATAACTGATTTTACCCTACTACTACTATCATCATTAATCATGTATCCATCTGGAGTCGCTATTATATTATTTCCTTTTGCTCTTAAAATAGCTATATCCTTAACTATTATTTGTCTTGTTACATTAAATCTCTCAGCTAATATTGTTCCCTTAATAGCTTTTTTTTCTCTTATTAACATTTCAATAATGCTATTTCTTCTTTCCTCAGCTTTCATAGTTCACCCCATAACTTAATTTCTATTGTCACTTTCTTTTATTATATCTAATAGTTTATTTCCTTGTATCTTATTACTATGATGATATCTAATAGTGTCCAAAAATTCTTTATCATATGTATTAAAACGCTTTAATAAATTTGCACCTTTTTTTGCATGATTATAATAAGAATCAACCGCTTTAATACCATCATATTTTTTCAATTTTCCTTTAGTCATCTTATTTAATATTACTAATACAGACTTTTCAATAATATTAAGTCCATATTCACCTTTTCCTATATCATGTAATAGAGCTACTTTAGCAACCCTATTTAAATTTATATTTTTTCCCTTTGATAAATGTACAGCATCTTTACTAACTCTAATACAATGTTGTTTATCTGTTTTCTTTAATTTATTAAATAAATTTTTTTCTCTTTTATTAAGAAATTTATTTACATATTCAATATCAATATCCTCGGACAATGATTTTAATGCCCAAACAAATTGTTTCACCCTATATAAAGACATTTACTTATCACCTTGTTCTTTAACATATATTGTAATACATATTCATATTTATAATACCATTATTATAAATAAATTAAAAATATAAAAATCCATTTTATTTAGTTATAATTCTACATTTTAATATTAAAAATATTAACTTAAATTATTTAAAATTTTATAAAACAAAAAAAGCTACGATATAAATCGTAGCTTTTGGTGGAGGTAAAGGGATTCGAACCCTTGACCCCTTGCGTGCAAGGC
>URGW01000068.1 GCA_900547475.1 uncultured Clostridium sp. | reverse complement strand
ACTATATGAACCTATGCTTATCAGAATATTCAAAAATTAATTCCCGAAGGGAGCGTGGCGAAAGCCACTTTTTTTGTAAATTTTATTTTGTTATTTTACAATAGAGGATAGTAACTAGCAGTCATAATCATTTTCGTCTACTGTAGGTGCTTCTATTAAAGTTGCAAAAATATATTCGTGACGATGCCCATCTCTACGAGTAGTATAACCTTTTACAAGATGAACATGCTTTCCATTACCAACATCTATTGCAGGTCCAGTAGTATCACAAATTTCATGGTGGTGATCTACAAAATCTGTATTAGTAGCTAGTTTGTGAACATGAGAATTTCCTCTTCTTATAGCTTCACCTGTAACTCCAGCAAAGCGATGGTTGTGTCTATCATCATCTTCTTCGGCGAACATTGTTGAACCTTCGAATTCATGAACGTGAGTTTGTTCTCTTCTGTTTTCATAGTTATTATAATTTTCATAATCATATTCATTGTTATTACAATTATTTCTCATAATAATATACCTCCTAATTATTTTGTATAATATATACTATGAATTTCAGAGAAATTTGACATAATTTTTTATTAGTAATTTTAAAGCTTTTTAGAGTTATAGAGAATTAACTTTAATTAAGTATATTAGTATTTTTTACAATTAATAAATGATATAATAAAAATTAAATGTTTTTATATACGTAAGGATATTAACAAAGGATAAGAAAAAGTTATTTTTATATTTTTAGTTGAGGAATGATATATTAATGCAAGAAAGAATAGACTATAAAAAATTAAATTTTCAATTAGCAAAAGAAATACTAGGTGGAAAAAATGTTGTATTCACAGGAAGGGGATTTTTAGTTAGGGGAGAGTTAATGCGTTTAGCAAGGCAAGCAGGAGCTAATGTAGATAGTGTTGTAACTAAAAAATGTGATATATTAATTGTTGGTGAAAAACCAGGTAGTAAGCTAAGAAAAGCAAAAGTTTTAGGTTGTGACATAATTACTATTTCTGATTTTAGAGATATATTAGAGGGGAAAATTAAAAAAGAGCAAATTGAAATAGATGATACTTTAAATATAGATTTAGGAAATGAAGAAGTGATGGGCATAAATATTTTAAGAAAAAATATTAAATTACTTATAAGTAATGATGCTGCTAGAGAAAGAATAATTAGAAGCATCAAATTAAATGGTGGAAGTATAGTAAATAATATAGACGAAAGTATAGATATATTAGTATATCAACCTAATTCAGAGATTAATGAGATTTTGAAATTGGCAAGAAGCTTAAATATAGAAGTGTTTACTTTAGGTGAATTTAATAAACGACTTATTATTAATAAATAGAAATATTAGTATTTATGAAGGAAAGGATTATAGTTTGGATTGTATATAATCTTTTGTAGAATTATTAAAAATATAGGAAGTGTAGAAAAAATATATAATTTATATTATAATACAGTATTGAAATCAATAAAAAGCGATTTAGAAATATTTAAGCTAAGATATATAGAATATAAAAATCTTATTAAGAGATTTAATAAAAACTATTAAAGATTCAGATTCATATTTTGCAAATTATGTAGGTTTCAATTTTAAATAAGAAGATAGACAAAGTGGAGGAAAGTTATGAGAAGTGTAAGGTTGAAAAAAATATTAGCAGCTATAGTAATATCTTGTGTTGCATTTGGATTAGTAGGATGCACAGATAAAAATACATCTACTGATAATAATTCTAATATCTCATCAGAAAATTTAGATAATCAACAATCTAATAATAACCAGGAAGAAGAAAAAGTAGATAAAACAGAAAATGTAGATAATCAAGAATCAATAAATACTATAGAAATGGTATTGTATTCAAAGGATGCAAATACAGATGAACAAGTAGTTATAGGAACAGTTGAAGTAGATGAAAATTTATCATTAGAAGAAAAGATAGAAAAGTTATCAAAGGAATTAAGTGAAAAGGTATTTGATAGTTTACCGATTGAATTTGTTAAAATTAATAATGTAGAAGGAAAGAAAATAGCTTTATTTAATTTAAATGAATTAGGAGATAATGCTACAGATATTACTTTTGATAAGTATGAGGGAGTAAGTTGGATTAACAATTATTTTGCTGGTTCTGCAGGAGGAAGTGTAACTGAGTATACCTTAATAACAACATTATTACAAAAAAATTATACTGGTGAATGGATAGATGGGATAGAATTTACTTATAAAAACTCTAAAATAGAATTTGATCATGTTCCAGGTCTTGGAGAAATTAGTTACAGATAATAATTGTATAATTTATGTTATAGTAGGTATGTTAAGGATAAATTGACTTGCCTACTATTGTTTATTAAGGGAAAGTAATCAAATAGTTGCTTTTATTTTATAATTTAAGTAAAATTGATTTTGTTATTAAAAATATGAGGTGATAATTATGAGTAGTATAGCAGGTCATGGATGCGAAAGAATAGTTCCAGAAGAAGCTAAAAAAACTCTTGAGGAAATAGAAAGAAGTATAGTTAAGAGATATAGAAAACCAATTTGGTCTAAGTTTATAAAGGCTGTTAAGGACTATCAGCTTATTGAAGAAGGAGATAGAATAGCTGTTGCAATATCTGGAGGTAAGGATTCCTTACTTATGGCAAAGTTATTTCAAGAATTAAAAAAACATGGGCAAGTAAATTTTGAAGTTGAATTTATAGCAATGGATCCTGGATATCATCCACAAATCAAAGATTTACTTATAGAAAATTGTGAGCATTTAAATATTCCGGTACATATATATGAATCAAAAATATTTGAAATAATCGATGAAAAAGCAAAGGATTACCCTTGTTATCTTTGTGCAAGAATGAGAAGAGGTTCACTATATAATAAAGCTAGGGAACTTGGATGTAATAAGTTAGCACTTGGACATCACTATAATGATGTAATAGAAACTACAATGTTAAATGTACTTTATGCAGGTAATTTTAAAACAATGCTACCTAAATTAAAAGCTGACAACTTTGAGGGAATAGAGTTAATTAGACCTCTTTATTATATAGAAGAAGAAGCTATTAAGAGATTTATTAAGTATACAGGGCTTTGGCCATTAAATTGTGCATGTATGGTTGCAGCAGAAAAGATTGGTAACAAGAGACATGAAATTAAAGCTTTAATTGCAGAATTAAAGAAAACTTTTAATGATGTTGATAAATCGATATTTAAGTCAGCTGCAAATGTAAATATGAATTCAATTTTAGGATGGGAAAAGGATGGAGAAAAATATTCATTCTTAGATCCAGATACACCTAAAAATAAATAACAAGTATTATTGACCATATATTTTAGTTAGAATAAAACAAGCTATCTTGCTAATACTAAATATATAGTATTTAGTGGAGGTGATATTATGGCTAAAAAAGGTCAAAGAGCAACTTGGGAAAATGATCATTTTAAAAGTGCTAAAAAACCTATGGCTGCAAGAGTGCCAGAAGTAAATAATGTTGGAAAAAATAAATAGTTGCAAATAATAATAAAATAAATTTATGAATTAAGCTAAAGTGCATAAAATATGTACTTTAGCTTAATTTTATATAAAATATAATTATGAGTAAACATATTTAATATGTTACAATTATTAAAGAAATAAATATGAAAATGGAGGAAATTATGGATAGAGAAGTATTATTAAAAATGGATCCTAATATATTAGTAAGTATGATTAATATGAAGCTTAGGGATTTTTAT
This sequence comes from uncultured Clostridium sp., assembly GCA_900547475.1. GTDB lineage: Bacteria > Bacillota > Clostridia > Clostridiales > Clostridiaceae > Clostridium. Next base: position 426 of record URGW01000068.1, on the reverse strand, counting down.
TCTGATTTAGATAGTTATTGTGAGGATATGGATATTAGTAAAAATTTAATAGAAGAAAAATTAAAAAGTGCTGGATATACATATCATAGTGACATAAATCAATTTAAGTAATTTACTAATTAATTATATGGATGTATAATTATACTAAAATTTTGAGGTTAAGTAGAGGTAAGATAATGAAGAGGAAAAATATAGGAAAGTTAGCAGTAGTATTAGCTGCATCAACTGCATTAGTAGCAACTTTAATAAATGATAAAAAAACAAAGAAAAATAACTAAATTGTTCGTTAGAGCTTGAATGCCGTGATGCCGAAAATTAATGATATTATCTCCATGAATTGTGTAATTTTCGTTAAGAATTTATATCTTTCTTTCCATAAAAACTGCTAAAGCTTCGAAAGTCGCTTCGCTCCCTCAGCTTCTTAAC
>URGW01000067.1 GCA_900547475.1 uncultured Clostridium sp. | reverse complement strand
GAAATAATAATATAAATTCTTAGTGAAATTATATTCCTTTCTGGAGATTATATAATCATTTTTTCGTCATCACGGCAATTCAAGCTCTAACGAACAATTTAGTTATTTAGACGTTATTTTTTACGTGGATTATTTGGCCATTTTTAATGTAAGCTCTAGGAACTCTCTTTTTTAATAGACAAAGAACTTCATAATTTATACTATTCATACATTTAGCAAGATCATCAGCGTTAAATTTAATATCATTACTTTCACCTAATAATATAACTTCGTCTCCAGTATTAACATCATCTATGTCAGTAACATCAATCATAAATTGATCCATGCAAATGTTACCTACTATAGGAGCAAGTTTACCATTAACAATAACTCTAGCTTCATGTTTTAAGGTTCTAATATATCCATCTGCATATCCAATAGGAATAGTTGCGATTTTACTTTTCCTAGATGTTTTAAAAGTTCTATTGTAACTTATATACATACCACTTTCTAATTCTTTAACATGAGCAATTTTAGCCTTCAAAGTTAAAGCAGGTTTAATTGATAAATTTTCTTTTTGAACTTCATTTGAAGGATAATACCCATAAAGAATAATTCCAGCTCTAACAGAATCTAAATAAGTATTAGGCATATCTATTATTGCAGCACTATTACAAGCATGTTTTAAAGGTATATTAATTCCTTCATTTTCTAACTTGTTAATAAAATCATAAATTTGATTAAATTGATATTGAGTATATTCTTTATCTTTCTCGTCAGAGCTAGAGAAGTGAGTAAATATTCCAACAACATCTAATCCATCTAAAGCACAAATTTCACAAATAGCATTAAAACTTTCATTGTTAGGAAGGAAGCCAATTCTACCCATACCAGTATCTAAGGCTATGTGAATTTTTGCTTTTTTATTAAGGCTTATTGCTAAAGAAGATAATTCCTTTGCATAATCTAAATCATAAATTGTTTGCTCTATATCATAATTAATTAAATCTTCACCTAAATATAAAGGTGTATACCCAAGTATCATTATAGGAGCTGTAATATTGTTATTTCTAAGTTCAATTGCTTCAGTAAGCATTGCAACAGCTAGTCTTGAAGCACCATTTTCTAAAAGGCAAGGAGCTACATCTAAAGCACCGTGACCATATGCATCAGCTTTTACAACAGCCATAACTTCTTTATTACCAGCTAATTTTTTTATATTTCTCATATTATTTGCAAGTATATCTAAATCTATTTCAGCCCAGACGGGTCTCATTATCTTTTCCATAATTACACCTCAAGTTTATTTGTATCTTACTATCATTGTAATAAAAATATTAAAAAATGATAAGTACCACTAATAATATAAATTTTAACAGTAGTGGTACTATAATATTTCAATATGTATTTTGCTAGTATTGTATTAGTTTTTAGATTGAATTAAATAAATAGTAGTATATAATAAAATCATAAATTATAAATAAAGTAAAAGGATGAATCTTATGACAACAAAATATAAAAAGCCAGAATTATTAGCTCCAGCAGGGAGTTTAGAAAAATTAAAAATTGCTTTTCAATATGGAGCTGATGCAGTTTATTTTGGTGGAGAAGCATTTTCATTAAGAGCAGCAGCACAAAACTTTTCATTTGAAGAGATAAAGGAAGGTGCTGAATTAGCTCATAGTTTAGGAAAAAAGATATATTGTACAGTAAATGTAATGCCAAGGAATGAAGGAATAGAAAAGTTACCAGAATTCTTAAAAAGTCTTGAAGAAGCTAAAGTTGATGCAGTTTTAGTATCAGATCTTGGAGTTTTTAGAACTGTTCAAAAGCATACTAATTTACCAATACATATTAGTACACAAGCTAATACAGTAAATTATGAAGGCTGTAATATGTGGCACGATTTAGGTGCAGAACGTGTGGTTTTAGCAAGAGAATGCTCATTAAAGGAAATAAAAGAAATTAGAGAGCATATACCAGAAGAGCTAGAATTAGAAGTTTTTGTTCATGGAGCTATGTGTATGTCATACTCAGGAAGATGTTTACTTTCAAGTTATATGACAGGAAGAGATTCTAATAGAGGAGCTTGTGCGCAAAGTTGTAGATGGAAGTATTCATTAGTAGAAGAAAAAAGACCTAATCAATATTTCCCTATTGAAGAAGACCAACATGGTACATATATAATGAATTCAAAAGATTTATGCATGATAGAGCATTTACCAGAGCTTTTAGAAGCTGGAATTTCATCTTTAAAAATTGAAGGTAGAAATAAGAGTGAATATTATGTTGCTATAGTTGTTAATGCTTATAGAAAAGCAATAGATTTATATTATGAAGATCCAGAAAATTATAAATTACCTAAAGTTTTAAGAGACGAAATGTATAAAGTTAGTCATAGAGAATATAATACTGGATTTTTCTTTAATGAACCTAAAAATGATGCAATAATTTACCATACCAATGATCATGTTAGAGAATATGATGTAGTTGCTATAGTTCATGAGTATGATGAAGAAAGTCAAATTGCATTATGCAAGCAAAGAAATAAATTTGTAAAAGGAGATAGAGTGGAAATACTAACTCCAGGCGAATTTGGTGAAAGTTTTATTGTTGAAGAACTTTATAATGAAGAAGGTGAAGCTATAGAAGGGTGCCCACATCCAGGAATGATGTGTAAGGTTAAGGTTCCATTTAAAGTAGGTAAAAATTCATTTTTAAGAAAAGAATTAATTAAATAGAGTTGTTGTAAAAAATATTAACATAAAAACCCACTTTGAATATTATGTAGTATAGATAATATGAGGTGGGTTTTATGATTACAAATGATAAATTTTTAGAAAAAGTTGATAGTTTAAATAATAAGCTTTTAAAATTAATACTCTCAATATATTCTATTAATAATTCTTATGGAGATGAAAATTTAAAAAAATCAATATTAGAATTAAAAAATAATATAGATTCAAGTAAAGATATAGAAAATGTATTATATGATTCAATAAATCAAGCCGGTTTTGATTATGATAATGATCAGGGAATTTTTTATTCAAGAATTGATGCATGGCAGTATGATTACGGTTATTGTAGGGTTTATGATGAATTTTCTGCACCATTAAGTATGATATTTGATTGTGAACCTATTTATTTTAACTACAATAATAAGAGGTGGCTTATTGAATTTTGGAAAGGACAGTATGGAATTTGTACAGGGGTTGAAGTTGGGGTATATGCTTCTGAAAGAACTATGTATAATGAAATAATTGATAGTGAAAATTTATTTTATGATAAAATAAACTTCGAAGAGTTTCTAGATATTTCGATTGTTGCTAGAAAAAATGGAGAAGCTATTTTTGAAAGAAAAGATAAACATTGGTGGGTAACAGGCTTTATTCTTGGAGAATTTTCTGAGCCAAATGAGTTATCAGTAGATATAAATATAACCCTAATAAATGAAGAAATGAGAGATGCATTTATACAAGGTTTAAATTATGCTGGATATAGCAATGAAGAAATTAAAATAAAAGATAATAGTGTAGAGATATTATTTGGTAAACCAAAAACAGAGCAGCCATATACTAATATCAAACTTTTAAACTATATGATGCAAAGAAAAAATGAGTATTTATGCAATGTTTATAATGATATAACAAAACAATATGAAACTTATGATGAAAAAATTGATACTATAAAGGAACAATCACCATTACTATATAGACAAATTATGAATATTGGTAGATGGAAATGTATAATTGATTTATACAATGTATATAAATTAAATAGAGATAGTTAATAAAAAGACGGAAATTAATTTCTGTCTTTTTATAATTTTAGGGGAAGTTCATATAATATAAATAATTAGGGGGAGGCTATAAATTAATCACTATTTAAAGTTTTTGAAGAAGCTTATGAAATATATTTTAATAATGAATCAAAAATTATCTTAATTAGTAGTTGTTATAGGGGAATAGGAGATTGAGGTGACACATTTTTAAAAAATCAAAATATTTATTTTAGTGTATTGATGAATTGTTATGAGAATGGATTTATGGAAAGGTTAATTCTTGATTATTATTAAAACTTATCCTAGTGTATCAATATTAGAATAATTAAGAAAAAGATAGAAAAGGTAAGAAAAATGAATATAAATATAAATAAATAAGAATATATATGAATTAAGTATAATAAATAGGTGATAAGATATGTTTCGTTACCGATGAGAAAGTAAGTATCAATGAAAATCTTTGGTTTTAGTTTCTAAGTTGATTGAGTGTAAAAACTTTTAAAAAAGTTGTTGACAGCAATCGACAGGAGTGATAAGATAAGGAAGTCGCTTCGGTGCGACAGAGTAAATGGTCTTTGAAAATTGAACAGAATATAGTTAAAGTAAA
>URGW01000066.1 GCA_900547475.1 uncultured Clostridium sp. | reverse complement strand
TAGCAGTTTTTACGGAAAGAAAGATATAAATTCTTAACGCAAATTACATAATTCCTGGAGGTTATATCATTAATTTTTCGGCTCCACGTGACGAACAATATTATTCTTTTGGTACATATTAATATTGAGAGGAGATAAGGGGTTATGGTTGATTTTTTGCTTAATGGGAAGGTATGTAGTATAGAAGAGAAAGAGTCTTTAATAAAGGTTTTGAGAGATAAAGAAAATTTAATATCAGTAAAAAATGGTTGTGGAGAAGGAGCCTGTGGGGCTTGTATGGTTTTAGTTGATGGAAAGGCTACTAGAGCTTGTTTATTGAAGGGTGAAAAAGTTAAAGATAAGAAAGTTATTACAGTTGAAGGATTAGATGAGAATTATAAAAAAGCTTTTGCTTATTCATTTACAAAGGTTGGAGCTGTTCAATGTGGCTTTTGCATACCAGGAATGGTTATAAGTGCTACTGGATTATTTAATAAGACATTAACACCAACTTTAGATGAAGTAAAAAAGGCTCTTATGGGAAATATATGTAGATGTACAGGGTATAAAAAAATTGAAGAAGCTGTATTATTAGCTGCTGATATTATAAGAGAGAATAAAGAAGTTCCATTAGTAAAATGTAAAGGATTAGTTGGAGATCCGTTGGGAAGGGTTGATGCAGAAGATAAAGTATTAGCATTAGATGGATATTGTGATGATTTTAAGGTTGAAGGAATGCTATATGGAGTAGCACTTAGACCGGAATTCCCTAGAATATTAATAAAGGATATTGACTATTCAGAGGCATTAAAGTTAGATGGAGTAGTTAAGGTTGTTACTGCTGATGATGTACCAGGAAATAGATTTTGTGGGCATTTAAAAAAAGATTGGCCAGCTTTAATCGCAATAGGAGAGGAAACTAGATATGTAGGAGATACTATTGCTTTAGTAGTAGCAGAAGATGAAGAGATAGCAAGAAAGGCAGTTAATTTAATTAAGGTAGATTATGATAAATTAACGCCTATGACTTCACCAGAAGATTCTCTTAAAGATGGAGCGCCAGAACTTCATAATGGAGGAAATATATTGACAAGAGAAGTTTTGAAAAGAGGTAATGCTGATGAAGCTATTAAAAACTCTAAGTATGTTATAACAAATACGTATTCTGTTCCATTTACTGAGCATGCTTTTTTAGAGCCAGAAAGTGCATTAGCAGTTCCTACAAATGAAGGACTTATAGTTTATACTGGAAGTCAATCTGTTTATGATGATTTACATGAAATTACATCATTATTAGGTGTTGGAGAAGGTGAAGTTAGAGTAATATCTAAGTATGTTGGTGGTGGATTTGGTGGTAAAGAAGATATGAGCTGTCAACATCATACTGCATTACTTGCTTTTTTAACTGGAAGACCTGTGAAAATGACTTTAAAAAGGTCAGAAAGTATAAAAGTTCATCCCAAAAGACATGCAATGAAAATGGAGTTTACAACTGCCTGTGATGAAAATGGAAAATTAACAGCAATGAAAGCTAAAATTATTGCAGATACAGGAGCTTATGCATCTTTAGGTGGACCAGTATTACAAAGAGCATGTACTCATGCTGCAGGTCCTTATAATTATCAGAATTCTGAAGTTGAAGGTATAGCAGTTTATACAAATAATCCACCAGGAGGAGCATTTAGAGGGTTTGGGGTAACACAATCAGCATTTGCAACTGAAGCTAATATAAATAAATTAGCAGAACTTGTTGGAATATCTCCATGGGAGATACGTTTTAGAAATGCAATTGAACCAGGACAAGAGTTACCTAATGGACAAATTGCAGATGCAGGTACAGCTTTAAAAGAGACTTTATTAGCTGTTAAGGACGAATATGAAAAAAATGAATTTGTAGGAATAGCATGTGCATTTAAAAATGCTGGTATAGGGGTAGGACTTCCTGATATAGGTAGAACTATTCTAGAGGTTAAAGATGAAACTATTATTATAAGAACTTCAGCAGCATGTATGGGACAAGGTGTAGGAACTACTATGACACAAATAGTATGTGAAACTTTAGATTTAGATTCAAGTAAGGTTAAATGGATGAAACCATATACTAAGTTAACACCAGATGCAGGAACATCAACTGCATCAAGACAAACAGTATTTACTGGAGAAGCTACAAGAGTTGCAGCTTTAAAATTAAAGGAAGCACTTAAAACAAAAACACTTTTTGAGCTTAATGGTAAGGAATTTTATGGAGAGTTTTATGGAAAAACTGATAAAATGGGAAGTGATAAAAAAAATCCAGTAAGTCACGTTGCTTATGGATTTGCAACTCAAGTTGTTATTTTAAATAAAGATGGAAAAGTTGAAAAAGTTATTGCTGCACATGATGTTGGAAAAGCAATTAATCCTATAAATGTTGAAGGACAAATTGAAGGTGGAGTTGTTATGGGATTAGGATATGCACTAACTGAAGATTATCCATTGAAAGAGTCAATTCCTACTGCTAAATTTGGAACATTAGGATTGTTTAGAGTAACTATGGTTCCAGAAATAGAAAGTATTATAGTTGAAAAAAATAATGCAGAGTTAGCATATGGAGCTAAGGGGGTTGGTGAAATAACTTGTATACCAACAGCACCAGCAGTTCAAGGAGCATACTACAAATTAGATGGAGTTTTTAGAACTAATTTACCTTTAGAAAATACTTTTTATAAAAAAGCAAAAAAATAGATTTTAATATAAAATCACCATTAGTATATAATTGTATAATAGTGGTGATTTTTTAATATACATTAATTAAGAATACATATAGTAATAAAGTAAAAGGAGATGAGAAAGTGCAGCAATTAAATTTAGTGGTAGTATTCATAGAGGGATTATTATCGTTCTTTTCACCATGTATATTACCAATTTTACCAGTTTATCTAAGTATATTATCAAATAGTAATGTAGATGTATTAAAGAATGGAGAGGATAAATTCATAAAAACAGCATTGTTTAAAAATACGATATTATTTGTTTTGGGAATTTCAACTACATTTTTTATATTAGGTTCATCTGTAAATATATTAAGTTCATTTTTTAGTGAAAATAAAGATTATATAATGCTTATAGGTGGAATAATAATAGTATTTATGGGATTATTTTATGTAGATATAATTAAATCAAGCTTATTAAGTAGAGAAAAAAGAATGAATATAAAAGTAAAAGAAATGAATTCTTTATCTGCATTCGTATTAGGTTTTACTTTTAGCTTTGGATGGACACCATGTATTGGGCCAATACTTGCATCAGTTCTTATTATGGCTTCAGGTTCAAGTAGTGGGATGGTAGCTAATTTATTAATAATTGTATATACAATAGGATTTATTTTGCCTTTTATAATAGTAGCTGGATTTTATAGTAAGTTATTTAAAAGTATTGATAAAATGAAAAACTATATGGGAGTAATAAAAAAGATATGTGGAATTATTCTTATAATAAGTGGATTACTTATGTTTTTTTATGGTTTTACAAATATTAACAAAAACAAACAATATAATAATATAGAAAAAGATGAAATTATAGATAAAGAAAATAATGAAAATGATGAGAAAATAGCAGTAGATTTTACATTAAAGGATCAGTATGGAAATGAACATACATTAAGTGAATATAGAGGTAAAACTATATTTCTAAATTTTTGGGCAACTTGGTGTCCACCTTGTAAAGGAGAGATGCCTGAGATTGAAGAGATATATAATGAATATGGGAAAAACAAAGAGGATATTATAATATTAGGGGTTGCAGCTCCAAACTTAGGAAGAGAAGGTTCAGTAGAGGAAATAGCTAATTTTTTATCGGAAAATAATTATACATTTCCTGTAGTTATGGATTTTGGTGGAGAATTAGTTTATAAATATGATATATCAGGATTTCCAACTACTTTTATAATTAATGAAGATGGAGAAATAATTCATAAGGTTGTTGGAGCTATGGATAAAGAAACTATGAAAAAAATGATAGAAAGTAAAAAATAAATCTAAAATAGTACTAATAAATAAGCTACTCAAAATAATGGGTAGCTTATTTATATTTTTACTTAGATATTTGTATATAATATATAGTATATAAATTATTAAGAATAAAGAGGTACATATGAAAAAAACATTATATGATTATAAAGAAGTAATCAAGGAGTTACCATTAAAAAATAAATATACAAGAGATGAGTTATTAATAGATAAATTCTTGTTTGATAAAGAAAATAATATAGAAATATATTATGCTCCACATAATGAATATTTAAATCCTAAGGCAAAGGTATTTATTATTGGAATAACCCCAGGGTTTCAACAAATGAGTACTGCTATAGCAACAGCAAGAAAAGAATTAGAAGTAAGTGATAATATTGAAGAAATACAATATAAATGTAAGGTTGCAGCTAGATTTAGTGGAAGTTTAAGAAAAAATATTATTTCTATGTTAGATGGAATAGAACTTAATAATATATTTAATTTACAAAGCTGTAGTCAATTATTTGATGAAGATGATTATTTATTACATACAATATCTTTAATACCATATCCCGTTTTTGTTAAGGGAGAAAATTATACTGGACATACACCTAAGTTAATTAAAAGCCAATTCTTAATGAAATATATTTATGATAATTTTATAAATGAGTTAAAAAAGCTAGAGAAATCAGAAGAAATATTATTAATACCTTTAGGAAAGGCTGTTGAAGAGGTTTTAATAAAATTGAAAGAAGATGGAGTTATAAAAGAAGATCAAATTCTTATGGGATTTCCACATCCTTCAGGAGCTAATGTTAATAGAGTAACTCAATTTGAAAATAACAAGGATAATATGATTAAATTTATTAAGAATCATTTTAAATATTTATAGGAGGAGATAAAAATGAGTAATTTAAAGAAAGCTATTTTTGCAGGTGGATGCTTTTGGTGTATGGTAAAACCTTTTGATTCATATGATGGAGTGAAAAGTGTGGTAGTAGGTTATACAGGTGGAGATGTAGCAAATCCTACATATGAGCAAGTATGTAGAACAGAAACAGGACACTATGAAGCAGTAGAAATTACATATGATGAAAATATTTTAAAGTACTTAGAATTAGTAGAAGCATTCTTTATGAGTATTGATCCAACTGATGAAGGTGGACAGTTTAATGATAGAGGAAGAAGTTATGAAACAGCAGTATTTTATAGGGATGATGAACAAAGGAAAATAGCAGAAGAATATAAGTTAAAATTAAATGAAAGTGGTATATTTAATAAACCTATAGCTGTAAAGATATTAAAAGCAGAAGAGTTTTATCCTGCGGAAGAATATCACCAAGATTATTATAAGAAAAATCCATTTAGATATAAGGCTTATTATGTTGGTTCTGGTAGAAAAAAGTTTATAGAAGAATCATGGAAATTATCAGATGAAAAGAAAAAGGAACTTAAAGAAAGATTAACACCTCTTCAGTATAAAGTTACTCAAGAGAGTGGAACTGAACCTCCATTTAATAATGAGTATGATGAACATTTTGAAGAGGGTATATATGTAGATATAGTTACTGGAAAACCATTATTCTCATCAAAAGATAAATTTAATTCAGGATGTGGATGGCCAGCATTTTCTAAGCCCATTAATAAAGGATATGTAAAAGAAATAGAAGACTTTAGTCATGGAATGTTTAGAACTGAAGTTAGAAGTAAATTAGGAAATTCACATTTAGGTCATGTATTTACTGATGGACCTAGTGAATTAGGGGGATTGAGATATTGTATAAACTCAGCAGCATTAAAATTTATACCTAAAGATAAAATGAAAGAATTAGGATATGAGGATTACTTAACGAAGATATGAATTCTATTGTTCGTCACGTGGAGCCGAAAAATTAATGATATAATCTCCAGGAATTGTGTAATTTGCGTTAAGAATTTATATTGTTTTTTCCATAAAAAAAGCTAAAGCTTCGAAAGTCACTTCGTTCCCTCAGCTTCTTAACGCTCTTTTTCCTCCAAAAACAATTAAATTCTAAAACTTAATTACAATATTCCTTCCGTTAATATCATTAATATTTTCTCTTCCACTTGATGAACTGCAATGCCAACTTAAAGTTAATGTTTTCTGCTGCAAATTTTTCTGATATGCTAGTTAATTTTATATTTATAATTTTAGCTATAAAAAATATATATTTAAAAATTAACAATTTGGTATAAAATATAGCAGAAGTCGTTAACTTTTTAGGGGGATGACACGGAAAATTGTATCTTTCAGCTTTAAAGCCGTGATAGAGAAAAAATGATTATATTATCGGAAGGAAGATTATATAATGAACTTTAGAATTTAATTATTATTGAAATAAAATCTACG
>URGW01000065.1 GCA_900547475.1 uncultured Clostridium sp. | reverse complement strand
AGCAATGTGAATTATTAGCTAGAAGTGTAGCATAAAAAAGTTTGACTTTTTGTGTCTAAAATATTGACATAAGACCACATTTCTCTATTTATTTCATTCAAATTTAGTATTATTAGTATAGTTTTTTCGTTTGTTTTTCATCTTTATTATATAATAAAATTTCATTTTTAGAATTTGATAAAAAATATGAACCTGAGTTTTCTCCTATTACATAAAAATCTTTCTCGAAATCATCAAAAACAAAATTTTTACTTTTTAAATCATAAACTTGATTATAATATATATTGTCACTATCCATATAACTTAATATTAAAAGACCATTTTCCGGATCTACCTCTAATTTAGATATTGGCTTACTAACCTCTATAACATTTTCTACTTTTTTTGAAACAACATCATAGCTCTCTATAAAATTACCATCTTCACTAATGTTATATAACTTATTATCATACATAACAGTTGGATTAAATTTATAATCATCAGATATTAAGATTGTTTTTTCCGTTGATACATCATAAGAATATATGGAATATTTAGTATTATCAATATCTGAAAAATTAAATATTGTATAATAAATATTTTTTTGATTTCCACCAATGGCATATGTCATTGTATATTCTTCTTCATTCTCATTTGTAAATACTTTAAATTCCTTATCAGATAAATCATATATAGCCATCTTATTAATTGTAGATGTTCCTACAACCCTCTCTAGTTCATCTTTTAAAGGAACATTATATGCTATTATAAGTTTATCTTTATAAATAGCAAAAACATTTAATGATTGGGCTTCTTCTGAAATATCTAATAATAACTTTTTATTTGTACCATCTTCATTTGCTTCCATAATTTTTATACCACCGTCCGAAATAGATGTATATGCTAGAATTAATTTCTCGTTATAATTTAAATAAGAGAATAGAATATATTCTGTAGATTCATCATTATTTAAAACTGTTATATCATAAGACAAGCAATCTTTATTATTATGTTTGCAATTGATTTTAGGACATAAAGGAACTATAACTTCAGAATCCTTATCATAAAAAAGCATTTGAAAATCCATATTAGTATTTTCTATGGGTCTGTTATTTAATATATAACTTCCTTTTTCAGTGTTAATGAAGTTATATCCAAATTTAAAGTCATTACTGATTTTATTTTCGTTATCTACCTTTTGGCATCCAGATAAAGTGAATATTGTTATACAAAATAACCATAAAAATTTCCTCATTCTTGTCTCCCTTTCCTATATATAAAAACACATATTAAAATAAATAAAGTAAATACAATAAAAAATAATTCAATACTTTTATAGGAGTATATAAAAGTTAAATTATATATCCCATTTAATATATAACTATCAACATATTGGCTAGCTATAATAGGTAAAATACTGATTATAGATAGAATAATTATATTTAAATATCTACCCGTAGCGCGTAATGATATGAAACTAAATATTATAATAATAGCACTAACAATTATTAATCTTATTATGAATGTTAAAAGTAAAAAGGATCTTATGGATAAATTAAAGTTATATTGAAAATAATTTGTTAAATTTGTTACAGATGTATCAAGATTTACCCCTTTAAAGTAGAATGTATTTTTTAATATTATATTTCCAAAAATTATTGCACAAGCTGGAAGTATTATAGATATAATTGTAATAATTTTCGACCTCCATAACTTAATCCGACCATTTACTGTTATTTTCTGCAACTTATCCATTCCAGTTTCTTTTTCCCTTTGAAATACTGATGGAATTATAATAATTATAAGCAAAAACAATAATACCTCACTTATCTTAATTACATTGGAATCTTCAAATATTAACTTATATTCATTCTCCTTTAACAATTTTTTATCTATATTTAAATCTTTTATTTCATAAAATCTTTCTTTATATTTGTTAAAAGCATTAAAACTATTTAGCTTGTCCATCAAAAGTATTTGCTCTTTATTATTGATTGTCTCATTTAATTTTTCTTGTATTTCATCAAATTCTATTTTCTTTTGAATAAGTTTATCTTCTGTTTCTTCTGTAACAGAATCTCCAATAGTATTAATAAAATTATTATAGTATATGTCCTCCATATTAGTATTTGGAGTTGTATTAACAATAAATATAATATGAATAATAATAATTAAACTAAAAATACCTAATCCTTTTTCATCTATCCACATCTTTTTTAATTCATAATATAACAATCCTCTAGGTTTCTTATCAAAAACAGCTATTCTTTTATTAGCCTTTTTAATTTCCTTTTGAGTGAAATTTTTTTTAGCTAATAATATAAGTAAAATTAATATACTAACTACGAGAAATATAAAATTTATTAAAGCCACAGGTTCATTCCAAACTCTAACTAGAATACTCTTGCCTAATATTTCTTCACTCCTAAGAATCTGCCAAATATTTATATATTTTAAAGGTGATAAAACACTAAACTCATTTATTGTCTTGTAAGCTATGAGACTTATTATTAAACTAGCAAGAGTTGTTGTCATCATTCCTACGAATGAGTCCATTACATATGAAAATAGTGTTATAATTGTTGATAAAATCATATATGCAAAACATCTTATTAATAAGTATCCTATTATAAAATCTCCAACGTTTAATGAATAAGTAGACGTTAATAAACTAGGCATACTTTGTACTGCCGTTGATAATGGTACAGCTCCATATAATTTTATACTTATAACAAAGCAGATGAAAAAAGATAAAATAGTCCAAGTAATTCCTACAATCCAATAGGCTCCTAATTTACAAATAAATTGTTTTCCCTTCCCATAATAATTAGTTTGGGTAAACATTAAAAATCCATTTTTTCTTTCATTATATATAGTTATTCCAGCAACATATATTAGTAAAATTATTCCCACTATGTCAATCAAAGAAAACTCCATTAATTTTTCCACCCCAAGAGATGGTGTCAAATGTAAATTATCCTTCACTTCTAATTGCTCATATTCATCAAATGTCTTTTTAATATATTTCTCATTATAATTATTTTTAGATTTAAATATTGAAATGTTTTTATTTTTATTATATTGCTCCCTAATTCCATCTCTAAAATTACTATACTCTAATATATTTTCTATTTCTTCTTCTATTCTTTCTAGAGTTCGTATTTTATTGTCATAAAGATACCAATCATCAATTCTATACTTATTCCTTTCGTCTACTATCTTCTTTTTTGCTTGTACAATATCCATAGAGTCAATTTCATTGTGAATAACTTTATAATATTCTGTGTCTAGGTTCATTTGTTTATTATTCAAATAAAACAAAAATCCGCTTAAACACAATAAAATAGCAATTATTTTAAAAAAACTTAAATTTGACGCTAATTTTTTAAGTTCATATTTTAATAACCTCATTTTTCATCACCAAAATAATATAGATATACATCATCCATTGTTGGATATACTTTCTCTCCAACTATACTATCATCTCTTACTAATATTCTTGCAAATAATTTATTATCTATGTAATGAATATTGCTAACAGAATATTTTTTACCTACTTCTTCTATATCAGTATCATCTATTTCTATCTCTAATACTTTGCCATCAACAGTTTTAAGTAAATTTTGTATGGTTTCCTTAACGATAAGTTTCCCCTCTTTTATCAATATAATTTCTTTTGCTATAAATTCAATATCACTAACTACATGGGTAGCTATAATAACGATTTTATCTTTACTTAACTTAGCTATTAAATTTCTTATTTCTATACGTTTTTTAGGATCTAATCCGGCAGTAGGCTCATCAAGTATTAATATCTGGGGGTCTCCTAATAATGCTTGCGCTAACATTGCCCTCTGCTTCATTCCTCCTGAAAATGTTTTAATTTTTCTATTTTTAACTTTATTTAAACTTACTTCACAAAGTATATCATTAACTATATTACTTAATTTTTTTTTACTAAGTCCTTTTAAAGCTGCTATATAATACAAATACTCTTCTAATGTAAAATCTTCATATAAAGTGGCATATTGAGGCATATATCCAATAGCTTGTAAGAATTCTGTATTTAGTTCCTTAATATTGGTATTATTAAAATAAATTCCCCCTATAGTTGGCTCTAAAATCATGCAGAGTATATTCATAAAAGTACTCTTTCCAGATCCATTTGGTCCTAGCAAACCATAAATTCCATTTTCTAAAGTTATATTAATATTATTTAAAGCAACTAAATCTTTATACTTTTTTGTTAAATTTATAATCTCTAATTTCATTAATAATCTCCTAAATATGAATCTAATTGATTTTGTAATTCATTAATTACTTTATCTAACCCACCTTCTTTTAATTTATTATTTACTTCTAAGCAATACTCTTTCATATTTTCTATTTTAGAATATTGTATTCCAACAATTGCTTCAGCATATATACGTGATAATTGCTCATACTCTTGTTGAATATTATCATAATTAGGTATAAATCCATTTGAATTCCTTGATATTGCTTTTTTAGAATATATATCAGCAAGTTCTTTTTTATTTGTAGGCTCTACTTCAGATGGAAATGTAATTAAATTATTACCTATATCTACAAAAGTTCCGAAAGGCATTGAATTATTATTATCGATTAAGCTAACTGCATGTCCATCTTTTAATGTATAATCAACATCCTCAATTCCATATATTAAAATATTAGATATTGTTGCATCTGTATATACTGCTGATAGAGCTGTAAAAGCTGCCTCCTTATTTTTACTATCTTTTAAAATTCCATATCCTACAGATTCTACTTCTAAGAAATCACTTATAGGAATATATACTTCTGATAGTTCTTCTCTATTTTGATAATACTCTTCAGGAAATATAGTACTCATTGAAAAAATTACAGGTAAATCTAAATTTTCAATATGTCCGTCTAAATCTTTTGTATAAATTTCTTGGTATATCTCAAATTGTTCAATTATTTTATTTTCTTCAAATATATTAACGATTTTATTGTCTGAATTTCTAATTAATATTCCTTCCCACCCATTATATTGTTTCATAAGAGTTTTATATTCACCCGGAAAAAAGTTTGAAACACTTACAAACTCAGGCCTAGTTAATATATATTCACTTTTAAATTTATCATCATTTACTGCTAAAGAAGATAGTATATTGAATATCTCTAATGGGCTCCCTTCAAAATCATTTATAGTTAAATTATGTTTTATCATAAAATCTTTATTTACAATATAACCATATCTATTAGTCAATAAACCTGGTTTTGGTACTTGATAAATAGCTCCAAATATCTTTTGAGACTCCCATATTTCTGGCAATAAAATAGATTTTAGTTCCTCTCCCCCCTCATTATTTAAATAGGAATCTAATATTTCATATTCCTCATAATTTTCTTTATTAAAGGTTAATATATCTATATCTTTATCTATTTCTTTCAAAGAATTAATTGGATTACTATTCTGATTTAAAGTAAGAGCATTTTCACCGAAATTATAAAAAATATCATCTTTATATGCTTTAAATACAATATTAATATTTAAATTTAATTTTTTTAATCTCTCATTAACAGCTTTAGTTTTTTCGTTTATTATCGGTTTGTAGTAATCGTCTTCGTTGCCTATATATTCTATTACTCCATTTCCAACATACCATACTACATCAATCTCTTCACTGTTGCATCCACTTAAACCTGTTATTAGTACTAATAAACATACTATAATACTTAAAAATCTTCTCCTCATTAAAATCCCTCCACTAAAGTTAGTAATCATAAAAAATTTCCTAACTAATACTTAATACACAAAAAGCTACCATTTATATGGTAGCTTAGCAAACTATAATTTAAATAGTAATTTTCATTTAAATTATAATTTACAATTTTTAATAAACACCTGATTTATGGCCTGAAGGATTTCCATTTAAATAATAATTAAATCCAGATGATACTGAAGCATAATTTGGATCTGCATACGTTTTCACCTGTAGTTGCCCTCTAGCTATACTACCAGAATAATACTTAGTTTTTTGACTTCCATGAATATCTTTAGTTAAGTAACTCCCATCTAAAGACTTACTTGTATTTGGTGGTAATGGCATTTCAAATATCCCTGCTGTAACAGAACTTGCCGTAAAGCTAAGTTGTGGAGTACATGTCCCTCTGGTTTCTGCTGAAACTGGAGAAGATACCATTGCTCCAACTATAAATGTAGCTCCTAAAATAGATAATAATTTTTTCCCATAAAAATTTTTCCCTTTTAATAATTCATTATTATGATAACATTTTGTGTAAAATTAGTCAATAATTATGTAAAGCAATTTTCCTTTTGTAAACGGAAGTTAGTTTTTCACTTACCCCTAATTCTCCTTTACTTTTTGTTGTAATTAAATAATTTCTAAGATAAATTTTAAAAAATGTTTACCAAGAGATTGGTGCATAAATTCCAAAAAACTATTATGCCGATCCTTTTACTTCAACTTCATTTTAGTAATAAATTCGAAATGAATTTCAGCAACAACTTTTAACTTCCCATTATATGCTAATTAGCAACCTATTTATCTTAGCTAGTATTTCAAAATTAAAACTAAATCAGATCCACCCGTAAACGGGTCTATGTATTCTTTTAGACTCATTTGTTAATAAGCTAAATCTTCTTGAATTTAATTTGTTATATATTCTTCTATTACTTTTTTATTTCTTCCTACTGTATCAACATAATATCCTTTGCATCAAAACTGCCTATTTCCATATTTATATTTTAAATTTGC
>URGW01000064.1 GCA_900547475.1 uncultured Clostridium sp. | reverse complement strand
ACTATAAAGGTGGTGTTATAAGCAAACACATGGAAAAAGAAAAAATGAAATATTAATTTGGAGGGAACATTGAAATTAAGCCGTAGAATTTAATAATTGATGGAGTAAAGTTGGCGTTAAGAAGTTTTTACTATTTGAGCTAACAGCGAGTTTAAAAACTTTAGCCAACTTTACGGAATCAATTATTAAATTCTAGGCGAAAATTTCACAGTTCCCGGAAAATAAATATTTCATTTTTTCGCTTCCACGTGACGAACAATATTATTCAATTATTTTTTTAGAAGGTGATATATTTCAGGGGTATCTACAGTTATTTTATCAAAGGTATAGTCTTGACTTTTATAATATTTAATAATTCCTCTTATAGCTTGTGAAGTATTTTTGTTAGCATAAGCATTATGCATTAAAACAACAACATTGTCTTGTGTTGATATTGATCTATTCAATATAGTATCAGGAGAAGATTTTGGATTAGCTCCATCTAAAGTATCTTGAGTCCAATCATAAATTTTAAAGTTATTTGAATGAACTGCATCTACCATTTCCTTAGTCAATTTATATGTGCTATTATTTGTCCCAAAGGGAAATCTTAATATATAGTAATTTTCTCCTGTAACATCATAAAGAGCTTTTTGAACTTGCTTCATTTCATTAATAAAACCAGAAGTACAGCTATATAATTTAGACCTTTCATGAGTAAAACTATGTAATCCTATACTATGCCCTTCATTTTTCATTCTTAAAATTGTATCTTCTTGACCTTTTATTTGTTCACCAATTATGAAGAAAGTAGCTGGTACATTCTCTTCTTTTAGTATGTCTAAGGTTTTTATTGTTACATCTCCTCCAGGGGCATCATCAAAGGTTAAATATACAACCTTTTTAGGAGTATCTTTTTTATTACCATCTTCACTATAGGTACTTAAGTTTGGATAAGCTAATAATCCTAAAAGTGTAAAAATAATTAAATTTGATAAAAGTTTTCTCATAATTAAACTCCTCTTTTCTATAAATGTATTTTATAAAGTTCCCCTTTATATGCAATATAATTATATTATGTACGAAATTCATGTAATTTTATGTATAAAGTTTTATATTTATGATACAATTATAGTAGAAATATAGAACCTTGGAGGGAAAAATGGGTGTTGGAAAATCATATGACAGTAGATTCTATATATTAAGTAAATTTATTTTGGGATTTATAACAATATTTGCACTTATAGCTAGTTATAAAAATATAATTAAATTATCAGAAGGTGTAATGAGTATAATAATTTGTATTTTAGGACTTATTATACAAAGATATATAAATAAAATACAAAAAATTAATAATGAATATAAACAATATAAGCAAGAGTATGGATTATCTACAGAAGCAATGGGTAAAGCTATTTGGCGATGGGATGATAAAAGTGAGAGAATATATGATTATAATAAAATGAAAGAATTATTAGGGTTAGAAAGTGATAGAATTACTTTTATGAGTTATTATGATGATATTACTGGTATACCAAATAGGAAAATGTTTACAGAAAAGTTTCAGGAGCTAATTAATAATAACTTAAATTGTAAAAGACAATTAGCAATTATTTTTTTTGATATTGATAATTTTAAAAATATCAATGATACATATGGCTATGAAGTTGGAGATGAAATGCTTTTAAGTCTATGTAAGAGAGTTGAAAATATTCTAGATGAAAGGCATACATTTGCAAGATTTGGTGGAGATGAATTTGTTATTGCTTTTTCAAATATTATTAATGATAAAGAAATAAGTGAATTTTTAAATGAACTTTTATTAAAAGTTAGGAAGCCATTTGAGGTTAGTAATAAAAAAATATATTGTACAATTAGTATTGGTGTTAGTGTATATCCTAAAGATTCGAATAGATTAGATATTTTATTAAAAACAGCTGATATGGCATTACATAGGGCTAAAGAAGAAGGGAAAAATAGATATAAATTTTTTGATATTGATATATCAAATATATTAAAAAGACAGTATGAGATTGAAAAAGCATTAAGAACTGCTATTGAAAATAATGAAATTTTTATGGTTTTTCAGCCTAAGATATCAATTAAAGGCGAAAATGTAAATGGATTTGAAGCATTAGTTAGATGGGTAAATAGTGAATTAGGATTTATATCTCCAGTAGAATTTATACCAATAGCTGAGAAGAGTGGACTAATAATAGATTTAGGAAAATATATTATTGAAGAAAGTTTTAGAAAATGTAGTGAGTTATGTTGTAGTACTAAATCAAATTTTCATATAGCAATTAATATATCAGATATACAATTAAGAGATGAAGGATTTATTAGTTTTGTTTCTGAAATGTTAGAAAAGTATAATATACCTCCAAAGTATATAGAGTTTGAAATAACGGAAGGGGTTATTATGCAATCAGTTGTAAAGAATATTGAATTATTGATAGAACTTAAAAGATTAGGGGTATCAATTGCATTAGATGATTTTGGAACAGGATATTCTTCTTTAAGTTATTTAAAAAGGCTTCCTATAGATGTATTAAAGATAGATAAGAGCTTTGTAGATGGAATAGGTGTAGATGAAAAAAGTGAGTATATTGCAGAAAGTATAATAAAACTTTCACATAGTTTAAATTTGAAGGTGGTAGCTGAAGGGGTAGAAACTAAGGAACAATTAGGCTATTTAAATAAAATGAAATGTGATATAGCACAAGGGTATTATTTTAGTAAACCAGAAAAATTTGAAATTATTAAAGAAATGATTTAAAAATAAATATTTTTATCACAAAAAACTTCCAATTGCGTATTATGTAAATATATGCTTTTAGGAGGTTTTTATGCGTATCAGGATATATGATGATTTTGATAGCGATTTAGATGCAGAGTATAAATCAATTGATAATGATACAATAGTAGGGAATGGAGTATTATCAAAAGAGAATATTCCTATAATTGATGTAAAAACAGAAACAGTAAAAGAAAATGGAGTAGTAGATAATGAAACTCAAAACAGAGATATTAAACAGGGAGAAACTAATAGATATAATTTAAGTAATGAATTTAGTGTTGAAATTCAAGGTGCAACATTATTAGATGATGATGAAGTTAAAAATTATATTAATAATAAAACTCCAACTGATAGTAATTCTATAAATTACAATAATAGTTTACAATCAAATAGAAAAAATAAATCAGAATCAAGAAGTGGAAATAAGAAAATAAAAGAAAGTAAGGAATATATCCCACAGGCTATAACAGGGAAAATTAAAGTTATTGTAAGATTAGGTGATAAAGATGGTAAAGCTATATCAGAAGCTAAAATAAATCTTTATGTACTAAATGGACTGTCACCTAAATTAGTAAATTCAAAGTTAACAAATAGAAATGGAGTTGTAGTATTTGATAGTTTACCAGAAGGAAGTTATAGGGTTATAGAGATAGTAAATAGGAAATATTTTGAAAAACCAACATATATTCAATGGAATGAAGTAACTATAAATAAAGATTTACGAGAAGAAAGTATTATCATAGTTAATAAAATAAAAAAATATTAAAAATAGTTTAAAAATGATAAAATAGTAAATAGTGATTATAGAGTTAGAATATATTAAGAACTTAAATACTCTAACTCTATTTTTTAAATAGAGTTAAAGTAAATAAAAAATATGATAAAATGATCCTAAACAAAAGAAATGAGGTTTTAAGTTATGAAAATAAAAATAAAGTATTTTGATGATGCAACTAAACTAAAAAAAATTAGTAAAGGAAATTGGATAGATGTTTATTCAAATAAAGATATATTTGTACCTGTAAATGATAGGGCAATGGTACCGTTGGGGTTTGCATTAGAGTTACCAAAAGGTTGGGAAGGACATTTGGCACCAAGAAGTTCAACTTTTAAAACTTGGGGATTAATTCAAACAAATAGTGTAGGAGTTGTTGATGATACATATATAGGTGATAATGATCAATGGCATATGCCAGTATATTGCTTACAAGCTAAAGATGAAAATGGAACTTGGATAAAAAAAGGTGATAAGATAGGACAATTTAGAATTATGGAGGTAATGCCAGAAATAGAATTTGAAGAAGTAGAATTCTTTAATAATATTGATCGTGGTGGTTTTGGAAGCACAGGAGAAAGATAATATATTAATGGAAAAATAAAATTAAAAAAAATATAAAAATTTTCCAAAGATTTAAAATATTGTAATTTAGTATAATGTGTGATAAAATAAACAAACAAAGAGTGGGGAAATTTATTAATATAATTATACAAAAGGGAGAATGTGGGAACTTATGAAGTATGTTGATTTATCTTATGATATAAAAAATGAAATGCCTGTTTATCCAGGAGATATTGAGTTACATTCAAATAAAGAAAAGGATTATGAAAAAGATGGATTTAATTTATATTCATTCTTTACATCTATGCATGCAGGAACTCATATAGATGCACCGATGCATATGTGTGAAAATAAAAAATTCATTTCTGAATATTCAATAGATAAATTTATTGGTAATGCAGTATTATTAGATGTACGTGGTGAAAAGGTAATAGGAATAAAAGAGGAATATTATAGAAATATAAAAGAAAATGATATAGTTCTATTATTTACTGGATGGGATAGTTTTTATGGGAAAAAAGAATATTATACAAATCATCCTATAATTAGTGAAGAGTTTGCAGAGCTTTTAATTAAAAAGAAAATTAAGATGTTAGGTATAGATATGCCTTCACCTGATAATGGTGAATTTAAGATTCATAAAAAATTATTTGAAAATGATATATTTATTTTAGAGAACTTAACAAATTTAAATAAATTATTATATAGTGAGGAAATACAAATATTTGCACAACCATTAAAAATTCAAGGGGAAGCAAGCTTAGTAAGAGCAATTGCTATATACAATGGATATTAAAATAATATAGCTTTATAATTATAACAGAGTACAATTTGTACCCTGTTATTTTTTATAGTAAAAATAGCAGTAACTTATTAGCCTTAATTCAAGGTTAAAGGTAAAATTAATCTTGAATTGAGGTTAATATATTAACTTTTATATTACATAAATATCAGAAAACTCTATATTACATTTTTCAACTTTAGAATGACTAGTATCATCAAGAGTATATATAATTTTAGAATTAGGTATAACAGTTTTAGGTAATGTAAATGTAAATTCTGAACCTACATTCTCAACACTATAAACAGCAATTTTGCCACCATGCATTTCTACTAAAGATTTAACTAAGGAAAGACCAATTCCACTACCTTCACATTTTCTTGTAAGAGTATCATCTACTTGCATAAATCTTTCAAAGATTATAGATTGATTTTCTTTGGATATACCAATTCCTGTATCTTTAACTGAAATTATAACGTCAGTATCAGTAATATCAATATTTACATTAATACAACCATTAGAATTTGTGTATTTTATTGCATTTGATAAAAGATTTAACATTATTCTTTCAATTTTATCAGGATCACAACAAATAATAAGTTCTTCAATTGATGTATCAAATAATAATTCTATATTTTTATCATTAACATATTGAGCAACAGAAAGAGTTATATCTTCTATTATTGAAATTATATTACAGTTTTTTTTATGAATTTCATAATGGCCTGTATCTATTTTAGTAATATCTATAAGATTATTAGCTAATCTCAATAGTCTATAAGAATTTTGTTTAATAGAAGAAATATATTTATCAAAATTAAAACTATCAGATATAATTATATTATTATTAGTTAGATTTTGACGTATAATCTGTAAGCTAGCTAGAATTATATTTAATGGAGTTTTAAATTCATGTGATATATTAGCAAAAAATTCATTTTTTATACTTTCAACTTGAAGAGCTTCTTCTATAAGTTTTTTCTCTATTTCCAATTTTTTTTCCTCAGTTATATCTCTTCCAGTTGTTATAATAATATTCTCTTTTTCGATATAAGAAAAGCTCCAATGAATCCACTTAATATTATTATTTTTATCTATAACTCTAGTACAGGCTTCTGAAATTGATTCAGAAACTATACTATTATTTATTAAAGATTTAATCATATCAAGATCGTTTTCATGAATAACATCGTACCAATTTTTGAAAGCAAGATCACTTAAAGTATAGCCTAAAACATTATACCATCCATCATTAATTTTTATAAATGAGCCATCAATAGACATAATAGAAGTTATATCAGTAGCTGTCTTTAAAAGGAAGGATAATTCCTTTTCAGTATTGGTACGAAACTTAAAGGTTTCCTCTAAATTCTCTGATAATAAGTGCTTAGGTGCAATATCAGTTAATAAAATTAAAATACTATCAGAATTATTAAAAGTAGTGTATGATAAATCTAATCTAAAGGGAATTGAAGAACCATTTCTTGCTAATATGTTTACAATATATTCCTTATTGTAATTAATATCTATAGTATCAAATCGTATTTTAGGATTAATTATTAGGTCATATACATTATCTAGATTCTCTAGTTTGTACTGAAGTTGATTTAATAAAATATTATTACAAAATAAAATTTTACCAGAGTAATCAATGATTAAAATTTTATCTTGTAATTTATTAAAAAAATCTTTCATTTTCCACCTCAACATAAATTTCATATGTTAAATTTTTATTTTCTTTAACTAATTATAACAAGAGATAAGTAGAAATTGTAGTATATTTTGTAAAAAATGTTTAAAATAAAGAAATTTGTTTTAAAATTATAGAATTACAATATAACTTAATAAATATTTTCACTTTGTAAGATTAAAGAATAGTATATAATATCAACAATTAAAAGGAAGTAAATATGAGTAAAGAATCTATTATCGATATAAAGAGCGGAAATATTTATGGAAAAGGCAAAGAGGAAACAGTAATTTTAAAAGGGGAGTATTTACATGAAAATAACAATTATGTTGAAAGAGCAACTATTGTTATTAAGGATGAAAATAGTAATATAGAAGAATATCCTCTGAAATTAAAAGGATATAATATTAAGATTTTTTTAGGAAAATTTTCTAGTGACAATAGTGATGATATATATATTTATGGAGAAACAGATAATTTAGGAGGATATGCAATTTCTTTAATATATAAATATGATAATGGAGAAATAGTAGAAATATTTAATAGTCAAGATTTTTCAGAAAATCATAAATATACTTCAAGGTATTTAGATGGATATAAAATAGAGGTTCTTTGTGAATCATATGAAAGAAAATATATTTTAGATATTACAAATGTTGATAAAAATTATTTGAAGCAGATTTATGGTAGAGATGGCAATGTGAAAGTCAATGAAAATCCTAATGTTTCATGTATTAATAGAGTGGATTTAATATATGACTTAGAAAATGAATTAATAAATTTATTAGTTTATCAAAAAATATTAGGAATTAATATGAGCAATGTTTTAGGAGAAATTGATAGTTTGATTTCTTTGAAAAATGATGAAAGCAAAATTTTGAATAAGTATGTTACTAATGGGGGAGGAGATATTTCTATTGTAACTAGAACTAATGATATTAAAGAAGAAATTTTAGATAAACTTCCAGATGACACAATTCTTATTAATTTGAATAAGTTTGGTGGCAGCAATGGATTAATTAATAAGGATATTGATGGAGATGGAAATAATGAAATAATTTGTGGATATAAGTCTAAAGATACTCAATATATATCTGTGTTTAGAGAAGTTGAAGGAGCAATAAAGCATTTAGATACAATTGTAGGAGACGGTTATGATATATCTGATTTAGTAATTACTAAATTAAGGTCAAAGTCTAATAATATTCTTATTGGGTGGACTATTGGTTCAATATGGTCTGCTTTAGATATAGTAGAGTTTAAAGAAAATAAATTTAATAAATTATTAAGAGGAGATAAAATAAAATATTCTAAAGTTGAAGTAGTAGAATTTGATGATAAAAGAAGTGGAGTATCAGATATTGTTTTATGGACTCATGAAACTGGAGAAGCTTATAAGGTACAAATATATTCATTTAGGGGAGATAACTTGGAAAAAATATTTAAGTATGATAGAGATTATTTTGAGAAGGTTGAGGAATATTATAAAAATTTGATTAATAGGACAAGAGAAACACCACAATATTTATATTATTTAATTGATGCACAATATAGAAGTGGTAAAAAGAAAGAAGCTATAGCAAATATAAATAAAGCACTAAAACATCCAAAACCATATCCTTCAATAGAAGCACTAAAAAAACTACGTAAAAAGCTAAATTAAATTGTTCGTTACGTATAATCGAAAAAATGAAATATTTATTTTCCAGGAAACGTGAAATTTTCACCTAGAATTTA
>URGW01000063.1 GCA_900547475.1 uncultured Clostridium sp. | reverse complement strand
TAAGACTCTCAAAAGAATTGCTGGTTTACTTTAACTATATTCTGTTCAATTTTCAAAGACCATTTACTCTGTCGCACCGAAGCGACTTCCTTATCTTATCATTCCTTCCGACCACTGTCAACAACTTTTTAAAAAAAGTTTTAACTTTAATCATTTTGAAAGAATTATTTTATCGTATCAGCACTAACAATCACTTACTTTGTTTGTTTTTGTCACCGCTGACGTGATTTATAATATCACTATTCTTTTTTTATTATTATCACTTTTAATTGATTATATTCAAATATATTTATTATTTCTTATTTTTTCTTATTTTTTCTCTATTTTTCTATTATTGATATACTAGGTAGCGTTTGTGCTATAATTATCTAATATTTATAAATTAATTAGAAAAACTATTTTTAATTAGGAGTGATTATAATGGCAAATATATTGAAAAATGACTGGAAAAATCTTTTAGATGATGAATTTAATAAAGAATACTATCAAACTTTAAGAAGTTTTTTGACAACTGAATATAGAACTAGAACAATATATCCTGATAAATATGATATCTTTAATGCTCTACACTTTACACCTTATAAAGATATAAAAGTTGTTATACTTGGTCAGGATCCATATCATGGTCCAGGTCAAGCGCATGGATTAAGTTTTTCTGTTAATCCTGGTATAAAAATACCTCCTTCATTGTTAAACATATATAAGGAATTAAATTCTGATTTAGGTTGCTATATTCCTAATAATGGATATTTAAAAAAATGGGCAGATCAAGGAGTATTACTTTTAAATACTTCTCTTACTGTTAGAGCCGGTGAAGCAAATTCTCATAAAAATATAGGTTGGGAAATATTCACTGATAAGATTATTTCTTTAGTTAATGCAAAAGATGATCCTGTTGTATTTTTACTTTGGGGTAATAATGCAATCAAAAAGAAAAGCTTAATTACAAATAAAAAACATTTAATTCTTACTTCTGTTCATCCCAGTCCTTTATCTGCAGCTAGAGGATTCTTTGGAAGTAAGCCTTTTTCAAAGATCAATAATTTCTTAATTTCTGTCAATAAAAATCCTATTGATTGGCAAATAGATAATATTTAAAAAAAGTTAGAACATTTTCTTTGTTCTAACTTTTCTATTTGATTAAATATATAAATTTAATTAGTTAAATTCCTATTTTTACTCACTTTTTTATAACCAGAATATATAAGAGACAAGATAATTCCAATAACGCCTCCTAAAGCAAAACCAAAAATAACATTTTCTAATAATAATCCTAATAAAGTTCCTACACCAATCCCACTTGCTATTCCTTTAGTCAAGTATTCATAATCTTGATCTGAAAGTATTATTTTTTCTATCATATCTCTTCCCCCTTTTTTATCTATAAATAAATTATATACCCTAATTATTAATTATATCTTAATTTAAACTTAACAATAAATGAAATTTATATATTAATTCTTTAATAAATATAATTTCCTAAAAATAAAAAAAGCAACTTACTATAGTAAGTTGCTTTCCTGGTGGCTCGACCAGGAATCGAACCAGGGACACGAGGATTTTCAGTCCTCTGCTCTACCGACTGAGCTATCGAGCCTCAACAATTTGATTATACATATCATTAGACATTATGTCAAATACTTTTTTATAAATTTATATATTTATTTCTAATATACTTAATAGTATAAGATTTAAATTTAAAGTCATTTTTTATTACTAGTTAAATATAAATATATTATATAACATTTATTCTGGAGGTAACATTGAAATATTTTATATTTTTAATACTCATATTCATTATTATATTTATGTATTTTTATTATGAAAAAAAATTAACTATAGCTAAAAAAAGGATATTAAGAACTTCTAATCAATTTAATAATATTAGAAATGAATATAGAAATGTTTTAATTAAAAATCAAAATATAGATATACAATTTTTAACTCCTACTGCTAAGGCAGCTATAACCAATGCTAATACAACTGTTTTCCTTGCCCCACTCACTGATTCTCCTAAAGTTAAAGTATTAAATATAAAAATGGAAGTTAAAATTTTAGATAGTGCTATTATAAATGATACAACTTGGTTCTATGTAAATTTACCTATTGATAGTAATTACAATTGTAGGGGTTGGATTACTAAAGATGATTTTTCATTTATTTATCAGCAATCACAAAGTACACCACCAGCATATCGTTAAAATTTATTATACTTAAAAGAGACCGGGATAATATTATTCCGGCCTCATTTTTATATACTAAAGTAAATATCTAATTATTATACCTGCCATCATATATAGTAAATAAACTATTATTATAGCTATAAATTGAATATTAAATACTCTTTCATTACTTTTACTATATTTAATACTTAATTCATCTCTACTTATTATTCCTCTTCTAATATTTAATTCTGCTAACTTTCTAATTATGAAATATGCAGCTACTCCAAATGCTAATGCTATTAATCCATAAAAAATAGCCATAAATATCTTTTCTGAAATTGCCAAATTTCTTATACTAACCTCAGATGCTTGCTCCATAACTAAAGCATTATCTTGAATTAAAGATAGTAATTTTTGTAATGTTATTGATGTTCCATTTATTAAAAAATGTATTAATGCTGATGCAAATATTGAATTAGTTATTCTTACTACTAATGCTAATACAAACCCCAAAACTGCTGCATACAAAAATTGTTGAGGATCTAAATGCATTATTCCAAATAATAATCCTGTTATAGAAGCAGCTAAGTAAATATTTTTATCTTCATATCCAGATAAAACTACTCCACGTATTGTTATTTCTTCTGTGATAGCTGGTAATACAGCTATAAGTAGAAGTAAAATTATATATGGCGAAGCTACTATTTCTGTTACAAAATTTCCAATTTCATTTTCAAAAAAGAACTGAGAAATTAAAGAAAAGAACGTCATTATTGGTTGACATACAAAGGCTAATAATATTATTAATAGTGCATCCTTAAAATAAAGCTTGTTTAACTTTAATACATTTTTTATGGATTGTTTTGTAATAATTAAATATATAATAGCTGGAAAAATAAATATTATGACATGACTAATAAGTAACATTAACTTACTATCAGTAATATTAAACCATCTAAATATTAACTGTACCGGTAAAAATAATTGTAATAGTATAATTATAAAAAAATATGTGTTTGCTCTTGATACTTTTTTCATATATCTCTCCTTTTTAATATTTATTTACCTAATGTATATTAATTTTAATTAGTGTCAATAATATAAATGAAGTTTTAAAACTTCATAGTTAATCGCCTCTCCCCCATTTTATTTATATACAAAAATAATCCCTTTAATGTCATTAATATATTAATGGGATTATTTTTTGTCTGTTTAAACTTATTTATAATTTTGATTTTCAAGCTCAACCTTAAGCATTTTTAAAGCATGGTTAGTTGCCGAAATTCTTATCTCTTCCCTATTTCCACTAAAATTACATTTTTCAATTATTGTTTTATTATTTACATGCACAGCTATATAAACTAATCCAACTGGTTTTTCACCTGTTCCACCACCTGGCCCTGCTATTCCTGTAGTAGCTATAGATGTATTTGAAGAACTTACCTTTGCTATTCCTTCCACCATTTCCCTAGCAGTTTCTTCACTTACTGCTCCATAAACATCAAGTGTTTCCTTTCTAACACCAAGTCTCTTCATCTTAGCCTCATTAGAATAAGTTATTGCCCCCTCTAGAAATGAAACTGATATACCAGGATATGAAATTAATTTGGCTGCTACCATACCTCCCGTACATGATTCTGCCGTTGAAATAGTTAATTTATTATTACATAATATCTTACCTAAATTATATTCTATTGAATTTTCATTATTCATTTAATTCACCTCATTTTAACCCATATACAATAATTATAACCTCATTATTCTCATATTTATATATATTTTCTTCTTAATTTTTTAATGGATTTAAAATAAAAATCTCTAAAGTAAAAAACTTAGAGATTTTTTATTTGTATTTATTAGCACTAATATAATAATCTCCTGAATTATTTATACCTTCTTCTAATATAGAAAAATTACTTTCTTTTAACATGGAGGTAATTATATTTATATGTTGCTTATTAGAATTATCTAGAGTTATAGTAAAATTATCATTTTTATCTACTATACCCATATAATCATAAATATCACCATATTCACTAAGCCCTAATTTTCCTCTTATATCCATCTTATAGTCTGGCATTTTTACCCTCCTATTTATCGTTTTTACCCCCATAAATTAAAAAACTTCTCCTAACTGCCATTATTTTATGTAAATATTTATTATTTTATTCCTTATATATTTAATTTAAAATATATTAGCCCATTAAGAACTATATTTTTATATGCTCCTAATAGGCATATTAAATTTATCTTTAAACTTCTTCTTTTAAGTTTCTAACATTATCTAAAATCTTTCCCACTTCACTAGTTGGCACTTCATCATATCTTAAAAACTCACTAGTAAAGTTTCCTCTAGCTTGTGTCATTGATCTTAAATCGGTAGCATAACTAAAGATTTCTGCCATCGGAATCTCTGCACTAATTTTTTGCAACTTTCCTTCTGGTTCCATTCCTATCACTCTTCCTCTTCTCTTATTTACATCTCCCATTACATCTCCCATATAGTTATCGGGAACTAAAATTTGAACACTCATTATTGGCTCAAGTAAAATCGGTTTAGCAGCTTCTAGTCCTTTTTTATATGCAATTGAAGCAGCAACTTTAAATGCCATTTCTGATGAATCCACAGGGTGATAAGAACCATCATATAATGTAGCTTTTAATCCTACAACAGGATATCCTGCTAATACACCATTAGATATACAATCTCTTAATCCTTTTTCAACAGCAGGAATAAAGTTTCTTGGAACAGCACCTCCAACAACTTTATCTACAAATTGTAGGTCTAATTCTCCATCTTGCCTTGGCTCAAACTTTATCTTTACATCTCCATATTGGCCATGTCCACCTGATTGCTTCTTATGCTTTCCTTGAACATCAGAACTACCCTTTATTGTTTCTCTATATGGTACCTTAGGCTCTTGCAAAATAACATCTGCACCAAATTTACTCTTTATTCTACTAGCTATGACTTCTAAATGAGTTTCTCCTAATCCCCAAATTATAGTTTCTGCATTTTCAACATCTCTTTCTACTTTAAAGACAGGATCTTCTTCCATTAGCTTAGATAATGATAATGATATTTTTTCTTCATCACCTTTTGCTTTTGGTAATATTGACATAGACATTACTGCCTTAGGTAAATTTATTTTATCATATATTACTTTAAAGTCTTCACTACATAATGTATCTCCAGTTGCTGTATATTGTAATTTAGAAACTGCACCAATATCACCTGCAACTATTTCTTTAGTTGGAATTTGATTTTTTCCTTTCATAAAGAATAAATGATTTAGTTTTTCATGCTTTTCCTTATTGGGATTTAATACAGTTAACTCACCATTAATTTTTCCTGTCATAACTCTAAACAAGGATACTTTACCTACAAACGGATCTGCAATAGTTTTAAATACTAATGCTGAAAAAGGCTTGTTTTCGTCCGCCCTTATAAAAACCTCTTCATTATTATTTAAATTCACTGCTTTTTGAGGAAGTGCATGTTCAGGTGATGGGAAACATTGTATTATATTATTTATCATTGATTTTATTCCTATTACCTTTGATGCACTACCACATAATACTGGTGCTATTTCACCTTGTGCACATCCCCTTATTAGTCCATTATAAATATCTTCATCACTTAACTCCCCATCATTTAAGTATTTATCTAATAGCTCTTCATCTGTTTCAGCAACAGCCTCCATTATCATTTGCTTACATTCTTCAACCTTATCAACTAATTCATCTGGTATACTTATTGTTTCTACTTTAGATGTTTTGGAATTATACTTTACTGCAGTTTTTGATATAATATCTACTATGCCACTAAAATTATTTTCTTTTCCTATAGGATACTGAATAGGAACTATACTCATTCCAAAACTATTTTTTATTTCTTCTAAAATTTTATCAAAGTCTGCGTTTTCTCTATCCATTTTGTTTATAAAGAATGCTCTCGGTAATTTTATTTTTTCACAATAATCCCAAGCTTTTTCTGTTCCCACTTGTACTCCTGATACAGCACATACTACAATCGTAGCTATATCAACAGCTCTCATACCTTGAAACATCTCACCTTGAAAATCAAAATATCCTGGCATATCAACTATATTGATTTTAGTATCATTTTCCTCAAATGATGCAACTGAAGTTGATAAAGATATTCTTCTTTTCTTTTCCTCCAGTTCATAATCCATAACTGTATTACCTTCCTCAACTTTTCCTAATCTATCAGTATTATTTGTATAAAATAATAAAGCTTCTGCTAAAGATGTTTTTCCTGTTGCTCCATGACCTATTAAACCTACATTTCTAAGTTTCTTATAATTATAGTCTTTCATAACATGACGATAATACTACCTCAGTATTATCTTTCCCCCACCTTTCTTTATATAGATTAATTAATTATCGTTTTATTGGTAACTATTATTAAAGTTATACTTAATTTTTATGAACTTCAGCTTACAAATAGTACAATTTCCCTTATTTCTACTATTCTTAAGTTTATTAAAATCTAACTAAATCATTTATAATTAAATTTAATAAAAATAAGACTTATACTAAATTTTCAATCTTTAGTATAAGTCTATATAATTTAAAATCATATTTTGTTTTATATTTACTTACACTAAATATAAAACAATTAATTTAATATTTTTATATTATGTTATAGCTCCATCTTCAGTAATTAAAACTTTTTCTCTTTGATTAGAATTATCTTTCCTATTAAATTTAATTTTATAAATAATCCAATTAACTATAAAGCCTAAAATCCCACCTGAAAAATCAATTGCTATATCCCTAATTGCCATTTCTCTTCCTGGTATAAAATATTGGTGAATTTCATCACTAATTGCATATCCTAATACAATAAATAAACAATAAATTGTTGCCTTTTTTATATCAACATAATACCTACAAACAGCAATAGAAAAACAATATAATATAAAATACTCCGTAAAATGAGCAGCTTTCCTTACAGCAAATGAAGCAAGCTCTCCTAAGTGAGTATTTAAATCAATGCCTATAGCAGAAAATAACTTTATTACTAAATCACTTTGCTTAGTCGAAATATCTGATGGTTGATTTGACATAAAAAATATTAATAACATCCATCCAATTAAAAGGCTCCAATTAATTATAAGTCTTTTGTTCTTCATCATTTTCTCCTTAATTCATATATTAGTTAGATAAAAAAATAATTTAATTTTTTTCTACTAAATATCTATTTATATAAGCTAATGACTCCTCTAAAATTCCTTGACTACTTTCTAAGTCTTGTAATTTTACTTCTAAATTACATATCCTTTGTTCTAATAAATACATAAGCTCTTTTATATCATTTAATAACTTAGCCTCATAAGATACTTGTATCCCATCTGAATCAATATATATTTTCTCTGGTGTTGAACCACACTCTACGCACTTTGCGTATATTCCCTCTTTTTCTGTATCTCTAAATACTTTAAAAATATCATTATTACATTTAGAACAATTAGATAGTATGATAAAATCATAATAACTTATATCAAACTCATATTTGCTTTTACAATGTTCACATGTTAAAACTAAATTATTTCCTTGAGTTTCTATCAAAAAAGTATTTCCTGAACAACCTTCCTTTTCGCATACCACTGTTCTTATCATAAATATTCCCTCCTATATTTAAATAGAAATATACTTCCCTCAAAAATTATTATGATATATTTTTATATAATATGCTTAAAGATTAAGTATTAAAATAATTTATTTTGCTACTATTGATAATTTATCTAACTCATTTTTTATATTGTCAATTTCCTCATCTATCTTGCTTGTACTTTTTCCGGCTAAAACCAAATCTCTTTTTTCAAGCTTTAACTGAATAATCTTTTCCTCTAAGTTTATTTTCTTTTCCACACAACCACTCCCATTCTTATATTATGATAAGAATACTTAAAAAGTTTTTTATATAATTCTAATCTTATAAATGTTATAACACTATTATATAATACTTTATTAAAATCATAACAAAAAAACAATACTAAATTTAAATTTATTTTACGACATATTACCATATATTTTTCTTTTATTGAATTACTTTCCTATTTGTTTTAATCCCTATATAAATAAAAAAACATTCCTTCATAATAATAAAAATTATATAAAAGAATGATTTTATATTTACTTCAATTTAAATTTTAATAAAATAAAAAAGCTACGACTTTTATCGTAGCTTTTGGTGGAGGTAAAGGGATTCGAACCCTTGACCCCTTGCGTGCAAGGCAAGTGCTCTCCCAACTGAG
>URGW01000062.1 GCA_900547475.1 uncultured Clostridium sp. | reverse complement strand
ATTTACCACAAAAAATAGCCGAAAGCTAGATTTCATCTAACTTTCAGCCATTGAAAATTTTATACTTTCCTATACAAAAATAAGAGAGTGTAAATATCTAAATTGATATTTACACTCTCTATCTTTATATAACTTTATTAATAATAAAACCTTTATTTTGCTTCTATAAAAACCTCTACACCATAATGATCAGAAATTATCTGTTTATTTATATTATTAAATATCACATTAGATTTTTCTATTTTTATATCTTTATTAGTTAATATTAAATCTAATCTTTTATCTTGATGTTGTGCTTCCCAGCCTGCAATTTCTCCCTTAACAGTAATTCCCGAATCTTTTATATTAGCATTACAATAAGTGTCTATTAATCCCTTACTTATTAAATAATCATATCCTTCATTTCTTATCAATGCATTGTTATTAAAATCCCCCATAATGAATGATAATCTTTCATTAGATATATTCTCTAATAATTTATCTGCTTGATATTTAAAAGGTTCTATATCATCATTCCACCAACCTGTATGACAACTATAAAAATCAATTAGTTCATCATTCCTCTCAATTGTTATACTAACTATATTTCTAGTTCTATAATTACTTTTATCATTGCTTTGTGAAATATAGAAAGATTTAGAATCTTTAATTTCATGCTTTGTAAGTATTGCTAGACCTTCTTCATATATATCATATCCTATATGCGAATAATCCCATATAAAGTTATATTTATACTCATCAAGTTTATTTAATTCTTTAATCAATAACATAGCAAAGTTATCTTCTTTAATTATTGAATTAACAGAGTTGGAATCAATACTTTGACTTACCTCTTGAAGTGTAACTGCATCATACTGCTTCTCTTTAATAACACTTGCTAAATATTTAATTTTTTCGACTTGATTTTCTTCTTGCCACGAATGACAATTTAAAGTTAAAAGTTTCATATTAAACCCCTACTAAACTCCTAATATATCTTGAATATTCGATTTTAATACATCTGCCTTTGGACCATAGATTGCTTGAACTCCACTATCTTTTAATATTAATCCTAATGCTCCATTTTTCTTCCACTCTTTTTCATCTGCAACTTTTTCAATATCCTTAACAGTTACTCTTAAACGAGTCATACATGCGTCAACATCTTCAATATTTTCTTTTTCACCTAATAAAGAAATTATTTTTAAAGATAATACATCATTAGCTGTAGCTTTATCTACTGCAGCTTCCTTTGTTGAATCACTTGACTCTTCCTCATCATAATTCCCTAAACGTCCTGGTGTTGGAATCTTGAATTTTTTAATACAGAAGCTAAATACACCAAAGTTAATTCCAAAGAATGCTAAGCAAGCAATAGCAAAATTAATAACATCTCCAAGCAATCCAGCATTAATCATCATAGGAACACGTGTTATAAGCTCTATTGCACCAAAAGCATGAACTCTTAAATTAATTATATCAGCTAAAGCAAATGCTAGTCCTGTTAATATTGCATAAATTACATAAAGTACTGGTGAAATAAACATAAATAAAAATTCTATAGGCTCACTTACACCTGTTAAAAATACTGCTAAACTAATTGATATAAACATTGATTTATATTTTTTCTTTTTATCTGCATCTACATTTTTATACATGGCTAATGCGACACCTAATAATGATGCTGTTGATAATATTACTTGTCCAGCTTTAAATCTTGCAGGAGTTACTGTTGCTAATAAATTATTATATTCAGCCATATTTCCTGCTGACTTAAAGTTGATTAAATCTGTTATCCAAGCAAACCATAATGGATCTTGCCCTGCAATAACTGTACCTGCTGCTGATCCTGTTAATGACGTATAGACTCCACCTAGTTCAGTATAATTCACTGGAATCGTTAACATATGATGTAATCCAAATGGTAATAATAAACGTTCTAATGCTCCATATACAAAGGGTGCTAATACTGGTGCTGTATCTTTTGAATTTGCAAGCCAGATACCAAAGCTATTTAAAGCACCTTGAGCAAATGGCCAAATTATAGAAAGAATTACAGCTGTAACTGTTGACCATAAAATAACAACAAATGGAACAAATCTTTTTCCATTAAAGAAATTTAAGGCTTGTGGTAATTTGTTATAGTTATAATACTTATTGAATAATGTTGCTCCCAAGAAACCTGAAATAATACCTATAAATACACCCATATTTAGTGCTGGTGATCCTAAAACACTTGTAAAGTAATCTGGAACTGTTAATGTTGCTCCTAATAACGACTTAACTGTTGCAGTACTATCTGATAACATTTCAGTACTTACTCCAAATATTGCACCTGTAATACGATTAATAAGAACAAATGATAGTAATCCTGCAAAGGCTCCCCCAGCTCTTTCCTTAGCCCATGAACCACCTATTGCAACTGCAAATAATATATGTAAGTTTCCAATTATTCCCCAACCTATATTATCCATAATCCTTGATATTGCTTGCATTATATCTGCATCGAAATACATTCCTATCAATTTCCCCATAGTTATCATTAATCCAGCTGCTGGCATAACAGCAATAACTACTAATAACGCCTTACCAAACTTTTGCCAAAAATCGAAAGATAATAATTTGCCCTTTTTCTTTGTTTTACCCATTTTTATTCCCCTTTTCATTAGGAGGATTAACCTCCTAAATTTATATTTTTTATTTTAAGTATTTAAAATACCCGAGCTCTATTATTTTATTTTTATAAATTATAGTTTATAAAGTCTTGCTTCATATGGTCTTAAAATAAATTCTTTTATTGCATTATGTTTATCAACATTATAATTGCTTAATAATAATCCTTCGTAATTTAATTCTTCCCCATAATTATATTTCGCTTCATCATGTGATAAATTTACTATTACAATAAATTTTTCATTACCCATAGTTCTTGTATAAGCATAAATTTTCTCATCTTCATCTAATATAAGATCATAACTACCATAAATTAGAGTTTTATATTCCTTTCTTATTGTAATCATCTTTTTATAAAAATTTAAAATTGATTTTTCGTCTTTCAATTGTGCTTGTACATTTATATTTTTATAATTTTCATTAACATTAATCCAAGGCTTTCCTTCAGTAAATCCTGAATTAATACTATCATCCCATTGCATTGGAGTACGAGAATTATCTCTTGATACTGCCCACACATACTTTAATGCCTCTTCTTTAGTCAATCCTTCAGCTAATTTTTCCTTATATATGTTTATACCTTTTACATCGTTATAATCATAAATTGAATCAAACTTAACATTTGTCATTCCAATTTCTTGACCTTGATATATAAATGGTGTTCCTTGTTGCATAAAATACATAAGACCAAATGCTGTTGCACACTCTCTTAAATACTCCTTATCATTTCCCCAAGTAGAAATTACTCTAGGAATATCATGATTTTCTATATACAATGCATTCCATCCCTTACCATCTAATGCTTTTTGCCATTTAGTTAATAATTTTTTATAATTCTTTACATTAAATGTATTTTCACTTTCAGCTCCCCAAAGATGTAAGTGTTCAAACTGAAATATCATATTAAACTTTCCATTTTCTTCTCCAACCCAAAGATCAGCTTCTTCAGCATCTACTCCATTTGCTTCTCCAACAGTCATAATGTCATAGTTATCAAAAGTCCTCTCTTTTAGCTCTTGCAGATATTTATGTATACCTTCCACATTCATATGTTTATCAAAAGATTCTACATATTTTACCCCTTCTGGATTATTCATATCTGTTAATCCTTCTTCTTTTTTAATATGACTAATTGCATCAACTCTAAATCCATCAATCCCTTTATCTAACCACCAATTTATCATATTATAAACTGCTTCTCTTAACTCTTTACATTCCCAGTTTAAATCCGGCTGTCTTTTTGTGAATAAATGTAAAAAATATTCTTCAGTATTTTTATCATATTCCCATGCTGATCCTTTAAAAATACTCTCCCAATTGTTAGGTTCTATTCCGTTCTTGCCTTCTCTCCAAATATACCAATCTCTCTTTGGATTATTCTTTGATGACTTAGATTCTAGAAACCATGGATGTTCATCACTAGTATGATTTACTACCAAATCTATTATAAGTTTCATATCTCTCTTATGGACTTGTTCTAACAATTCATCAAAATCCTTCATTGTTCCGAAATCATCCATAATATCTTGATAATCACTTATATCATATCCATTATCATCATTTGGTGATTTATACATAGGACATATCCAAATTACATTAATACCCAAATCTTTCAAATAATCTAATTTAGATGTTATCCCCTTTAAATCTCCTATTCCATCACCATTAGAATCTTTAAAGCTCCTAGGATATATCTGATATCCTACAGCCTCTTTCCACCAAATTCGTTTCATTAAAACACACCCCTTTTATACGCAATCGGTTGCATAAACATTTAAATAATATGTACAGTACTATTTACTGTACATATTTACATTATTAGTTTGTCCATTTATTAATCTTACAATTTACTAAACCGTTACCAGTTCTATGAATTTACTATAACATTCTAAGAAATTGTTTACAAGAATTAAATTGTCCTATTTTTAGTCAAATTTTTAAATTAAGTTAGAATATCTCTCATTTTCTTCATGCTATGCAATCGGTTGCACCAGATTTGCATTTTCTTTTTTTATTAATGATTCCCTTTCAACTAACTTAGTTTCAATGACATAATATCCCTTGCTTTCTCTATTTTCTAATTTGTCAATTAGCAATTTAGTAGCATACATTCCTAACTTTTCAGAATTAATATCAACTGATGCTAATGGTGGATTTTTATATTGAGTTAATGGTATATTATTAAATCCTACTATAGATATATCTTCATACCCTAACTCCTTAACTGCTCTTTG
Organism: uncultured Clostridium sp.; assembly: GCA_900547475.1. Taxonomy (GTDB): domain Bacteria; phylum Bacillota; class Clostridia; order Clostridiales; family Clostridiaceae; genus Clostridium. The sequence goes on along the minus strand of URGW01000062.1, from coordinate 4,190 downwards.
CACTCCAAAAGCAAGTAAATCATCTGTTGTTACAAATGCTGATACTTTATTTTTTTCTAATATGCCCTTTGCTGCTAAATATCCATTTTTCTCTGAAAAATCATCCATCTCTATTATTAATTCATTATCTATCTCTATATTCCTACTAAACAATGCTTGTTTATATCCATTTAATCTATCCTTAGAAACATTCATTTCAGGCTTAGCTCCTATAAACCCTATTCTTTTATTATCTAACTCTATCATATTTTGAGTTAAATTATACATAGCTGCAAAGTTATCATTATCTACCCATAAAACCCCCTTAATTTCATCTGGTCTACCTATTACAACAAACGGAAATCCTTTTTTCTTTAAATAATTAATAGTTATATCATTATCTTTTACATTAAATAAACATACTCCATCCACAAGATTACCTTCAGTAAACTTTTTTATCCATTCTTCATCATCTTTATTATTCTCATTAAAAGCATACATTATATAATAATCTTCCCTTTGAGAATACATGCTAATCCCCTTCATCGCCTGAACAAAAAATGGATTTTCAAATGATACTTCAGCACCTCCTGGTAATAAAACTGCTAATATTCTTGTCTTATTATTTGCAAGTCCTCTTGCCACAACACTTGGAGTATAGTTTAATTTCTTTATTGCTTCATTAACTCTCTCTTTTGTTTCTTCACTTATTTTACTACTATTTGCTAAAACTCTCGATACTGTAGACGTTGCTACCTTTGCTTCTCTTGCTACATCCTTTATTGTTATCTTCATAAATACGCCCTCTTACTTTCTAATCTCAGCATTATTATAGTATAAATTTATAATAAAATAAATAGAAGCATAGTATAATGTTTGCTTTATTAAACATCATACTATGCTAGTAACTATATATTACTAATTTTAACTATTTCTAATTGGTCTTGTGGTACTAATTGATTTATGCATACCTATTGGTTTAACATTTATATTTGATCTATACTCCGTTTCTGCCCAATATATATTTTCTGCAACTAAAGCTTCTTTATTTAATTCAACTCCATCTAAAATTATTTCCTTAAATTTATTATATCCAGCCCTATCTATTAAATGTCCACCATGTAAATATTCTGGCTTATAATCTAATGCCCAAGCAGAAAACTTTTGCCAATTTGCCAATATTCCAAGAACAGTATTTTCAGTTGCAAAGTTAACAAATGTTTTTCCCATTCTTGGATTTTGCTTTCCTGTTCTTCCCCCTATGACTATTCTATAAAACTTTTCAGGCATTCTAGTCCATGCACTGGCTGGACATGCTAATACACATTCCCCACACCCTACGCAACAACAAGGATCTTTATCTACTAATCCATTTTCATTTAAACTTAAAACTCTTGTTGCATGATGTTGACAAGCACGGACACAGGCACCACATCCAATACATCTCTCTTTATGATATTCCATTCTAGCTTGACCAATTATTCCAAAGTCTTGAAAATGAGCCTTACCGCAGTCATTAGGACATCCTGAAACTGATACTTTAATATGATAATGTGATGGGAATATTAAATTTTCAATCTTTGTTGCTAGTTCCTTAGTATTAACATTTGCCTTTATACAATGAGTATTACCTATACATGCCATTATATTTCTAGCACCTATTGTAGGATATCCTTTATCATTTATAGGCATATCACAATTACATTCATCTATCTCTACTTCTTTAATATAATCCTTAATATATTCATTAACTGCATCTATATTCTCATACTTTATTCCTGGTATATTAAAAGTTTGTCTCATTCCCATATGGAAAATTCCATTTCCCCAAGTCACTGCTATATATTCTATCTCACTTAAATATTTCGCATTTATTGTTCCTCCTGGAATACGCATTTGAAGCATAAATTCTCCTGGAACCTTTGATTGACGAAAACAGTTTACTCTGACTTTTTTAATATCTATATCATAATTCATAATAAAATTCCTCCTAATCCAATAAACTTTTTGCTTTAGTATAATTAAATACAGGTCCTTCTAAACAAACATATGTCTCATCAATTCTACAATGTCCACATTTTCCTATAGCACATGACATTTTTCTTTCAAAAGAAACATATATTTTTTCTTCTGGCACACCTAGTTTTATAAAATCTAAAGCTGTGAATTTCATCATCTTTGGTGGTCCTACTATTATTATTTCATAATTATCTTTAAATGAATCTAATGGTAATTTTGATAAATATTTTGTTACTAATCCATTTTCAAATCCCTCTATTTTTCCTTTGTCTAATGTATAAATAGTATTAAACCTTTCTTTCCATAATTCTAATTCATTTTTAAAAAGTACTGAATTCTCATCTTTAAATCCAAATATTAGATTAACACTTTTTACATATGTTTCATCATTATAAAGCATATTTATCATACTTCTTACTGGAGCAACTCCTGTTCCTCCTGCTACTATAACTATATTTTTACCTTTTAATTTTTCTACTGGCCATCCTTTACCGTAAGCTCCTCTTAAAAATAATGTATCTCCATATTGTAATGTAAAAATTTTATCTGTTACTTTACCTACTGAACGAATTGTAAAGTCTAAATATCCATCTCCAAATCCACTAACAGATATTGGTGCTTCTCCAATTTTAGGAATTGATAATTGTAAGAACTGTCCATGTTTAACCTTAATATCAGTTTCAACTCTAAATGTATATTCTAAATTACTCTCTTTTTTTATATCAATAATCTTACATGCTTTTGGTGTTAATACGTTATTCATCACATTTCCCTCCAATTATTTCTTTAACTGCTTTATCTACTTTATTTATAGTTGCTGTAATAGAAATATTTTCTGGACATCTATCTGTACATCTTCCACAACCTACACACATATGAGTATCTCCAAACTTTTCTTTATAATCATGTATCTTATGCAAAACTTTGTATCTCATCTTATCACCAGCAGTGTTTCTAAATCTATGTCCTCCTGCCATTTCATCAAATCCATCAATATGACATGATGCTTGTACTCTTTTTCTCTCTCCAACATTTATATTTTCATTATAAATAATATCCCTAGTTGTATAACAAGAACATGTAGGACAAGCAATTGTACAACTTCCACATTGAATACATCTTCTATCATATTCTTTCCACATTGAATGTTCTTTTAATTTATTTAATACTTCTTTGCTTTCTATTTCTGGAAGATTTACCTCCGCCATATTTTTTTCTATAAATTTAAGTTCAAATTCTTCTTCAGTACAATTTGTGAAATACTTATCAAATTCATCATCATTAATTTTAAATACTGCTGAATTTTCATGAAATCTGATAGCTAAACTATAATCATCTGTCTTATTGCTATTCATAACTGTACAGAAACAAGTATCAAACCCTTCAACACATTCCATACATACAAATCTAACCTTTTCTCTAATTCTTTTATAAAAGAAATCTTCAAAACCACCATTTTCCAAGTAAATTTTATCTTGCCTTTTTTGAGCATTAATATCACATGGTCTTGCAAATATTAATATTTTTTTATTACCATATGGATTTTTACTTTCTCTAAACTCATCTTCAGTAAAAAAGTATAATGTTTGATTAATTGGTGTAATTATGTCTTTTGCTGGATATGTTGACTTTTCATTATAAACAATCTCTTCAAAAGAATTAACCTCATCATATTTAATTATATCTGTATCTGAATATCTCCCCTGTTTCACAAATCTCTTTGGCGCATATATCTTGTATTCTTCTTTTAATTTTTCAAATAAGCTATCTATCTCATTTGATAATAGTTTATATCCCATATTTATCCCTCCAAAACTTAGTTTAACCATTAGGAAAGTCTTATTTCTTTTATTTACTTCCCCTAAATTTAATATACTACTTTTGTTATTAAATTAACAATTGAATTTTGTCATCGTTATCATTAAAAAAAATTATAATTGTATATGCTTATAAATACTTTTCATATTTTCTTTATTATTTTTTATTATAATATTTTTTGAAACGCAAAAAAGCAACTAAGAAAATTCTTAGTTGCTTTGGTGGCTTACCGGGGAATCGAACCCCGGACACCTTGATTAAAAGTCAAGTGCTCTACCGACTGAGCTAGTAAACCAAAAATGGCAGGGATAGCAGGATTCGAACCTACGAATACCACAGTCAAAGTGTGGTGCCTTACCGCTTGGCGATATCCC
>URGW01000061.1 GCA_900547475.1 uncultured Clostridium sp. | reverse complement strand
ATGTTCCTTCCAAATTAATATTTCATTTTTTCTTTTTTTCACGTAACTACTTATAACATTGCACCTTATAGTTAATCATTTCTGCTACATATATATGACAAATCATTAACTTTTAAGGTGTTATTGCGGTTCATCAAGTGGAAGAGAAAAATTAATGATATTACCGGAAGGAATATTGTAATTAAGTTTTAGAATTTAATTGTTTTTGGAAGAAAAGGAGCGTTAAGAAGCTGAGGGAACGAAGTGACTTTCGAAGCTTTAGCTCTTTTTCTGGAGAAAACAATATAAATTCTTAACGCAAATTACACATTTCCTGGAGGTTATATCATTAATTTTTCGGCTCCACATGACGAACTCATTTATTTTCTGGCTTTTTCTACACGCAGTTTTTTTCCTTTTACAGTTGAGTTTTTAAGTCCTTCAATTACTTTATTCCCCTTGCCATTTAGGATATCTATATAAGAAACAGTATCTTGTACATCTATTATACCTATATCCTCTGCTGTTATTCCTTCTATTCTAGATATAGCTCCTACAAAATCTCCTGCTCTTAGCTTTTTCTTTTTACCACCATTAAGGTATATCTTCGTTATGTTTTTATTTATAACTTTAGCTTTTTCCTTTTTAACCTTTGGCTTTGATTTTAAAGCTTTTATTGCTTCATCTCTTTTTTCATTACTTATTTCAGAAATTCCCCCTACAAGTGGAATTTTAAATCCTATATACTCCTGTATCATCTCTAAAAGCTTATCTTCATATTGATTAACAAAAGAAATTGCTTTTCCTTTTGCTCCTGCTCTACCTGTTCTTCCTATACGATGAACATAAGCTTCTTTCTCAACAGGCAAATCATAATTAATTACATGAGTAATTCCTTCTACATCAATTCCTCTTGCTGCAACATCTGTAGCTACTAATATTTTAAAATTACCTTTTTTAAATTTATCCATAACTTCAAGTCTATCTTTTTGAAGCATACCACCATGAATTTTATTTACGGAGTACCCTTTTTTATTTAGGTTATCAAAAACTTTATCAACATTTTCTTTTGTTTTACAGAAAATAACTGCTGTTTCTGGAACTTCGCTTATTAAAATTTTTCCCAAATTATCTAATTTATAAAATTCCTCAAATCTATACAATTCATGATTTATGTTATCTGTTATTAGCTTTTGTGCCTTAATTTCGATATTACTAGGATTATTCATATATACTTTACATAACCCTAAGATTTCTTCTGGAATTGTTGCAGAAAATAACATTGTTTGTCTATTTTTATTTAATGCATTTATTATATCTCTAACTTGATCTATAAAGCCCATATTAAGCATTTCATCAGCTTCATCTATTACTAAATATTTTATATTTGAAATGTCTAATGTTCCTCTATCAATATGATCAAATACTCTACCTGGAGTTCCAACTACAATATGAGTTTTTTGCTTTAACTCTCTTGCTTGATCTGAAAATGGTTGCTTTCCAAATACTGAAACAGCTTTTATTCTTTTAAATCTACCTATATTAGTTAATTCCTCTTTAACTTGAATTGCAAGTTCTCTAGTTGGCGTTAAAATTAAAGCTTGTGGTTTACTATCCTCCCAAAGTATTCTTTCACATAATGGTATTCCAAATGCAGCTGTCTTTCCACTTCCTGTTTGTGATTTAACTACAACATCCTTTCCAATTAATATTTCAGGTATAACCTTACTTTGAACATCAGAAGGCTTACTATAACCTATACCCTCTAAAGCTTTTATTATCTCATTACTTAAATTATATTTCTTAAATGTATTATCCAATATATTTCCCTCATTTTTATTAAATTTATTATTGTTCATTTAATAAGTATAACCTATATTTATGTTAAGTAAATAACTTTTCATTATTAAAAACTTAAAGTCATTCATATAATAAAAAAAGCAAAAGGCGATTGAAATTATTAATCTTAATTTCAATTTTCTCCTTTTGCTATTTTTTTATTTACTTTAAGCCTTTAAGAATTCTTCAACATTTAATAATTTTTTAAACTCATCTAATCCAACTCTATCTATGTAGTTTCCTAGTCTTTCTCTTCCTTGACCATTTTCTGCATATATATCAATTACTTTTTCAACAACATCGAAAATTCTTTCATCTGGAATATTCATAGCGATTCTATCCCCTAATCTAGGAATAACTCCACCTCTTCCTCCAAGATAAAGAATCCATCCTTTTGGTCCACCTATTAAACCAATATCTCTAGTATGGCTATCAGCACAACTATTTGGACATCCACTAACTCCTATTTTTAATTTATTAGGAAGATTTCTTCCATGGAATGCTCCATCTAATTTTGAGCCTATTGCTACTGAATCTTGTAAACCTCTCTTACAGAAAGTAGTTCCTGGACATATCTTTACACTTCTTACACATAGCCCTATGGCAGCTCCTGGCTTCATTCCTAAATCAGCCCACGCCTTATCAATATCTTCTTCTTTTAATCCAACAATAGCAATTCTTTGAGCTCCAGTAACCTTTACAGCTGATGCATTATACTTTTCTGCAACATCTGCAATATCTCTAAGTTGCTTTGGAGTTATAAGTCCTCCTGTTAAATGCGGTGCTATGGCGTATGTTTCCATATCTCTTTGTAGTACAGCTCCTTTATCTAATAAATCTTTCATACTTTATTCTCCTCTCAAATTACATAATATTAATTTTAAATAATAATATTATTATCTATAAAACATATATAAATAATATACATTTATATTTTAAATTGCAAAGTTTTTTATGTGGTAATAAATTCAAATGACAAGTTTAGATTAAATTTTATTAAATATTCTATAAGGACATATACTATACATTCTTATTAAAAGTATTATTTAAAATTCTAAACTTGTCATTCTCACAATTAATTTTACTTAAATCTTTTTTAATAAACTATTACTGTTTCTTACTTTTCTTAACTATAAAATATCCTGCAACTATTACAACAGCAGCGACCAACAATACCATTACAGCTGAAGTTCCTCCTGTTTGTGGTAACTTACCACTATTTGCTGAATTTCCTCCATTATTAGAAGCATTATTTGAACTACTATTATTACTATTTGCAGAAGTTGTCTTTAAATTATTCATTGCAATTCTTAAATCTTCTTCTGCCTTTTCTATTTCTTGCTCTGTTGCATTTTCATCCTCAAATACTTTATTAGCCTTTTTAACTGCTTTTTCAACGGCTCTAAAGCTTGCCACTGTATATTGACTTGAATCTAAACTTTCAGCCTTATTAATTAAATCCTCTAATGCATCCTTACTTGGCTTCAATCTTAATTGTAAATAAGCCCTTAGTAATTTATTATAAGCAGCATCTACATCTTCTTGTGTTGAGTTTTCGTTTCCTAAAACCTCCACAGCATTAACAAGTTCATCTTGTAAGACTTTCCAAGTAGATTGTATATATTGAGCTTCTTTATCACTTAATCCATTAATCATATTAATTAAATTTTCAAGTGCTCTCTTATTTACATTATTCTTAACTAATTCATCTATAGCTTTTTGTAAGTCACTTATAGATTTATCTACTTCATCTTTAAGTGCATTTTCATCTCCATAAACCTTTTTAGCTTCACTTAAAACTACTTGTAACTTAGACCACGATTCAACCGTATATTCTTTTTCTGTTAAAGCTTCTGCAATATCTATAATTGCTTTAAGTGCGACCTTGTCACCAGCTTCAAATTCAAGCATCCATATAGCATTTAATAATCTATTAAATACCGCATCAACTTCTGCCTCTGTAGCATTATCATTGTTATAAACTATATGAGCTTCTTCTAAAGCTGAATTAAACTCTTGAACAACTGCCGGTACAAGACCTTCTAATGCTCCTTCTGATTTAACTGCTTCTGCATAATCAATAGTTGCCTTTAATAAAGCTTTATTAACTTCAGGTGATGGATTAACTGGAGATTCTTCTAAATTATCTATAGCTTCTTTTAACTTACCTACTGCACTATCTATTTGAACTTGTGAAGAACTATTATCATCATAAATATTTTTAGCTTCTTCATATACAGTCATTAATGCATTATAAGACTCTTCTGTATATGCCTCTTTATCCATACTTTTAACTTCTTCTAATAATGACTTTAAGCTATCTCTATTAACTTTTCCTAAAGCATTATCAATTTCAGCTAACTTAAACCTAACCCCCATAATATAAGTATTATTAGTAGTATTAGTGTCAAAGTTACCATAAGCATTTAAAAAGAATGTGCCATCGCTCATAACTACATTACCTGCATATCCACAGTCACCAGCCCTAGCTGAATTAGTATAATCTTTACCTAGCCTGATTCTATATTCACCATCTTCACCATTCATTAAATCTTCATAGGTTCCAACCCAACCAATCCAATCTCCTGCCATCCAATCATTATCAGATGTACTTCCATCAAGATTAGTATCTAATTTAATTTCTCTAAAACTTATTAATAGTCTGCCACTTATTGGATCATAAACAGCCTTATGTCTTTCCCCATTTAATGATCCTTGAACCTCTCTTGGCCTGCTCCATGTTTCACCTTCATCATCTGAATAGAAAATAGTCGAAGTATGTTTATGAGATTGACTTCTTGCAAGAGCCACTATACGATTTCCATTTGGTGATCTAAACATACCTACTTCACAAATTTGATAAGTAGATTCTAAATTTCTATACTCACTTAAATATGGAACTGGGTCTGACCATTGTTCATTACCATTTTCATCAAATGTTAAATAAGTTTTGTAATTAACATAACCATAATCATGGAATACACCCATCCACTTATCAATATAATTTCCATCTTCATCTTTTAATTGGATTAAACTTGCCATTGCAACAATTGTTTTAATTCCAGTATTCCACTCTTTGTAGTCTCCCCAAGTTTCACCATTATCATTTGATATTGATGTCTTAAAGCCTGTAAATGTACTTCCATGCCATGCTGGTCCACCTGAAATAGACATTAATTTTTGAGTTCCATCTGTAAAATTAAGCTTGTATATTGTAGGGGTTTCCTCTGAATTCTTCCAAGTTTCATTAACTGGAACTCTTTTTTCCCATGTTAATCCACCATCAGTACTCTTACTTAATAATGCTTCACCAAAACCATGTCCTTTAGGGTATACAGTTAATAAAGTTTTATCATCATCTAGTAAAATAGTATCTGGTTGACCAAGGTATTGACCATCTTCTCTATCTATTACAATTTGATCTTCTACTGGCATTTCATAAGTTTCTAATGTATTTTGATAATTTATTTTTTTATTAACACGAATATCAACTCTTTCAGAATATTCCCCAGATTCATTTGAAACAGTAATATAAGTATCACCATAAGCAACACCTGTTACTATTCCACTTTCATTTACTGTTGCAATATTTGTGTCAGCACTTGTAAATATTATATTATCATCATCTTTATCACTAATTAAATCAGCAATAATTTGAACTGTTTCATTGACATTAACCTCTTTATAATTGCTGTCAATATTTAATCCATTTACAGCCTTAGCTTCTATTACCTCTTCAGCAGTTAAAGCCCTATTATATATCTTTATTTCATCTACAACTCCAACAAAACCACGACCACCAATAAAGTTTAATGGTGCTTTCATTGGATTGTTTTTAGTATATTCATTTGTATTTCCTATCTTTTCTCCATTTACATATAAAGATAATCCTTCTGATTTTGAATTGGTGTATGCAACATGAATCCATTGATTTTTTGCTATTTCTGTTTGGAAACTCAATGTACCTTGATTAACATGTACTCCTGCCTTTGTTGAATTAACACCAACACCTACAGCTAAATCAACTGATACAGAGTTAATATGATTTGCTCCAGTAGCTGTTCTACCATCCCACATAACCGAAGCTGTACCATCTTCATTACCTCTATTTACCCAGAAAGCTATTGTCCAGTTTTCTGGTAAATCTGCTGGATTTTCAATTTCAACATTATCAGTTCCTACATCAAATTTTAATGCATTTCCTGACTTTCCTTCTACAACTTCTGCTCCATTTATTTTTCCACTATATAAAGAACTATCACTCCAAGAGTTATTGATAACGTTATCCTCTATACTATCAAAACTGTAGTAAGCAACTTGTGCATCTTTCTCTATAGCCGTTTTATTAACAATTAAGTTTATAGTTGCTCTTTTTGAGGAATCTTGTACTGATGTAGCTGTAATTGTAGCTGTACCTACTTTAACTCCTGTAACTACACCTTCATTATTAACAGTTGCAACATCTGTATTACTTGATGTCCATACTACATTTTTATTTAATGCATTTTCTGGTAATACTGTAACTGTTAATTCTAAGCTTTCCCCAGCCTTTATACTCATATCTCCATTATTAATTTCAACAGAATCAATTGTATTTACTCCACCATTTTTTAACTCAATATATTTTTCAGTTATTTTTTTAATTTCACCCTTAATTGCTGCCATATCTTTTGGAATCATAGCTCTCGTTTCATCAGTAGCATATTTTGCTCCACCATGATCTCCAACTCCATTTTTATCTCCAGCATAATTTAATTTAACTGTAGATAATAGATTATCTATATCAGCCTTTAATGATGGTATTTCACTTTGCATCATATATAACTTATTTACATCCCTTATACCTTCAGCCATTTTTTCTAATCTTACTGAGCTCTTAGATGTTATATTTTCTGAATCCTTTTCATCTGGGTATATTAAGAAAGTGTCTCCAGCTTCAAATGCCCAGTGAGTTGTATCTCTAAGTGGATCTTTAACCCAAGCATCAAATGCCCATCTCATATATCCTGTTGCCCCTTGTGCTGCTGTAAACATCATTGTCCAATAACTTTCCCCTGGCATGCTAAGTGCTAAAGAATTCGGGAAATGTTCTGTACAAGTGTATATTGTTGTTTTATATTCTTTTCCAGAATTGTTTCTCTCCTTAACAAAATTTTTGTAATCAGTTAAGCTTCCTTTTGCCGCTGTTGAACCAACACTTAAATCATCAACTCTATCAGTTATATGCTTGTAACTAGTGCTAAAATGATCCATTGCAGCTGCTTTTTTAAGAACTTTATCATGTCTATTTTTAACTTTATCTATAACATCAAAAGCCTTATCCATGTTTTGTCTTTCATCAATCCCTATATAAGTATCATCAAACCATCCTTTTTCATCTAAATGCTCAACTAAGCTGTTTAAGAATTGTAGCCAAACTTCTTCATATCTATCACTTCCTGCTGATAAATTTTCAACTTTAGTAGTTTGAGTTGCTTCATCATAATACTTAACATTGTTTCCCCACGGAATCATGCTATAGCATACTATTTTATCTCCAATTCCTAGATCTTTGTTAAATTGAACCCATTTATCAAAATCCGTATAATCAAAAGTAAATGTTCCATCTGCTTTTCTAGTCCACTTAATCATTGATGGATATCTAATTTCATTTTCGCTATAAGTTTGTCCACCCCATGCTTCCTCAACTATTGAAGCTGTAATAGCATGTCCACCCAACTCTTTATACTTTAGCATATGAGGTTTTAAAATAGCTAAATGTTCTTCTGAAAATGGTTCTACTCCATAATATTCTGCTGAACTATATGGATATTGCCATGCTTCAAAATCAAATTCATATTCACTACTATCTGGCATTGTTACATCTAAAACTTCTAATGAATAATTAAATGTTATATCATCAACACCATCTGCACTTACTGTTATATTACCTTCATAAACTCCTGGGACTGTATTTTCGGGAACATTAATTTCAACCCATATTGGTTGAAGTGCATTAAACTCAACATCTACTGGTCCAGTTGTATATAATATATCTGGAACAGTAACTTTTTCACTATCATCACTTTGAGTATTTTCTGGACCATCACTTGGACTATTATATCCTGCATCTCCAATATAAGCCTTTGTTTCTTTTAAGAATGTAGTTATAATATTTTCAGATGATATTACATTTCCTTCTGAATTAAAGTCACTAGCTGAAACATTAACATTTTTTAAAGTTCCTTCCTTTGATGCAACAACTATTTCTGATATAGCCTTGTCAGCCTTCCAAGCATATAATGCTTCACTTGTAGTTCCTAAATTTAAAACTTCATCATATCTATCTTGAGTATAATGAGAATTACTATCTACTATAGTAGCATGCATTGACGCATTTACTTCAGTAACAGTTACTATAACGCTATCGTTTACATTAAATTCCTCTGATGTAGCTGTAATAGTGGCTGAACCTTTTGAAACTGCTGTGATTATACCATCTTCTGAAACTGTTACTATATCTTCATCACTACTAGAGTAAGTTATATCATCCGCAGTTGCATGACTTGGAGTAACTGATATAGCTAATTGCTTTTTAGCACCTTCTACTAAAGTAACATCTTCTCCTAATTCAATGCTAGTAACCTGATATTTTTCATGAAATATTTCAACCCTATCTACTTGAATAACAGCTTGAGAATGAGATAAGTCTGAATTCTCTCCAGTTGCTTCTACTTTTAAAGTATATCTACCTTCTGTTAATCCTCCCCATGCATATAAAGGAGACGTATTAGCTGTTCTTGCATCAACTATAACTTCACTATCTGGTACAAGTACTCCTTCTGAATCAAATAGTGAATATTTACTCTTTCCATTTTGTGCTGTTTTGTTCCCATAAACTTCAATTCTATTTCCTATGAAATCAACAGTATAGTATTTTTCTGGGTTTGTTTCACCATTCTTTAAAACATTGTAATGCTCTGAAGAGTTACCTGAACCTCCTGAAACCCATCCATCTCCGAAATAAGTAAAGTAATTTGTTTCCCCTGTTGTTTTAGTATCATCAATTACTGTTTTGATACTTGATTTTGTGTCATTTGCATAAGCTGTTAAAGAGCTACTTGGAATACAGTTAAATATAAATATAAAAGCTATAACCATTATATTTAATTTAAACCACCTTTTACTTTTCATCTTTTCCCCCTCTTTCTAAAAATCGATCTGTTAAGTTATATGAACATTGCTCTTCTCAACCTAAGGAAATACAATAGGTTTACAAGACTAAATAATA
>URGW01000060.1 GCA_900547475.1 uncultured Clostridium sp. | reverse complement strand
TGACACATCCTTTCTTAACTAAATATTATTTTACTTAGTTCGATTTAATGTGTCCACTACTTTATACTAACACCAGTATCATATTGAATTTATAAATTCAATATGATACAGCCCCTTCATTTTAATTTAATCTTCCATAGATTTTAGTATTGTGATAATTTAAGAGTATTAAATATTTGATGAAAGGGGTAAAACTATGCCTATATATCAACTAACAGATGAAATAATGTTTCCAAAGCCAGAGCTATCAGAAGAGGATGGCTTGTTGGCTATAGGTGGAGATTTAAGATGGGAAAGACTTTTGTTGGCTTATTGTAATGGAATATTTCCTTGGTATAGTGATGATGAGCCAATATTATGGTGGTGTCCAAAGCCTAGATTTATTATAAAGCCGAAAGAAGTAAAAATATCAAAGTCAATGAAAAGAGTTTTTAATAAAGGTGAGTTTAAAGTTACTTTTAATAATGATTTTGAAGGTGTAATAAGTAAGTGCAAAGAGCTTAGGGAAAATAAAGAGGGGACATGGATTACTAATGATATGAAGAAAGCTTATATAAATTTATTTAATAAAGGCTTTGCGTCAAGTGTTGAAGTGTATAAAGGTGATAAGCTTGTAGGTGGACTTTATGGAGTTAATATAGGAAGATGTTTCTTTGGTGAAAGTATGTTTTCTACAGAACCAAATGCATCTAAGGTAGCTTTAATAAGTATTTGCAAAAGACTTGAAGAGGAAGGATATTTATTTTTAGATTGTCAAATGCATACTAATCATTTAGAAAGTATGGGAGGAAAGTTTGTAGCTTGGGATGATTTTAAAATGATGTTGCAAGAAGGAATTGTTTTATAGTTTTATTAGTATTATTAAAGTAAGAAGGTTAAGAAAATTATCATTTGTAATTTAATGTAATATCAGCTTTTTTTATTTAAAAATAAGGATTATAATAATAATTATAATATTTAAGAGGTGAGTAATAATGGAGAAGTGGAAAAATACAGGGAAATATGCAAAAGTAAATAAATGCTTAGATATAATAGGTGTAGTTTTAGTTGTAGCTTTAATTGTTATTACTTTTATATATTGGGTAAAGGCACCTGATATAGTACCAATTCATTTTAATTTTAAGGGTGAAATTGATGCCTATGGTTCTAAAAATACACTATTTATATTATTACCTATAGCAATAATAATTTATATAGGACTTGCTATATTATCTAAGTATCCTGAAGTTTGTAATTATTGCATTGAAATAAATGATAAAAATAAAGATATACAATATTCAATGGCATCAACATTTATTAGAATTATTAATGTTGAAATGTTGACTTTAGTTTTATTTATTCAAATTAGTATAGCTACATCAATGAATAACGGTAAAAGCATATCAATAGTATTTTTACCTATAGCTTTAAGTATATTAATTGGAAGTATGGTTGTTTATATTTATAAATCAGTAAAATTTAAATAATAAAAAGGTGAAGTAATTTGAAATTGCTTCACCTTTTTTATATTAAAGGTTTTATTTTTAGTGTTTTCTTAAAAAATTTTAATGTTTTCTTAAAATAACATTAAAAATAACTAAGATTAGATAAATAAATTTTTTTTATGATATAATGGAAAATGTGAAAAATAAGTAAAAAATATGTAAAGAATAAATAAAGAAACATATTTTAATTATTAAAAAAACACTTTAAAATTTTAAAAGGTTTAGGGGGTTATAAGATGTGTGGTCATATATCTATATATTATAAAAATAAAAAAGCTGATGAACTATTTATAAGACAATTAACGGAAAAGATAATCCATAGAGGACCAGACGATACAGGATACTTTATAAAAGATAATATCGCATTTGGATTTAATAGGCTAAGTATAATAGATTTAGAATCTGGAAATCAGCCGTTTAAAAAAGAAAATAGAACCATTATATTCAATGGTGAAATATATAATCATAATGAGTTAAGAGAAGAGTTAAATAAAAATAATGAATTTACTACTAACTCAGATACTGAAGTTCTTTTAACATCTTATATTAATTATGAAGAAAAATGTTTAGATAAGTTAAGAGGGATGTTTGCATTTATTATATATGATGAAGTAAAAGATATAGTGTTTGGTGCTAGGGATCATTTTGGAATAAAGCCTTTATATTATGTAAATAATGATAAATTTATAGCTTTTTCATCTGAATATAAGTCCTTGGTAAAATTAGTTGGTAAAGTAAGTGTTGATAAGAGTGCATTACAAAATTATTTATCATTTCAATATACACCTAACTATAATACCATTATTAATGAAATTAAAGAGGTTCCAAATGGAACATATTTTACAATAAAAAATGGTAACATAGAATTTAAGAAATATCATAAATATAAATTTAGTAATAAAGATGTAAGAGAAAAAAATGTTTATGACATTATAAATGATTCCGTAAAACATCATATGATAGCAAATGTTGAAGTTGGAAGCTTCCTTTCAGGGGGAATAGACTCTACTATCATTACAGCATTAGCAGCAAAAATTAATCCTAAAATTAAGTCTTTTTCTATTGGATTTGATGTAGAAGGATACAATGAATTAAACTTTGCAAAGAAAACAGCAGAATATTTAGGAATAGAAAATATATCAATAAATGTATCGGAACAGGAGTATATAAAGGCTCTTCCAAGTGTAGCTTATTATATGGATGATCCATTGGCAGATCCATCTTGTGTTGGTATTTATTTATTATCAGAAGAAGCTAGAAAACATGTAAAAGTAGTTTTATCTGGAGAAGGATCAGATGAGTTATTTGGAGGATATAACATTTATAAAGAATATTATAGCCTTAAACCATTTTCATATTTACCAGAAGTAGTAAAAGGTAAAGTTAATAAGATAGCCAAACTACTTCCAGATATAAAGGGAAAAAGTTATTTGTTAAGAGGTACTACCAAGTTAAAGGATAGATACATAGGTAATGCTAAAATATTTAGCAATGAAGAGGTAAAAAACATAATACATGATTATGATGAAAATAATACTTGTAGCAATATTTTATCTAGTTTATATGAAGAGTGTGATAAGAATAATTATGATGATGTTACAACTATGCAATACATAGATATGAATACCTGGTTAGAAGGAGATATTTTATTAAAAGCTGATAAAATGTCTATGGCACATTCTTTGGAGGTAAGAGTACCATTTTTAGATAAAGAAGTTTTAAAGTGTGCTGAAGGTTTAACATTATCTCAAAAGGTAAATAAAAATAATACAAAAGTTTTATTAAGAGAAGCATTTAAGGACATAGTCCCGACTTATATGAAGGAAAAGAAAAAGCTTGGATTCCCAACACCTATAAGAGTATGGTTAAAGAGTGATTTAGGGAAATATGTTAGAGAAATTATTAATAATGCAGATGTAGATGAATTAATAAATAAAAAATATGTGATTAACTTATTAGATGAGCATATTCAAGGTGAAAAAGATAATTCACGAAAGGTTTGGACAGTATTTATGTTTTGTTTATGGCATCAAATATATGTTGAAGGAAAGTCTATATGTGAATTAGAATGGGATAATGAAAATGATAGCAAGTATAAATTAGCGTAAGTTATATGAGTGAAGTAGATAAAGTAGGTTTACTTCACTTTTATTATGCCTAATATTAATAAATTGTAATAATTGAATTTATAGTAATGTAATATTCAAATTTTATACTATAGTTATAGTAGGAGATGAAGGGGAGATTACAATTATGTCACTTATAGAAGTAAAGAATTTAAGCAAAGTATATGGTAGTGGAGAAGCTGAAGTTACGGCTTTAAAAAATATAAATTTAAATATAGAACAAGGTGAATTTGTAGCAATAGTTGGACCATCTGGATCTGGGAAAAGTACATTATTGCATTTACTTGGTGGAGTAGATAAGCCTAGTTCTGGAGAAGTAATAATAAAAGGTGAAAGTATTTATAAATTAAAGGAAAAAGAATTAGCAATTTTAAGAAGGAGAAAGTTGGGATTTGTATTTCAATTTTTTAACTTAATACCTGTTTTAACTGCAGAAGAAAATATTGAAATGCCTGTACTTTTAGATAATGGAAAGATAGATAAAAATTATATGAATGAGCTTTTAAAGTTATTAGGTTTAGAAGAAAGAAGAAATCATCATCCATCAGAGTTATCTGGAGGACAACAGCAAAGAGTTTCTATAGGAAGAGCTTTAGCTAATAAGCCATCAATTATTTTAGCAGATGAGCCAACAGGAAATCTTGATTCTAAAAATTCAAAGGAAGTATTAGAACTTTTAAAATATTGTGCAAAAAAATATAATCAAACATTAATTTTAATTACACATGATATTAATATAGCAAAATCTGCAGATAGAGTTATTACTATTGAAGATGGACAAATCACTACTGATGAGGTGATTAAATAATGAGAAGTTATAGTGATATTACTTTAAAATATTTAAAGAAAAATAAGAAGAGAAGTTTATTTACTATTATAGGAATTATACTTTCATTATCTCTTATTAGTGGAGTTGGATTTTTAGGTTTAAGTTTTAGGGATTTTATGTATGATAGGGCAATAGAAAATAATGGGGATTATGAGTTTGGAATTTTAAATGTTAATAAAGATATAGTAAATACATTAAGAAATGATGTTGATTTAGAAAAAATTGGTGTAGTAACTAATGCAGTTCAGGGATACTTAACATTAGAAGGAAAAGGTGAAAATAGTATTTATATAACTGAACAGGATAAAATTTATTCAACAGAGATAACATCAACAGAATTAACAGAAGGGGAATATCCTAAGAGTAGCAAAGAGCTTATTTTAAATAGTAAAGCAAAAGAAGATTTAGGAGTAAACATAGGTGATGATATAAAACTAAGAGAAGTTCAATTTGATGAAAATGCAAATAGGGTATTAACTGATAATTATAAGGAGTATAAGATTGTAGGGTTTATAAAAGAACAGTATGAAACTGATAATTTAATATTTTCAGGAGAAGTACTCTTAGATAGTCTTGAGGAAAATAAAGAATATAATATATTCTTTACAGTAAGCAATAGTAAAAACAAGAGTGATTTAGTTAATGAAAAATTTGATAATTTAAAGTTAGATAGAGAAGTTAATCATATAAATATTAATAATGATTTATTAGCTTTAAGGGGAGAAAGTTCATATGAAGGTATAAATACAACAATTGAACAAATGATTATTTTTGTATTAGGTATAATTATTTTGGCAACTATATTTTTGATTTATAATGCAATAAATATATCTGTAACTGAAAGAATGGAACAGTTTGGAATATTAAGAAGTATAGGGGCAACTCCAAAGCAAGTAAGTAATATTGTTATTAGAGAAGGTTTAGCAATGTGTTTATTGTCAATACCTTTTGGAGTAATATTTGGATTTTTGGGAGTATGGACAACTGTTAAGATATTAGATACCCAAATATCAAATATGTTTGGAGGTGGGCAATTAATTGTAAAATTCTACTTAAGTATAATTTTATTCACATTAATTGTAGGTTCAATAACAATATTTATAGCAACATTAGGACCTGCAAAAAAGGCGGGAAAAGTTTCTCCTATAAGTGTTATTAAAGGGAATAGTGAAAGTGAAAAAATTAAGCATTATAATGGTAAACTTATAAAAAGAATATTTGGTGTTGAAGGTTGGGTAGCTTATAAAAATATAAGAAAAAATTCAAAGAGATTTACTGTAACAATACTTTCATTAAGTATATCGCTGATTATGTTTATTACATTTACTACATTAAATATGAAACGAATAGATGAGTTGGACTATTTAAAGAAAAATACTTTAATACAAGGAGAACTAGATGCTTATGAAAATATAAATAAAGATACAATTGAGGATGAAATAAAATCAATTGATGGAATTGGAGAAGTATACACAATATCAAGTAAATATATACCTTATTTATATTTAGATGGAGATGCAATAACTGATGATTATAAGAATACTGTATATAATAGTTTAGATAATGATTTAATAGAATATGCACAAGTTGAAGGATATAGTGATGAAGCTTTAAATAAATTACGAATTGAAGAAGGTTTAAAAAATAATGAAGTTGCAATAGTTAATAGTTTTGCTAAGTATAATAGTGAAGGACAGCTAGAAAATATTAATTTTACTAATATAAAAGTAGGAGATATTATTAAGGTAGCGAAAAGCTCTATTGATGGATATGACAAAGAGGATTTTAATGAAATATTAGATAAAGATAAAAGGGATAAAAATTTTATAGAATTCAAAGTGAAAAAAATAATAAATAAAAGTCCTTTTGATTATGATTATAGTTCAACATTTAAAATAATAATGAATTATGATGAATTTACTAAAATGTATGATGAAAATTATTATACAACTATTGGATTTAGATATGAGAATATAAAAGATGAAAAGTCTGTTAATAAAACATCTAAAAATATTCAAAGGATTGCAGAAAAAAATGAATTTACATTTAATGATATAAATTTAGAGTATAAAAGTGAAGAAGAAATGTGGAATGTAGCAAATGTATTTGTTTATGGATTTATAGTTATGGTAACATTAATTGGAGTAGTTAATGTTGTGAATACAATTTCACTTAATATACTTCTTAAGAAAAAAGAGTTTGGAACTTTAGGTACAATTGGAATGAGTAATAATCAGCTTAGTAAAATGGTTTTACTTGAAGGAATATTACATGGAATATTTTCATCAATAGTAGCAGGAATTCTTTCTATTCCATTAGTTTTATTAATTGTTAAAATGATCTCTTATGGTTTTACAATGTCAAATAAAATATACTGGCAGCCATTTGTAATAGGATTTACAATTAATTTATTAGTTGTTCTTATAGCTTCATTAATACCGTTAAATAAGCTTAAGAAAATGAGTTTAGTAGAAACTATAAGAAATATTGAGTAATAACATGTTTATAAAATATTAAGAGTAGTTTATAATATTAATAAATAAATTAAGGTGGTGAATTATGTTATTAAAAGATTTAAAAATATTTAATAAAAATATTATATCAATGGCTATTATAGGGAGCTATAATACTGAATATTGGAGAGTTAATAGAAGTGATATAGATATATTAATTTTATTAGATAAAAAGATTGATGTTTCTATTGAGTTTGACTTAGAAGATGAGTTAATTCCAATGTTACAAAAATATTTTAATTACAATAACATACATTTGACCTTTTTATACATGAAAGATTTTGAACATTCATTAGCTTTAGAATATATAAAAAGCAATGATAAGTTAGTATTTGACAAAGAAAGAGAAGTTGATTTTAGATTGTATGTAAATAAATATAGAAGGAATAATCAGTGGCTTGAAGATTTAATTAAAAGAGATATTAAAGAAAGGAGTAGTATAAATGACTCCATATTATAAGTATAAGAAAGAGCGATTAGAAAAAAAGTTAATTAGAAATGATGTATTTAAAAATATTTTTAGAAGTTACTGATACTGAAGTACATTTAAAAAGAAAATAATAAAAAATAGGAGCAGAAAAAAATTTCTGCTCCTATTTTAGGATAAAAGGGGGAAATTTAAAATGATAAAGATATTGTTTGTAGAAGATGATTTACCATTAGCCCTAGGTATGGAGTATACATTAAAACAAGAGGGATTTGATGTAGTTCATGCTAAGAGTTTAAGTGAAGGTAGGGAAAAATATAAAAATAATGAATTTAACATAATACTATTAGATGTAATGTTACCAGATGGAACAGGATATGAACTTTGCAAAGAAATAAGAGAAAATAGTGAAATACCTATAATATTTATGACTGCATGTGATGAAGAAGGAAATGTAGTTATGGGATTAGATATGGGGGGAGATGATTATATAACTAAGCCTATAAGAGTTAAAGAATTAGTTTCTAGAATAAATGCAGTTTTAAGGAGAAGAGGAGTAGAATCTAAAAAAGAAGAAAATAGTAATAAGATTATAAGTGGAGATATTATTGTTGAATTACTAAAATATAAGGTTTATAAAAAGGGAGAAATTATTGATCTTACAACTATTGAATATAAGCTATTATTACTTTTAATAAAGAATAAGGGAAATGTATTAGAAAGAAATTTACTATTAGAAAGGTTATGGGATACTGATGGGAACTTTGTTGATGGAAATGCATTAACAGTTTATATAAAAAGGTTAAGAGAAAAGGTTGAAGATGATATAAAAAAGCCTATATACATAGAAACAGTACGAGGAATAGGATATAGATGGGCTAAAGAGATTAAGGAGGTATAATATATGAGGTTATTTAAAAATAAGGAAGTAAAACTTATTGTAATAACTAGCTTTATAACTTTTTTAGTATTTTTAGCAGCTTTCATTTTTATAACATACAATTGGTTTAATGATATAAATAAAAAATATATTAATCAAAACAAGGCTTTAGTTGGTGTAATAATTGAAAATAATCCTGAGTTAGAAGAGGAAATAGTTCCGATAATAACTAAAGGTAATATAGATGAATATTATTCAATAGGAAATAATATTTTAGATAAATATTATTATAATGAAAATTTAAGTTCAATAAAAAATCCAATTCTTAAAGATAGTTATAGTAATTTCAAGTTAACTATAATATTATTATGGGGAATATTTTTTATAGCAGTTATATTATTAATTTTGAAGATTATTTCACCAATATTTAATAATATAAAAAAGTTAGGCGAAAGAGCTGATGAAATGGTGGAGGGACGTTTCAATTCTAAGGAACTTAAGTTTGAAGAAGGAGATTTTTATGTGTTTTATAATAAGTTTAATCATATGGGAGAGAGACTTGAAAATGCAGTGAAAGCTCTACAAGCTGAAAAGATTAATTTAAAAGATATAATAAATGATATATCACATCAGTTAAAAACACCGCTTTCAGCATTAATATCATATAATGATATATTAAAAAATCATGAAAATATGGATATGGAAACAAAAAGCAAATTTATAGATATGACTTCAGAGCAATTAGACAGAATGAATTGGCTTATAACAACATTACTTAAATATGCAAGAATAGAAAGTAATGCAGTAAGTTATAATAAAGAAATGATTCCACTTAGTGAAAGTATAAGGTATGCTATAAAGCCATTAAAATTAAGTGCAAATGATAAAAAACAAGATATAGAGCTAGATCTTATTAGTGAAGGATATTATTTTCATGATAAAAAATGGATTGCTGAGAGTTTAAGTAATATAATAAAAAATGCTATAGAGCATACTGATATTAATGGAAAAATTAAAATTAAACTTGAAGAAACACCTATGTCTATTAGTATTACAATAAGTGATAATGGTGAAGGAATTGAAAAATCTGAGCTTAAAAATATATTTAAAAGATTTTATAAGGGGAAAAATTCTATAAATCCTAAGAGTATAGGAATTGGATTATCATTAAGTAAAAAGATAATAGAGGCACATGGTGGCAGTATAACTGTAGAAAGTGATATTGGAAAAGGAACAAGTTTTAATATAATATTTTTGAAAGTAATAATATAAGGAGAAATATATGATAAAAGATAAAATTGAAGAATTAATAGAAAGTTTTGATAAATTAGTGGAGTTAGGAGTAGTTTTTCATTATGGTAGTGAAGATATAGAACAAGGAGAAATTACTAAAATTGAATTCACTGAAGATGACACTGTCAAATTAGAATTAGATGAATGTACTGAAGTTGAAGTTGATCTACAAGATTTTATAGAAAATCACTCAAAAGAAGGAAATAATTATCATACATGGAATGTAAGTAGACAATTTGATAATTTATTAGAGTCATAATATAACTAAATTGTTCGTTAGAGCTTGAATTGCCGTGATGCCGAAAAAATTGATTATATAATCTCCAGGAAGGAATATAATTTCACTAAGAATTTATATTATTATTTCCATAAAATCTACTAAAGCTTCGAAGCTCCTAACCGTCG
>URGW01000059.1 GCA_900547475.1 uncultured Clostridium sp. | reverse complement strand
TCATTAAGTAATGGAGCAAAAGTAGAAATAGTAGAAACAAGTGGAAGTTGGTACAAAATAAAATACGGAAGTGGCTATGGTTACATAAGCAAAGATTACGTAACAGTATCATCAAGCAGTAATAGTGGAAGCAACAATGGAAATAGTAGTTCTACAGCAGCCCAAAGTGGAACAGTAAAAGCAAATGGTGGATTAAATGTAAGAAGTGGAGCAGGAACAAGTTATTCATCAATTGGTTTATTAAGTAATGGAGCGCAAGTAGAAATAGTAGAAACAAGCGGAACTTGGTACAAAATAAAATACGGAAGTGGATATGGTTATGTATCAAAGGATTATGTTACAATAAATACAAGAAGTATAGCAGAAAACACAGTTTTAAGAGAGGGAACAGCTGTTACCTTAGCATTAAAAGTAAGAGATGAATCAAGTTATGAATCAACTGTTATGGGAACAATTGCTATGGGAGAAAAAGTTTCTGTTTTAGAAGACCAAGGTGAGTGGAGCAAAATAAAGTATAATGATGCAGTAGGATATATATTAAATGAATATGTAGATTTTAATATAGTATAGTTTAAATTTAATATTTTAATATTGATTAATTAGTTATGTTAGTTTGATTTCTGGATATAATGAATATATTAATAAAAATCAGATTAACATAACTATTTTAATTTTTATATAGCATAAACTATATTTATATGTTAAACTAAATAACCTTATATAAATAATATACAAAAGAGGAGAGTGAAAAAATGGAGTTATTTGTAACGGATTTAGATGGCACATTAATTAATAGTAAAAGAGAAGTTCCTAAAAGGTCTTTAGAAATTTTAAATAAATTAATTGAAAAAGGTGTTAATTTTACAGTAGCCACTGCTAGAACTCCAGCAACAGCAGTTGAAATATTGCAAGATTTAAATTTGAAATTACCAGTTGCTTTAATGAATGGTGTATTAATATATGATACTAGGGATTTGAAGTACATAGATATTAAAGGGATAGGAAAAGAATCGGTAAATAAGGTATTAGATATTTTTAAAGAGTATAACAAGAATCCATTAGTATATGGTGTTAAAGATAATCATTTGTGGGTTTATCATAAAGAATTTGAAAATATTTATGAATATAATTTTTATAAAGAAAGAGCTGATAAAAAGTTAAAAACCTTTGTTAAGGTTGAAGATTATAATGACTCATTGAAAGAGTCCAATATAATTAATTTCGTAGCTTTTGATAATTATGAAAAAATAAAGGCTATTGCTGAAAAAATTAAATGTATTGAAGGGATAACAGTAAATTATTATAAAGATGTATATGAAGATTGTTATTTCTTAGAAGCATATAGTAGTGAAGCATCTAAAGCTAATGGAATAAAATATTTATCAAAATATATAGAATATAGTAAAGTTATTTGCTTTGGAGATAATTTAAATGATATACCTATGTTTGAGTTAGCAAATGAAGCATATGCTACTGCAAATGCAGCAGAAGAAATTAAGAAAATAGCTACTGATGTAATAGGCAGTTGTGAGGATAATGGAGTTGCTGAGTTTTTAGAAAAGAGATTTGAAGATAAATATTAGATTTTTTTATGTTTGATAAGGCAACTGATGAATCAGTAAGTCATGTTAGACAATTATTAATCTTTTGTATTTTAAGTTAATTAAAAGGTGAATAAAACGAGTATTATTATAAAATAAATTAAATATTGACAAAGAAAAATATATAAATTATACTGATACGGATAATTATAGGACTCATATAAATCTCAAATATGGTGAGATGTTTCTACCGAAAACCTTAAATTTTCAGCTATGAGTGAGCTTGATATATATTAACTCTATACGAATTATATATGAGTTATGGTGTATTAAATTCACTATAGTAATTTATATGTTTTTTAATATGGAGTAAATATTATAAGTGTATAAAACAGAATGTTTAGGAGGAGTCTACTTATGAAGAAAAAAGTTATTGCATTAGTACTTTCAGCGCTAATGGTAACAGGGTTAGTTGGTTGTGGAAGTGATAACAACTCATCAACAACAAAAGAAGGTGCAATAAAGGTTGGTATGGTTACTGATACAGGAACAATTGATGATAAATCATTCAACCAAGGTACATGGGAAGGAATTAAAGAAGCTGAAAAAGAATTTGGGCTTGAAACAACATTTATGCAACCTAATGGAGAATCAGAATCAAGTTATTTAACAGAAATTCAAAATCTTTACGATTCAGGTTATAAGTTTATAGTAACACCAGGTTACAAATTTGAAACAGCTATTTATAAAGCTCAAAGCCAATATGAAGATGCAAAGTTTGTTTTAATTGATGGGGAACCAAATGATGGTAAAGATAATTATCTTGTAGCAGACAACACAGTTGCTGTATATTTTGCTGAAGAGCAAAGTGGATTTATAGCAGGTGTTGCAGCAGCAGTTGAACTAAAGACTGGTGATTTTGGATTCATTGGTGGAATGGAAATACCATCAGTTAAAAAGTTTAACTATGGATTCCAACAAGGTGTAGCTTATGCTAATGAAAACTATGGAACAACTGTTAGTTTAAAAAATGAAAACATAGTTTATTCAGGTTCATTCTCTGATACAGCTTTAGGACAACAATTAGCAGCTCAAATGTATGATAATGGTGTTAAAGCAATATTCACTGCAGCAGCAGGAGTTAATATAGGTGTTATTACAGAAGCTAAAACAAGAGTTGTTAATGGTGAAGAAGCGTGGGTAATAGGTGTTGACTCTGACCAATATGATGATGGTATTTATGAAGGTAGCAAATCAGTAGTATTAACTTCAGCTATTAAAAAGATTGATGAAGCTACTTACCAAATAATAAATAATGAGATTAATGGTGAATTCCCAGGAGGGCAAGTTTTAAGATTTGATGCTAAAAACGATGCTGTGGGCATTCCAAGTGAAAATCCAAACTTAAGTGAAGACACAATCACAAAAGTTAATGAAGTTATAAATTCTATTAAGTCAGATGAAATAGAAGTTAAAACTGAATTATAGAATTAATATAAATATAAGACTGTGTTAAGAAATTAGCATAGTCTTTTTATGTTATTATGAAAAATGATATATAAGATAAATAGTTTAATAATAATAAAAATATTAACAATAAATTCTTTATATAAAAACTTAAAATATACATAATAATAAAAAATAATCTAAAATAAAACTTATATTGACAAGCATAAATAGATAAATTATAATAAGTACGAACAATAAACGACTCATATAAATCCCAAATATGGTGGGATGTTTCTACCGAAAGCCATGAATTTTCGACTATGAGTGAATTCGATACATACTAACTCTATACGAAATATAAAAGAGTTTTAACGTATTAATTTCACTTTTGGAATTAATACGTTTTTTTGTTAAGAGAAGGTATTGAGAGTTTATTAAAAATATAAACGGTTTTGGAGGAAAAATTTATGAAAAAGAAATTTTTAGCATTAGCACTTTCTGCATTAATGGTAACAGGATTAGTTGGTTGTGGAAGTAACAGCAATTCAGGTAATTCATCAGAAACAACATTAAAAGTTGGGATGGTTACTGACTCAGGAACAATTGATGATAAGTCATTTAACCAAGGTACATGGGAAGGAATTAAAAAAGCTGAAAAAGAACTTGGGGTTGAAAAGAATTACATGCAACCATCAGGAGAAACAGAAGCTAATTATTTAACAGAAATACAAAATCTTTATGATTCAGGATATAAATTCATTGTAACACCAGGTTATAAATTTGAAACAGCTATATATAAAGCACAAGAACAATATGCAGATGCAAAATTTGTTATACTTGATGGAGCACCACATAATGGAGATACAAACTATGTTGTAGCAGAAAATACAGTATCTATATATTTTGCTGAAGAACAAAGTGGATTTGCAGCAGGTATTGCCGCAGCAGTTGAATTAAAAGAGGGTGAATTAGGATTTATAGGAGGTTTAGAAATACCATCAGTTCAAAAGTTTGACTATGGATTCCAACAAGGTGTAGCTTATGCTAATGAAAACTATGGAACAAATGTTAGCTTAAAAACTGAAAACATAGTTTATTCAAATTCATTTGTTGATACAGCTTTAGGACAACAATTAGCAGCTCAAATGTATGATAGAGGTGTTAAAGCAATATTTGCTGCAGCTGGTGGAGTTGGTAATGGAGTTATAACAGAAGCTAAGTCAAGAGTTGTTAATGGTGAAGAAGTATGGGTTATAGGTGTTGACTCAGATCAATATGCTGATGGTATATATGAAGGAAATAAATCAGTAGTATTAACTTCAGCTATTAAGAAGATTGATGAAGCTACTTATCAAATGATTGAAAAGCAATTAAATGATGAGTTCCCAGGTGGAGAAACATTAAGATTTGATGCTGCTAATGGTGGTGTTGGTATTCCAGCAGAAAATCCAAACTTAAGTGAAGATACAGTAACTAAGGTTAATGAAGTATTAGAAGCTATAAAAAGTGGAGATATAGTAGTTAAAACTGAATTATAAGATATTTTAATGAAATGGGGCTATGGTAAAGCAATTTACATAGCCCTTTTATCGTGAAAAAAAGTATAACAAAAATTAAAAATAGTATACACGAATTTAAAGTTAGATATTTCTTGTAAAAAATAATTAGTAAGAATTGTATATTGTTAAAAAGTAAGTATATATTTTTTAGATTAAAAGGTTATAAATATGAATAAAATGGAATAATAATTGGTTTAATAATACTATATAAGAAAAATTTTGATAAAAATATACAGATATAATTAATATGATATGCTAATTATAAAAAAGAGCGAAAAAAATGTTGAAAATGCGAATTATATAAATTATACTTAGAATGAAGTTTCGTAAGTAATATATGAAATTACTATGTAAGAATATAAATTTATGATTTGCATAAGTTAATTGGTAATATGTATTAATAAAATAATTATGTAAGAGGAGGATATCCATGGAATATGTAGTTGAGATGCTAAATATCCGCAAAGAGTTTCCTGGAATAGTAGCAAATGATAATATTACACTGCAGCTAAAAGAAGGAGAAATTCATGCTCTTTTAGGTGAAAATGGTGCTGGAAAATCAACATTAATGGGAATGTTATTTGGAATGTACAAGCCTGATAGAGGTTCCATAAAGGTTAGAGGAAAAGAAGTTAAAATATCTAATCCTAATATTGCAAATGATTTAGGAATTGGTATGGTTCATCAGCACTTTAAATTAGTAGATAACTTTACAGTTACAGAGAATATAATTTTAGGATGTGAACCTAGAAAAGGGTTGACAGTAGATATTAAAAAAGCTGCAAAAAAAATTGAAGATTTATCTAAACAATATGGTTTAAATGTTGATCCTTATGCAAAAATAGAGGATATTTCTGTAGGAATGCAACAAAGGGTAGAAATATTAAAAATGCTTTATAGAAATGCTAATGTTTTAATATTTGATGAGCCAACAGCTGTATTAACTCCAAGTGAAATTGATGAATTAATTTCAATTATGAAAAACATGACTAAAGAAGGTAAGTCTATTATTTTAATTACCCATAAATTAAGAGAAATTAAAGAAGCAGCTAATAGATGTACAGTTATCAGAAGAGGAAAGTACATAGGAACTGTTGATGTAAAAGATACTACAGAAGCTGATATGGCTAAAATGATGGTTGGAAGAGAAGTATCATTTAAAGTTGAAAAAGTTGAAGCAAAACCAAAGGATGTAGTTGTAAAAATAGAGAATTTATCTGTTAATAATAATAAAAAAGTACTTGGATTAAAGAATTTCTCATTAGATATCAGAGCAGGAGAAATAGTTGGTATTGCTGGTGTTGAAGGTAATGGACAAACTGAACTAGTAGAATCGCTAACTGGTATGAGAAATATCGAATCAGGAAACATTATATTTAAAGGAAAAAATATAGTTAAAGAATCAATACGTCAAAGAATAGATGATGGTATGGCACATATTCCAGAAGATAGACATAAAAGAGGTTTAATTCTTGATTATACAATGGAAGATAACATGGTCCTTAAAGCATATAGAAATAAGCCGTTTTCTAAGAATGGATTAATTAATAGAGCAAAAATTTCTGAATATGCAAAAAAGATTATTGAAACATTTGATGTTAGATCAGGTGAAGGTGGAAAATCTATAGCAAGATCATTATCAGGTGGTAACCAACAAAAAGGTGTAATTGGACGTGAAATAGAATCTGATCCAGATTTCTTAATTGCAGTTCAACCAACTAGAGGCTTAGACGTTGGATCAATAGAATATATTCATAAAAGATTAGTAGAACAAAGAGATTTAGGAAAAGCAGTTTTATTAGTATCACTTGAGTTAGACGAAGTTTTAAATGTATCTGATAGAATAGCTGTTGTAAATAACGGTGAATTAATAGGTATAGTAAATGCTAATGAAACAAATGAAAATGAAGTTGGTTTAATGATGGCCGGCATAAAGAAGGGGGAAGCTTAGTGCATAAGAATCAATTATTAAAATCTATTATGGCAGTAGTTTTAGGATTGCTTGCTGGATTTTTATTAATGCTAGCAATGGGATTTAATCCAATAGATGGGTACACTTATTTATTTAAAGGCGGATTAATGAACCCTCAAAGAATAGGTAATTCAATTGCAACTGCAACGCCATTAATTCTTACTGGATTATCTTTTGCCTTTGCAAATAAAACTGGATTATTTAATATAGGTACGCCAGGGCAAATGTTAGCTGGTGGTTTTACTGTAACAGCTATAGGGTTATTAGTTGATTTACCATCTCCTATATTAATACCATTAATGATTATTTCAGGTATCTTAGCAGGAGCAATTTGGGCAGCTGTACCTGGAGTTTTAAAAGCATTATTTAATGTTAATGAAGTTGTTTCAGCTATTATGATGAACTGGACTGCATATTGGATAGTTTATTACATGGTTCCTCAATATTTAAAGGGGACTACTGAAACAGAATCAGCTAAATTAGCAGATTCAGCAACTTTAAAAGCAGATTGGTTATCAAATATATTTGGTGGTTCATATATAAACTATGGAATATTCTTAGCTATATTTTCTGTATTAATTATATGGTTTATTTTAAACAAAACTGTTTTAGGATATGAATTAAAAGCTGTTGGATATAATAGATTTGGTGCTGAATATGCAGGTATGCCTGTAAATAGAAATATAGTAATTTCTATGATGATAGCAGGTGGACTAGCTGGATTAGCAGGTGTTGCTCAATATATGGGTAATTCTACAGTGCTTCAAATTGGGGTAATGCCATCTCAAGGATTTGATGGAATAGCTGTTGCTCTATTAGGTAATAATAGTCCTTTCGGAGTATTATTATCAGCATTATTCTTTGGAGTATTATATGTTGGTAAAGGATTCATGAATGCCAATGTTAAGGTACCACCTGAATTAGCTGATACAATAATAGCTACAATTATTTACTTTGCTGCAACAAGTGTAGTTATGGATAAAGTAATTAAAAGTATAAAGAAAAAAAGAGATGAAAAAAAATTAGGAACATCTAGTGAAAGGGCGGTGGAAAAATAATGTGGGATATAGTTGTACAAATTTTTCCTTATGCGATAGCATATACTGTACCTATGCTAATTACTGCTTTAGGAGCACTTTACTGTGAAAGAAGTGGTATTGTAAATATAGGATTAGATGGATTTATGATAGTAGGGTCTTTTGCTGGAGCATTAACAATCTCTCAACTTCAAGCAGCAGGTGTTAATGGAGCATTATGGATAGGACTTTTAGTTGCTGCAATAGTTGGGGCTCTATTCTCGCTTTTACATGCATTTGCAAGTATTAATTTAAATGCAGACCAAGTTATAAGTGGTACAGCAATCAATATGATGGCTGGAGCATTAACAGTATTCTTAGCAAGAAATATAACTGGTAGTGGTAACATAAGAATAACTTTAGGATTCTTACCAAAAAGTGTTCCAGTATTAAAGGATATTCCAATAATAGGGCCATTACTATTTACAAAAACTTATATTACAACATGGGTAGTATTAGCAATATTAATAATAAGTGTATTCTTACTATATAAGACTTCATTTGGATTAAGATTAAGATCTTGTGGAGAAAACCCACAAGCTTCTCAAGCAGCTGGTATTAATGTAATGAGAACTAGATATATTGGTGTTATGATATCAGGAGCATTAGCTGCATTAGGTGGATGCATAATACTAGTAACATATTCGGGTGAATTTAATGGAAGTGTTGCAGGATTAGGATTCCTTTCATTAGCTGCATTAATATTTGGACAATGGAGACCTTTAGGAATATTAGCATCAACTTTCTTCTTTGGATTTGCATCAACATTAGCAAATGTTGCACAAGTAATTCCAGAGTTAGCAAGTATACCATTAGTAGTATTAAAGGTATTCCCTTATGTAGTTACATTAATTGCATTAATTATATTCTCTAAATCTTCACAAGCACCAAAGGCTGCTGGTGAAATATTTGATGCAGGGAAAAGATAGATTTAAATTAAAATAAAAGGAGCTTTTTAAAGCTCCTTTTATTTTAGAAAAAATTTCATAAAAATATTATATGGAAAATTTAAGAAATGTATTATAATTAATATATTATAATATCTATAATAAATATAAATTGGGGATATTAAATACAAAGGGGGATTAGTTAATGAAAAAAGTAAAAATAGCCTTGTTAGGTTTAGGAAATGTAGGTAGAGGTGTATATATAATATTACATCAGAATAA
This sequence comes from uncultured Clostridium sp., assembly GCA_900547475.1. GTDB lineage: Bacteria > Bacillota > Clostridia > Clostridiales > Clostridiaceae > Clostridium. Next base: position 1,353 of record URGW01000059.1, on the reverse strand, counting down.
AGAAGAGATTATGAAAAGATCAGGTTATGAAATTGAAATTTCTAAGATCTTAGTCAGAGATTTAAATAAAAATAGAGGTGTTGAAGTACCAGAAAATATTTTAACTACTGACATTGAAGAGATATTAAATGATGACTCTATAAAACTTGTAGTTGAAGTTATGGGTGGTATAGAACCAGCTAAAGAATATATGTTAAGAGCTATGAAAGCCAAAAAACATATAGTTACTGCTAATAAAATGCTACTTGCAACAGAAGGTGATGAAGTTTTTGAAATGGCTGAAGAAATGGGAATTATGTTCCAATATGAAGCCAGTGTTGCCGGGGGAATACCTATAATTAATGGTATAAATGAAAATTTAACTGCAAATAAAGTAAATGAACTATATGGGATAGTTAATGGAACAACAAATTATATATTGAGCAAAATGGAGCTTGAACAATTAGAATTTGATTCAGTACTAGAAGAAGCTAAGAAAAAAGGATATGCAGAAGCAGATCCAACTTCAGATATTGAAGGATATGATGCGCAATATAAACTTGCAATTCTTGCTTCATTAGCTTTTGGAACTAAAGTTCATATTAATGATGTATATAGAGAAGGAATAACTAAGATAAAACCAATAGATATGAAATATGCTAGTGATTTTGGAATGTCAATAAAATTATTAGCTATTGCTAAAGATGATAATGGAAGAATAGAGCTACGAGTACATCCTACTATGATTCCAGAAACTCATCCACTTGCTAATGTATATGATTCATTTAACGCAATATTTATAAATGGAAATGCTGTAGGAGATTTAATGTTCTATGGTAGAGGAGCAGGTGATTTACCAACAGGTAGTGCTGTTGTAAGTGATATAATTGCTATTTTAAGAAGGAATATAGACGTAGAAAGTCAAAATCCAATTATAAGAAATAATTTATGGGAAAAGCAAATTAAAAATATAGATGATGTTGAAAGTAGATATTATATGAGAGTAACTGTGGAAGACAAGCCAGGTGTATTAGGGCAAATAACTACTATTTTTGGTTCTAATAGAGTAAGTTTAAAATCAGTTATTCAAAAGGGAAGAAAGAATGATGAAAGTCATGAGGTTGATTTAGTTTTAATAACACATAAGACTAAAGAGGCTTTAATAAATGATTCTATAGAAAAGTTATATGACTTAAGAACAGTGAAAGATATAGAAAACATAATAAGAATAGAAGACTTTAACTAAATTGTTCGTTAGAGCTTGAAATGCCGTGATGACGAAAATTAATGATATTATCTCCAGGAATTGTGTAATTTGCGTTAAGAATTTATATCTTTCTTTCCATAAAAACTGCTAAAGCTTCGAAAGTCACT
>URGW01000058.1 GCA_900547475.1 uncultured Clostridium sp. | reverse complement strand
GGACTATATGAACCTATGCTTATCAGAATATTCAAAAATTAATTCCCGAAGGGAGCGTGGCGAAAGCCACTTTTTTTGTGTTGTATTAACTTATTTTTTAGTTAGCTTACTTTATTCCTTGTTCGTATTGTTCAACCATTCTCTTAACCATTTCTCCACCAACGCTTCCGCATTGTTTAGAAGTTAAGTTTCCGTTGTAATCTGTGAAAGGAACTCCCATTTCACTTGCTACTTCATTTTTAAATTTTGATAATCCGTTTTTTGCTTCTGGTACTAACTTTTGAGCCATAAAAGACCCTCCTTTAAATAAATTAATATTTATGTTTTTGTAAGTAAACTATTTTTGCTTACACTAGTATTATGTGCAGAGTTAGTTTATATAACCTATTAAAAACAAGGGAATAAAGGAAAAAAAGAATATTTTAAGTATCAAATGGAACTAAATTATAGAAATAGTAAGAACATAAAAATAATACATACTTGGATAATTAAGTATATCTTAGTATGTATTAAATAATTAGTTTCTTTTTATTTTTAGCATTGTAACAACTATTGGTATTGTTATTAATGCTGAGACTATAGCTTCAGGTATACCGTTAGTTAAGCCAACAGTAAGTAAAGTACCAGCTACTGCATCTTTTGAGATTTCTCTTGCTTGTGCATATTTATCAAGATATAAAATATAAGTTAATCCTAATACACCAATTGTATTGGTTAATGTAGCTAAAATTGATGCAATACCGGCACAAACACCAGTATTTTTAATTTTACTTTTAAGTAATTTAAATGAATAATATGCTACTATACCAATCAATATTCTTGGAATTAATGCAATTATTGGATTCCAAAATATAAAAGATGTTAACCCAGGAGCTGTAATATTTTGATACATTGAAAATAATCCAAAAATTAACCCAACAGCTATACCTACAACAGGGCCTTCTAATATAGCACCTATAATTACAGGAATGTGCATTATAGTAAGGTTGAAGATAGGTAAACGTATTAGTCCTAAACCACTTATACCAAGAAAAATAGAGATTCCACCAAGTGCACCTATGAGAACGAGTCTTCTAGTTTTAGAACTAGAATTAGTATTTCTTTTCATTAGTATTTACTCCTTGTATTCTATAAAATTTGTTAAAATAATGTTCAAATTTAAATTTAATATAAAAATATAAATTTTTCAATGAAAAACAAATTATTTATATAAATAAACATTTTTATTATATTTATTTTGAAGATAGAAATAGCTAAAAAAATGTTGAATAGTAAGAAATAAATGATATATTATGAGTAGAGTATATTATTTTATGTAAGGAGTAAAAAAATGAAGTTATTTACAATTGAAGATTTAATTTTTAATAAAGAGGATTTTTTAGATGATATAAATGAATTTGAGGATTTATTACCTATAATAGAAGAATTACAAAAGGAATTAACATATGAAGAAATTGAATGTGTTGGTGAAAATGATTGTTGTGGAAAAAGTAATAAGAATTATATAGTTGAAATTCAAGGTTTTTTAAATCAAGATGATGAGTTTATAACTAAAAAGGAAATTGAGGAAAACCCAGGTTTAGCAAATGGGCAAGTAATGGATTTATTTGTTATTAGATTATATAAATGTGTATCTTGTGGTAAATGGATTATAGATATTTTGGAGTAATACTTTATGAGAAATCTTAAAGAAATAATAAAAGAGGGTTTTAAAAGATTCAATTCTAATTTTTTTAGTTTTATAAAAGATATAAAAAATATTAAAGAGATAGGAATTAAAGCAATATGGGAAAGAAATAAATCTAAAATACTTATAATGTTTGTATCTATACTTGTAATTTTTATATTTTTAATAAGTAGCCTTAGCTTATCTAAGGAAGAAGTTTTAAGTAAATTTGAATCATCTTTAATTAATGGGAATTCTTCTATGTTATCTTATTATGTAAAAGTAGAAAATGAAAAGGTATCCTCTAAGGAGTTACAACCTTTAATTGATGTATATGATAAAGATGAAATAAGAATTAGAAGAATAGTGAATGAGCTTAGGAAAAGTGGGGAAAGTGGAAATTTTACATTGGAAAGTAGAAAAGGATTTTTAAAGGAAAAATATTATATTGATATTAATACTGTTACTGTTAAATTTATTACAAATATAGCTGATGTTGATATAGAATTTTCGAATAAAAGGTTTAATTTGTTAGATAAGGCTGAATTTGATGTGATTCCAGGTACATATAAAGTTTTATATACATATAAGACTGAGTATGGTGATATAAGTAATAGTGAAATTATAAGTTTAATGGAAGATGAAATTGTTGAGATAAATGTTGCTGGAAATTATATTACATTGTATTCAAATTTTGATGATGCAAAAGTATTTATTAATGATTTTGATACTGGGTTAGAAGCTAAAGACATTAAAAATTATGGGCCTTTTCCGAAAGATAAAGATATTAAAATATATCTTGAGAGAGAGTTTCCATGGGGAACAATCCGTAGTGAAGAGTTGTTAATAAGTAATGAGCAGTATATTAAACTTGATATAAATATGGTAAATGATGAATTAAACAATATAATTAATGAAATAGTAAATAAGTTTTATCTTAGTTCATTTGAGGCATTAAATAGTAAAGATAAAAGTCTTATTTCAGGTGCCACAGAAGAAGTAAAGGAAATGGTTTATAGCTATATTAATGAAAAGACATTTTTACTAAGTAATAATTATGAAATAACTGATTTAAATGTTGAAATTGAGAAAAGTGACTTTAAATATGAAGATAATATATTTAAAGCTAGTTTGATAACAAGGATTGATTATAGTGTATATAAAAAATTATTGCCATTTGTTAAAAATTCTAATGAAAACTCTTTTATTCTAAATTTAGAATATGAAAATGGAGATTTTATAATTAAAGGGATTCAGAAAATAGACATATAAATATTAATAGCTAATGATGAGATATGGGGGATAAAATGAATAATAGAAAAAAGATTATATATACATTACTTATCTGCATATTAGTAAATAATTCTTATGCTTTTGCAGAAAAAAAGGATTCTATAAAAGAAGAAATAGAAAGTAATAAAAATAAAATTGAAAGTCTTCAAGATGAAAAAGAAAACTTAAATAATCAGATTGAAGAGGAAAAAAATCAACTAACGGGAGTGGAAGCTGATATAGAGGAAAAAGAAAATGAACTTTATGAGCTTCAAAAAGAGATTAGTGAATATCAAAAGCAAATAGATGAGATACAATCAGATATAAATGATTTAAATTATGAAATTAACGAAAGTAAAAATCAAGTTGAAGCAAAGAAAAATTATATTGAAGAACTAAAAGAAGAACAAGAAAAAATCCAAGAATTATTAAACAATAGAATAAGAAGTGTTTATAAACTTGATTTAACAAAGCAATATATTTACATGATTCTTAAGAGCAAAAATATATTAGAGCTTTTTCAGAATTTATCAAGTATTTCTAGAATAATCACTTTTGATAAAGGGTTAATAGATAAATCTATACAAACTCAAGAAAGCATAGCTATTGAAATTAGTGAAATAAATTTAAAGATAAAAGAACAAGAGGAAAAACAAGTTGCTATAAAGGAAAAACAAGAAGAAATAGTTAGTGCAAAAAATAGTGTTGTGGCTATACAAAATAAAGAGGAAGAAAAAAGAAAAGAACTTCTAGCACTTCAAAATGAGAAATTAAATAGTATTGCATCTTTGGAAAATAGCAGTAATTCTATAAATAATCAGATAGAAGAGTTAGAATCACATAATAGTGAGTTAGAAGCTGAGCTAGATAGAATAATTAATAGTGTTGCAGGAAATGGTAGCAATATAGAAAGTTTACCGAGTGAAAGTGGATTCCTGCGACCAGTTCCAGGAAGAATAACTAGTTATTATGGATATAGAAATAATCCTGTTACAGGTGAGTATAAATTACATAAAGGAATAGATTATGCAGGGAATTACGGTGATCCAATCAAGGCTTCAAAAAGTGGAGTAGTTGAATATTCAGGGTGGATAAGTGGATATGGTAATACTATAATTTTAGGACATGGAAATGGAGTTCAGACACTATATCCTCATGCTCAGACTTTGAATGTTTCATATGGTGACACTGTATCACAAGGAGATGTAATTGCAACTGTAGGTTCAACAGGAAATAGTACAGGCCCTCATTTACACTTTGAAATAAGAATTAATGGAGAAGCTGTAGATCCTTTAAACTATATACCTTATTAAAATTTAATAATTATTATACAAAAAAAGGTTATGTGAAAGCATAGCCTTTTGTATAATAAATTTTAAGTAAGACAATAATATTGAAGAAAGTTTAAGATGTATTTTTATAAATAAAAAACCTGTGCATAGCACAGGTTTAAGGGATTACAATCACTTAAGAAAGGGAATAAGTGATTGTGTGGGGTTTTATTAAAACTCTATAATTATATTTAATTATAGAGCGGTATGGGCTGTTTAAGAGTATTTATAAATTAAATACTATATTAATATTATACAATAGTATTTAATAAAATCAAATATTTTTTACAAAAAAAGTTGAAAAAATTTTTTTTATGTATAAATTTAGAAGAAAGCTTATATATAAATATGTTAATATATGGGTAAAAAAGGAGTGGAATAAAATGTTTTATAAAGAAGATATTCTTAAAGATAAGCCAGATTATGAGGCATATAGTGAAAATGAAGTTAAATTAACTATAGAAGAAATGAGAGATTTAGGCATGTTAAGGTGTGGAGGTTGTTGTAGCACTAAGAGTAATAGCAACAAGAAGTGTAGTGGATGCAATAAGGCAAAAAAATGCTGTAAATCAAGATAATGGATTGTCGAATAATAAGGTAGAAAAGAATGGAAAATGGGAAAGGTGAAAATATATAAAAAGTAAATAGGTGTTTATTGTCTAAGTATTATATGTTAATATTATGCAAAGATAAAAATTAAATTATAGACAGTAATCAGAAAATTTATTTGATTAATAATAGAAAAGATATTATAGATTTAAAATTAAGTGAATATATTGCATTAAATTATTTAAAAATTAAGATAATAGCTTAAAGGTTGAAATTGATGGCAATATTATGTATATTACTAGTGAAGAGTAAATTATTAAGTAATTTTGTGAACAAACATTTGTAAAAAATAGCTTAAATGTGTTATAATAAGCTAGTTGTATTAATCAAACAAGAGATACTTTTTTAGGAGGAATATACAATGGAAGCTAAAATGGAAAAAATCGATGTAAATATCGTTAAGTTTGAAGTAAAGGTTGAAGCTGAAAAATTTGATGCAGCTTTAGTAAGAGCGTATAAGAAAAATGTTAAGAATTTCAATGTTCCAGGATTCAGAAAAGGAAAGGTTCCTATGAATGTGGTTAAAAAATATTATGGAATAGAAGTTCTTTTAGAAGATGCTGTTAACTTTGCAATAGAAGGATCATACAGTGAAGTATTAAAAGAAAACAATATAGTACCAGTAGATTATCCAAAGATAGATGTAGTTGAAGTTGGAGAAGGTAAAGATTTTGTTTATACTGCAGAAGTTACTGTTTATCCAGAAGTTGAGTTAGGTGAATACAAAGGATTATCAATAGAAAAGAAAACATATGAAGTAACTGAAGAAGAAGTTTCAAAGAAGCTTAAAGAAATGCAAGAAAAGAATGCTAGAGTTGAAGCTAAAGAAGAAGGAACAGTTGAAAATGGAAATATAGCTGTTATCGACTTCAAAGGATATGTTGATGGAGAAGCGTTCCAAGGTGGAGAAGGAAAAGACTATTCTTTAGAAATTGGATCAAAGACTTTCATTGATACATTTGAAGAACAATTAGTTGGAGCTAAAGTAAATGATACAGTAGAAGTTAACGTTACTTTCCCAGAAAACTATGGAAAAGAAGAGTTAAATGGAAAACCAGCTAAATTTGAAGTTACTATAAAAGAAATAAAAGTTAAAGAATTACCAGAATTAGATGATGAATTTGCTAAAGAAACATCTGAATTTGATACTATAGCTGATTTAAAAGCTGATGTAACTAAAAAGCTAGAAGAAGCTAATAGTGAAAGATCAGAAAGAGAATTCGAAGAAGCTGTTATTACTGCAGTAGCTGGAAATTCAAAAGTTGAAATTCCAGAAGTTATGGTAGAAAAAGAAGTAGATAAAATGGTTCAAAACTTACAACAAAGATTACAATATCAAGGTTTAACTTTAGAACAATACTTCCAATTCACAGGAACTGATGAAGATAAAATGAGAGAATACATGAGAGCTAATGCTCAAACTAAAGTAAAAGTAGACTTAGTTTTAGAAGCTATAGAAAAAGCTGAAAATATCGAAGCTACTGAAGAAGAAATAAGAGCAAAAGCTGTAGAAGTTGCTAAAATGTATGCTGCATCTGAAGATGAAAAAATGGTTGATTTATTAATGCAAAGCCAACAAGCTGCATTAAGAGCTGACGTTATTACAAATAAAACAATGAAATTATTAATTGAAAACAATAAATAGTCTTATATTAATTGCCAGAAGAAATTCTGGCAATTATTAAAATATTTCTTTAACAAAATAAAGTAAAACTTATATAATTTTAATATAATTACTTTTGATTAGTTGGATATATTATAAAGTAAGAAGGGTTTTAAAGAGAAAAGGAGGGAATGCAAAAATGAGCAATTATATTCCATATGTTGTAGAACAAACAGGGAGAGGAGAAAGGTCTTACGATATATTTTCAAGACTTTTAAAAGACAGAATTATAATGCTTAGTGGTGAAGTTAATGATGTTACTGCTAATTTAGTCGTAGCTCAATTATTATTTTTAGAAAGTGAAGATCCTGATAAAGATATTTATCTTTACATAAATAGTCCAGGTGGTTCAATTACTTCAGGAATGGCTATTTATGACACTATGCAATATATAAAATGCGATGTAAGTACAATTTGTATTGGTATGGCAGCTTCTATGGGAGCATTTTTACTATCAAGTGGAGCTCCAGGGAAGAGGTTCGCACTTCCAAATAGTGAGATAATGATTCACCAACCATTAGGGGGATTCCAAGGTCAGGCTACTGATATTGATATTCATGCTAGAAGAATCTTAAAGATAAAAGAAACTTTAACTAGAACAATGGCTGAATCTACTAATGGGAAAGTTGATTATGAAACTATGGTTCAAATGTGTGAAAGAGATAATTTCATGAGTGCAGATGAAGCGTTAAATATTGGATTAATCGACGAAGTTATTGTTAAGAATAAAAAATAATTAATTTTTGGCAGAATAAGCCAAAGTGAGGTGATGTTATGGCTAAATTTGAGGATAAAAAGCAGTTAAAGTGTTCATTTTGTGGTAAAAACCAAGATCAAGTAAGAAGATTAATTGCCGGACCAGGCGTATATATATGTGATGAGTGTATAGATTTATGTTCTGACATAATTCAAGATGAATTTGAAGATAATGTAGAATTAGATACTACAGCATTACCAAAGCCAACAGAAATTAAAGCATATTTAGATCAATATGTAATTGGGCAAGATAGAGCAAAAAAAGCATTATCAGTTGCTGTTTATAATCATTATAAAAGAGTTAAAGCTAATATGATAGATGATGATATAGAACTTCAAAAAAGTAATATATTATTATTAGGGCCAACTGGATCAGGTAAGACATTATTAGCTCAAACATTAGCTAAGTTTTTAAATGTTCCATTTGCAATAGCTGATGCAACAACTTTAACAGAAGCTGGATATGTAGGTGAAGATGTTGAAAATATTTTACTTAAACTAATCCAAAATGCTGATTACGATGTTGAAAAGGCAGAAAAAGGTATCATTTATATTGATGAGATTGATAAAATTGCTAGAAAGTCTGAAAATCCATCTATAACTAGAGATGTTTCTGGTGAAGGAGTTCAACAAGCATTATTAAAGATTTTAGAAGGAACAACGGCTTCAGTACCACCACAAGGTGGAAGAAAGCATCCGCATCAAGAGTTTATTCAAATTAATACTTCAAATATATTATTTATTTGTGGTGGAGCTTTTGATGGTATAGAAAAGATAATTCAAAAGAGAACAAGAGTAAGCACTATGGGATTTGGAGCTGAAATTCAATCTAAGGAAACTAAAGATGTTGGTGAAACTTTAAAAAATATTCTTCCAGAAGATTTATTAAAGTTTGGATTAATACCAGAGTTTGTAGGAAGATTACCTATGGTAGTTTCACTAGAATCTTTAGACCAAGATGCTTTAATTAACATTTTAAGTCAACCTAAAAATGCATTAGTAAAACAATATAATAAGTTATTTGAAATTGATAATGTAGAATTAGAGTTTACTGAAGATGCACTTAAAGCTATTGCAGATGAAGCTATTGCAAGAAAAACTGGAGCTAGAGGATTAAGAGCAATTGTAGAAGATATAATGATAGATGTTATGTTTGATGTTCCATCAGATGAAAATATAAGTAAAGTCATTATTACAGAAGCGACAATTAAATCTAAACAGTTACCGGATTTAGTAAGATTAGGTGAGAATGAAGTTAGGCCAGCTTTAAAAGCTAAAAAAACTAAAAAAAGAAAAGGTATGGAAACCGCATAATAAAACACCTCTAGATTTCTAGGGGTGTTTTTACTTTTATTATTATTACTTTTGGAAAAATTATAATTAATTACTACTAATTATGGAATAATACAACTATTAAAGGTTAATAATAGAAATAGAATTATAAAAGTGGAGGGTATAACTTTATGAGTGAAATAATGATAATTCTACAATTTATAATGATGATTCTATTTATAATATATTTATTTAATAGTAATAAAGCGAATCATTCTAAAAAAGTAGTAGTAGATAAAGAAAATAAGAAAGAAATGGAAAATCTTCTGAAAATGAGAAGAGTAAAGTTAACAGAACCTTTAACAGAGAAAAGTCGACCTATTAATTTTGAAGATATTATAGGGCAAGAGGAAGGGGTAAAAGCGTTAAAAGCAGCAATATGTGGACCTAATCCCCAGCATGTTATTATTTATGGACCACCTGGGATAGGAAAAACGGCAGCAGCTAGATTGGTGTTAGAAGAAGCTAAAAAGAGAGAAAAATCACCCTTTAAAAAAGATGCTAAATTTGTTGAGATTGATGCTACAACTATAAGATTTGATGAAAGGGGGATAGCTGATCCTTTGATAGGTTCAGTTCATGATCCTATTTATCAAGGAGCAGGAGCGTTAGGAGTTGCTGGTATACCACAGCCTAAACCAGGGGCTGTAACAAAGGCACATGGTGGAATATTGTTTATAGATGAAATAGGTGAGTTACATCCTATAGAAATGAATAAGTTATTAAAGGTACTAGAGGATAGAAAAGTATTTTTAGATAGTTCATATTATAGTTCAGAAGATCCTAATATGCCTACTTTTATAAAGGAGATATTTGATAATGGATTACCAGCAGATTTTAGGCTTATAGGTGCAACTACCAGGAGTCCTGATGAAATTATTCCAGCTATAAGATCTAGATGTGTAGAAGTCTTTTTTAGGGGATTGCAAACTGATGAAATAAAAGAGATAGGAAGTAAGGCTATAGAACGTGTTGGATTAAAGACTACAGATAGAGGATTAGATATTATTAGTAGACATTGTTCTAATGGTCGAGAAGTAGTTAATTTGGTTCAATTATGTGCAGGAATTGCTATTAACGAAGATAGAGGAGATATCACTGAAGATGATATAAAATGGGTTATTGAAAATGGTCAATACACAGAGATACCGGAGATAAGAGTTCCAGAAAAATCTCAAATTGGAGTGGTTAATGGGTTAGCTGTACATGGAGCTAATATAGGGATGTTGATGGAAATTGAAGCTACAGCTAAAAAGGTATCAGGTAGAAGTGGTGAATTGAAAATTTCAGGTATTATTGAAGAAGAAGAGATTACTATGAGTAATAGAAAAATTAAGAGAAAAAGTACTGCATATTCTTCAATACAAAATGTATTGACAGCTTTAAATAATATTTTTGATTTAAAATGTGAACAATATGATATTCATATAAATATACCAGGGGGAATCCCTGTAGATGGTCCATCTGCTGGAATAGCAATAGCTAGTGCCGTTTATAGCGCTATAGTAAGAAAAGCGATTAATAGTAAAATTGCAATGACTGGGGAAATAAGCCTTTTAGGTATGGTTAATCCTATTGGTGGAGTTAATGCTAAGATATTAGCAGCTAAAAAAGCGGGTGCAACACAAGTATTAATTCCAGAAGCAAATTGGAATGATAGTTTTTTTGAATATGATGGAATATCAGTAATTAAAGTTAAACATATTAAAGAAGTATTAGATTTATGTATAATAGATACCCTAAATTCTAAAATAGATATATTATCAGCCAAAGCAAAAGAATAATATTCTTCGTCACGTGGAAGCGAAAAAATGAAATATTAATTTTCCGGAAACTGTGAAATTTTCACCTAGAATTTATATAATTGATTCCGTAAAATTGGCTAAAGTTTTTAAACTCGCTGTTAGCTCAAACAGTAAAAACTTCTTAACGCCAATTTTACTACATCAATTATTAAATTCTACGGCTCAATTTCAATGTTCCCTCCAAACTAATATTTCATTTTTTCTTTTTCCATGTGTTTGCTTATAACTCCAACTTTATAGTTAATGTTTTCTGCTACAAATTTTTCTGATATTATATTTAATTTATAAATTTATAATTTTAGTTATAAAAATGTATATATTTAAAAGTTAATAATTTGATAGCAGAAGTCGTTAACTTTTAAGGTGATGACACGGGAAATTGTATCTTTAAGCTTAAAGGCCAGTGATAAAGAAAAATTAATGATATTATCGGAAGGAATATTGTAATTAAGTTTT
>URGW01000057.1 GCA_900547475.1 uncultured Clostridium sp. | reverse complement strand
TACTTTAACTATATTCTGTTCAATTTTCAAAGACCATTTACTCTGTCGCACCGAAGCGACTTCCTTATCTTATCACTGAGAAACTTTTCTGTCAACATCTTTTTTCAACATTTTTTTGTTGTTTTTGTTAACTTACTTCATTTCCTATCTTTCGACTTATCAGCGGTCCTTTCGGACAAAACTTATAATATCATTATATTAACATATTAACCAATACTGTATTATTATATTCAGAAATTAGTTTAGTTTTTCTGTATTTTTTATAAATTTTCTTAATAATACTTATATTGATACACAAGGATACGTTCACTTATTTAATTTGAATATTCAATCAACTATATATCACATTTTACCATAATATGTTTATAAATAAAACTTCCTCCCCCTTCATAGTGCACTTTTTAATTTTACAATTTTAAAATCATTGATATTACTCTCTTTAAAACTCGACCAATTTATACTTTCCTAGATATAAAAAAGAGAGTTAAATTATATTTTTATTTTAACTCTCTTTTTATTAATTAGTATTTTTAAACAACCCTTTTTTTAGGAATTATAACTGGATTATTTTCTAATCCCTTTACCTCTTCATTATCATCAATTAATGTTCCTTTATCCGTAATTGTATTACTCATAGTTACATTATTTCCTATAACAGTATTTTGAAGTATAACACAATTTTCAATTACACTACCTTTTCCAATATAAACATTTCTTCCTATAACACTATTTTTAACTGTTCCTTCAATATATGACCCATTAGCAATAATAGAATTTACTACACTACTTGTTTCAGTATATTGTGTTGGGCATGCATCTTTAGGTTTAGTATATATAGGAAAGTTGTTATAAAATAATTCTTTATTTACTTTTTCATTTAAAAATTCCATATTAGCATCATAGTATGCTCCTATAGAATTAATGCAAGCTAAGTATCCTTTAAACTCATAACCACCAACTTTTAATTTATCTATATTTCCATTGATATAATTTTTTATCTTTTTATATATTCCACCTCTAATACATTCATATATCATGTCTATAAAAAAATCAGTTTTCATTATATACATTTCCATATTTATATTAGCACTATTCTTTAAACCTACATTTTCTCCAACACCAATTACTCTACTATTTTCATCTAAGTTTAAAACTTGGCATCCAATAAAGTTATCTTCTACATGTTTAACATTTTTATATACTGTTGTTACATCATTACCTTGTGAAATATGATACTTAATTAATTCACTGTAATTTATATTGCAAATCATATATGATGAACAAATCAAAGTATACTCTTTTTTACTATAATCAAAATAATCTATATTTTCTAAAAAGTTATGAACATCATCATGTACTGGATCAATATCACCAAAATTAAATACCTTTAATCCATCCTTTTTACGATGCATATCCCACGGCCTACCATTTGTCAAATGATCCATTAGTGATCGTGACTTATTTTTTGTAAATATTCCTATTACTTCAATTCCTGAATTAGTCATATTAGATAATACAAAGTCAACAACTCTATATCTACCTGCTATAGGTAACGATGCTAAAGGTCTGTGTCTTGTTAACTCTGTAGTTTTTTGTTCATTTTCATCTAAGTTAATTATACCAATACAATTATTCATATTTTCTCTTTCCCCCCTATATTATACTTCCATTGCATCTATTACAGTTCCACTTTTAACATCTTCTTTAGATGCTATAACAGATATTTTTTCACCATTACCTATTTTACAATCTTTTCTTATCTTAGCTTCTCCACCAATAATAGCCTTATTGATTACTACATTATCTCCAATCTTGGCATCAGTCATTATTACAGAATCTCTTATAATAGTATTTTTACCGATGTAAACTCCTTCAAATAATATAGAATTTTCAACTTTTCCATGAACTGTGCACCCTTCAACCACTAATGAATTTTTGACATTTGCATCTTTTCCAATATATTGTGCTGGTCTTACAGGACTAACAGAATATATCTTCCAATCATCCTCATATAAATTTAATCCACTTTCTCTTTTTAATAAATCCATATTTGCTTCCCAAAGACTACTTATAGTACCTACGTCTTTCCAATACCCTTTAAATGGATAAGCCACTAATTTTCTACCCTCACTTAACATTTTAGGAATTATGTTTTTACCAAAGTCATTGCTAGATTCTTTATCCTTTTCATCTTCCTTTAATGCTTGTCTTAATAGTTTCCAATTAAATATATAAACTCCCATGGATGCCATATTACTCTTAGGATTCGCAGGTTTTTCTTCAAACTCATATATTGATAGATCTTCATTAGTATTCATTATTCCAAATCTAGAAGCCTCTTTCATAGGAACTTCAATTACTGCTATTGTAGCTTCAGCATTCTTTTCCTTATGGAATTGAAGCATTCTATCATAATCCATTTTATAAATATGGTCACCTGATAAAATTAATACATATTCTGGATTATATCTATCTACAAATTCAATATTTTGATAAATTGCATTTGCAGTTCCCTTATACCAATTCCCCCCCTTTTCCTCTTGGTATGGTGGTAGTATACTCACTCCTCCATCTCTTCTATCTAAATCCCATGGACTCCCTATTCCAATATGTGCATTAAGTTCTAATGGCTTATATTGAGTTAGTACTCCAACTGAATATATACCCGAATTTGAGCAATTACTTAAAGGAAAATCTATTATTCTATATTTTCCTCCATAAGGTACTGCTGGTTTGGCTAATTTCTTCGTTAAAACACCTAATCTTGATCCTTGTCCTCCTGCCAATATCATAGCAACCATTTCTTTTTTTCTCACTATTATCCCCATCCCCTCTTAACTTAATACCCTATAATTAGTGTATCTACTTAATTACATTTTTTTATTTATGTTAATTTTGTAATTTAACTATTATTTTGTTAGCATATATTTATTTATACATCTACATCTCCTTATTAAAACAATATTCAATTAATTTAAAAAGTAAGGCACTTTGAAATTATAAAAGTGCCATACTATTTTATAGAACTTTTAATATTATAAATTTATGTGCTTCTATTAAAACACTTATTGATCTATTTTCTACTATATATTCTTTATCTTCATATAATAAATCTAAAATATTTCCATCTATATTATTGATTAATATATTTGCTTCTTTTTCCATTATATTAACTGCGATAATTATTCTATCTTTATTTAAAGTTCTTTCATATCCTAATATTCCCTTATTAAAGTCTAGAAATTCTATCTCTCCATTTCTTAAGACCTCTTCACTAACTCTAATAGCTGATATCTTTCTATAAAACTCTAATATATCCTTATTTTCATTTCCCCAAGGATATGATCTTCTATTGCTTGGATCTTTTCCTCCAGTCAAGCCAGCTTCATCTCCATAATATATTAATGGAACTCCCGGTAATGTCATTTGAATTACTACTGCCTCCTTTAGCAGATTTACATTATTATTTAGTATAGTTAGTACTCTTTCAGTATCATGGTTACCAAGCATATTCATAGTTGAATAAAAATATTCCTTAGGATAATTTTCTTTTAACGATAAATACCTTTTAATAAAATATTTACTGCCTATATAATTTCTAACCAAATCTAAAATTATTTGTCTTAAAGGATAATTAGTTACAGAATCTAGTTCATTTCCAAATAGATATTCTCTTTTCCTATTATAACTAACCTTATTTGATGCATCTTCCCATACCTCACCAATTAATACACTATCCTTTTTTACTTCTTTGAGCCTACTTTTTAAAATTTTAATAAACTCATCTGGTAATTCATCTGCAACATCTAATCTCCAACCACCAGCACCAAGACTTAACCATTTTTCTATAATAGAGTTATTATTTCTAATTATATAATCCAAATAACTTGGATTAAGTTCATCTACATTAGGCATATTAGAAAATCCCCACCATGTTTCATATAGGTTAGGATAATCATTAAACCTATACCATCTATAATATGGAGAATGTAAAGACTGATAGGCTCCTAAAGAATCATAATTCCCAAATTTATTAAAATATTTACTATCACTTCCCGTATGACTAAAAACCCCATCTAATATAATTCTCATGCCTAACTTTTCTGCTTCACTACATAAATCTTTAAATATTTCTTCATCTCCAAACATAGGATCTATTTTCTCATAATCTCCAGTATCATACTTATGACAGCTAGGAGAATCAAATATTGGATTAAAATATATTACATTTACACCTAATGACTTAATATATTCTAATTTCTTTTTTACTCCTAAAAGATTTCCACCATAAAAATCCCATCTCACTATATTTCCGTCCATATCTTTTATATACATTGGACTATCATCCCAATTTCCATATATAAAAGTATTCTTTTTAGGATTTAAAACTTTTCCTTCATCTTCTCCATTAAAAAACCTATCCACAAATATTTGATATATAATTCCCTCTCTATACCAACTAGGTACTTCTTGCTTAGAATATATAGTTATCTGGTAGCTTACTGGCTCATTAAAATATACCTGGCCTATCCCACCTAATGATTCTATATTATTTCCATAAATAATATCCATTCCACAGTAATTAACTCTAAAGTAATAATATATTAAACCCTTATTATTTGATGTATCTACTTCGGCTTCATAAACCCAATTATTTACTGAACTATTCCATCCAATTTCGTTCATTTGAATTTCTATCTGATTGTTATAAAAATTTATTAAATTAATATAAACTGAACATTTTTTACTAGTCCATAATCTGATTCGCACCTTAGTTCCTATACTAACTGCACCAAAAGGATTCCTTAATTCAAGGTTGTGAGAATCATGGAAAATTTGTATATCATCCAAATTCACATTCCCCCTAAAGATTTTTATATATTACAGTTGAACCCCAAATTCCTGTTGCATATTCCTGAATAGTTCTATCAGATGAAAATATTCCTGAATGTGCTATATTAATGCCACACATCTTTTGCCATCTTTCTTTATCCATATATAATTTATTAACTCTTTCTTGTGCATCTAAATAAGAATCAAAATCCTTTAATACAAAAAATTCATCATTATAGGTTAATAAATTTTCATATATACTTCTAAACCTATCTTTATCTCTACAATATTTACCATTAATTAAATCATTCGTAACCCTTTGTAATCTAGAATCCTTATTGCATATATCCCATGATGAATATCCACCATTCTTATGATAATTTAATACCTCTTCAGCATTTAATCCAAAGATAATAATATTATCCTCACCAACTTCATCTTTAATTTCAATATTAGCACCATCTAATGTTGCAATAGTTATTGCTCCATTCATCATAAACTTCATATTAGAAGTACCAGATGCTTCTTTTGTTGTTGTTGAAATCTGTTCACTTAAGTCTGTTGCTGGAATTATTTTTTCAGCTAATGAAACTTGATAATTCTCCAACATTACAACTTTAATTTTTTCATTCACTCTTGGATCGTTATTTACAGTCTCTGCAACCCTACAAATTAACTCAATTGTATTTTTTGCTAAATAATATCCTGGAGCTGCTTTTCCTGCAAAAATAAAAGTTCTTGGTATTATATCTAAATTAGGATTATCAATTAACTTATTATAAAGATCCATTATTCTTAAGCAATTTAATGTTTGACGTTTATAAGCATGAATCCTTTTAATTTGAACATCAAAAATTGAATTCGTATCTATAACTATTCCATTACTTTTATAAATTTCTTGTGCTAATCTTTCTTTATTACCCTTTTTTATTTCTCCAAGTCTTTTTAGAACATTTTTATCATAAAGGTAATTTCCAAAGTTCTCTAAATCAGTTGGATGTTTTATAAAACTTTCACCAATAGTATCAAGTAAAAGATTAGTTAACTCTGGATTAGACCTAATTAACCATCTCCTATGAGTTATACCATTAGTTTTATTATTAAACTTTGATGGATATAAATAATAAAAATCAGACATTTCCTTTTTCTTTAATATCTCAGTATGAAGTTTTGCTACTCCATTAACACTATGACTACCCACTATAGCTAAATTAGCCATTCTTACATATCCATCACCTATAATAGCCATTCTTGATATCTTATCCCATTGACCTACATACTTATTCCAAAGTTCCCCACAATATCTCTTATTTATTTCTTCGATAATCATATAAATCCTTGGTAATAAACTTTTAAACATATCAATAGGCCACTTTTCTAAAGCTTCAGCTAAAATTGTATGATTAGTATATGAAATTGTATTTTGAGTTATCCTCCACGCATTCTCCCAAGACAATCCCTCTTCATCAAGTAATATCCTCATTAACTCTGGAATTGCTAATGTTGGATGCGTATCATTGATGTGTATTGCTATCTTTTCATCTAGTAATTTAATGTCTCCCTTGTGCTTTTTATAATGCCTTACTATACTTTGTATTCCTGCAGAAACAAAAAAATACTGTTGCTTTAATCTAAGCATTTTTCCTTCATAAAATGAATCCTCTGGATATAGAACTAAAGATATTGCTTCTACTGAATTCTTATAAGATATTGCTTTTAGAAAATCTCCTCTGCTAAATGATGAAAAATCAAATTCATTTGATACTGGTTCAGCACTCCATAATCTTAAAGTATTTACTACTTCATTTTCATAACCAACAATTGGTGTATCATATGGTACTGCTAAAACAGGCTCATAGTTAACATGAGTAAAAGTTAATTTACCATTAACATAATCCGAAACAATTGTTCCTCCAAACTTAACTATCTCAGCTTTGTCTTGCTTCTTTATTTCCCATACATTTCCCTCTCTTAACCAATTATCAGAAGCTTCAACTTGCTGACAGTCTACTATTTTTTGTTCAAAAAAACCATATTTATATCTTATTCCGCATCCATGTCCAGCAATATTTAAGGATGCCATAGAGTCTAGAAAACAAGCTGCTAATCTACCTAATCCCCCATTACCTAATCCTTGATCATGTTCTAAATTTTCAATTTCTTCTAAATCAATATCTAACTCATTTAATGCCTCTTTACAAATATCTCTTATTCCTAAATTTAAAAGAAAATCACCTAATAGTCTGCCTAATAAGAATTCCATTGAGAAATAGTATACTTGTTTTTCTCCAGTTTGATTGTACCTATTATTAGTATCCATCCATGTACTAATTACATAGTCTCTAACCAAACTTCCCAATGCTTCATATTTTTGTTGATTACTTCCTTCTTTTAATTCTTTTCCATGTAATTGAACGAATTTATTGTTATAATCTCTTTTAAATGAATTCTTATCGATTGATAGCATATATTTACCTCCTAATAGCTTAATCCATTAAGATATCTTAACTACTCCTTCATATAATAACTTATATTGCATAGCTGATTTTTCCCAGCTGTTATCTGAATTCATAGCTTGTCTGATTATGTTATTCCAAGCATTTTTATCGTTGTAGATTGTTAATGCATATTCTATAATTTGCATTAATTCATTTGAATTAAAGTTTCTAAACCCAAATCCATTCCCTACTCCATTGTATTGATTGTAAGGGGATATTGTGTCTTTTAATCCTCCAGTTTCTCTTACAATAGGAATTGATCCATATCTTAATGCTATTAATTGCCCTAATCCACAAGGTTCAAATAATGACGGCATTAAAAACATATCAGTTGCAGCATATATCTTGTGTGCTAGAGTATTATCAAACTTTATATTAGCTGAAACTTTATCTGGATATCTATGTTGTAAATTCTTAAATGTTTCCTCATACCAATAATCACCTGTCCCTAATATAACAACCTGTATATCTCTTTGAAGAAGTCTATCTATCATATTAACTATCAAGTCACAACCCTTTTGATGCGTTAGCCTAGATATTAGTCCAATCATAGGTGTATCTTTCTTTTGTGGTAATCCTAACTCTCTTTGAAGAGCTAACTTGTTTTCAACTTTATTATCTATTGAATCAATATTAAAGTTTTTAAATATAAATTTATCATCTTGTGGATTAAACTCTTCATAGTCTATTCCATTAACTATTCCCATTAAATAATAGCTTTTACTTCTAAGAAATCCATCTAACCCTTCACCATATTGCGGTGTCTTTATTTCTTCTGCATAAGTATTACTTACTGTTGTGATTTGATTACAATAATTTAATCCACCCTTTAAAAAGCTTACTGAACCATCTAGCTCTACACTTCCATTAGCTAATGGCATATAATCATAGCCAAATAACTCCGGTAATACTTTAGGTGAAAAACTTCCTTTAAACAATAAATTATGAATAGAAAATACTGTCTTTATTTTTGAGTAAAATTCATCTCTTTTGTATTCTAAATTAAGTAATACTGGTATCATTCCTGTTTGCCAGTCATTACAATTTATTAAATCTGGTTGCCAATCAACTTGCTTAATAAATTCTAAAACAGCTCTATTAAAAAATGCAAACCTCTCCCCATCATCAAAATATCCATATAATCCATCTCTATTAAAATAATATTCGTTATCTATGAAGTAATAAATTACTCCTTTATATTCATATTGAAAAATCCCACAGTATTGATTTCTCCAACCTACAGGAACTGTAAACCACTTTACAAACTGTAATTTTTGCTTCAATTCATCTTTTATATTTTTATACTTTGGTATTACTACCCTAACATCTACGCCTAGTTTTACTAATGATTTAGGCAATGCTCCCATTACATCTCCTAAGCCACCAGTTTTAATAAATGGATGCGCTTCTGATGCTGCAAACAATACTTTCATCTATTAACACTCCCTATTTAGATTTATTATTTACCTTTAAAATAATAGCTGCCATTGGTGGAACTTTAATTTTTATTGAATATGGTTGATTATTCCATGGAGTTTCTTCTGCAACTAACTTATCAGTCATTACTTGTCCTGATCCTCCATAAATTTCGCTATCTGTATTAAAATCTTCTATATATTCAGTTAATATTGGAACACCAACCCTAAAATCATATCTAACTACAGGTGTATAATTACATATGAATATTAAAATCTCATCACTTTTACTATCCTTTCTTATAAATGAATATATACTTTCATCGCAATTATCTGCATCAATCCATTCATATCCTTCTGGTTTATAATCAGCTTCCCATAAAGCCTTATTTCTCTTATAATAATGATTCATATCTTTAAAAAATTGTTGAGTCTTCTTATGCATATCATATTCTTCAATTAGGTTCCATTGTAATCCTTCATATTCACGCCATTCTATAAACTGACCAAACTCTGAACCCATAAAAATTAATTTCTTTCCTGGATGCCCAATCATATGTGCTAAATAAACTCTAACTCCGGCAAATTTATTCCAGTAATCTCCCCACATTTTATTTACAAGTGAACCTTTTCCATGTACAACTTCATCATGTGATATAGCTAATATAAAATTCTCGGAATAATGATATGCCATTGAAAAAGTAAGCTTATGATGATGATACTTTCTATTTATTGGATCTTCTTTAATATATTTTAAAGTATCATTCATCCAGCCCATATTCCATTTAAAGTTAAAACCTAATCCATCTTCTTCAACTGGTTTAGATATTTTAGGCCATGATGTAGACTCTTCTGCAATTGTCATTATAGTAGGAAATTCCTCGTGTAGTGCACTATTATACTCTTTGATAAATTGTATTGCTTCTAAATTCCCACTTCCTCCATAAATATTAGGCAACCACTCTCCATTATTTCTTCCATAACTAAGATATATCATATTTGATACTGCATCATTTCTAATACCATCTATATGAAACTCTTTTATCCAATAAAAAAGATTTGATATTAAAAAACTCTTAACTTCTGGTCTTCCTAAATCAAAATTAAAGGTTCCCCACCCCTTATTTTCTCTTTTCCATTCTTCCTCATATTCATAAGTTGGAGTTCCATCAAACATATATAATCCATGTGCATCTTTACAAAAATGACTTGGTACCCAATCCAATATTACTCCTATACCCGCTCTGTGTAATTCATCAATCAAATACTTAAAATCATTTGCATTTCCATATCTACTAGTTACAGAGTAATATCCTACACCTTGATACCCCCAAGATGCATCTAATGGATGCTCTAATACTGGCAAAATTTCCACATGAGTATATCCCATGTCCACTAAGTACTCCGGTAATTCCTGAGCTATTTCTTTATATGTTAAAAATTTTCCATTTTTAGTTTTCCAAGATCCTAAATGCATTTCATAAATGTTAATTGGACTTTCATACATATTAAATCTTTTTCTTTTCATCATCCAACTTCTATCATTCCATTTATACTTAACATTTTCACTAATTATAGATGCGGTGTTTGGTCTCTTTTCTGATTCAAAAGCATAAGGATCTGCCTTATATTTATGTTCTCCATGAATACTTTCTATTGAATATTTATATTTTTCTCCAGGCTCTATTCCTTCTATAAATATACTCCATAGTCCTAAATCCGATACCTTGTCCATTTTATAATCTTCTTTTACTTCAAAGTTAGAAAAATCACCTACCACATATACATTTTCTGCTCTAGGAGCCCAGGTTGTGAATCTCACACCTCTTTTTCTTTTTTCATAAACAACATGTGATCCCATAAAGGCATATGCTTCATAGTGCTTTCCTTCGTGAAATAAAGAAATATTCTCCATGCTTAATTCACACTTTACTTTCTTTTTTACAACTTTATTTTCTTTTTTATTATCTGAAGTTTTACTACTTGTCTTCTTATTTACCAACTTAATATCTTCAATAGTCTTTTTTTTACTTTTGCTCGTAACTTCTACCCCAACTTCTCCTCTCATGTGAATCCCCCTAACCTTTGTTTTATTGAAATTATTACCTAATATAGAAATTATTTCTCTTTTTATAATTCTACCATCAAGTTTTTATACTGTTCAACTTCTTTTAACCGACATATAATCTAATAATATCTAATATGGAATTATATATTCATCTTATTTATGCTATATTTTGTCACTTTACTTTTCTTGCTGTGTATTATTGTCTATATTTTGGTGTATTTTCTCTTTTTTTATGCATACCATCAATCTTATATTGCTTCTAATTTATATATTTATAGATTTTATCTTTTACTTATATAATTTTTCCACATACAATAAAAATAACTATTTAATACTATTTGAAAATATCTTATTATATATTTTAAGTTTCATTAATCTTTTCTACTTAAAATATTTCTTTTTATTTTATTACACAAAAAAGGTACTTAGTATAAACCAAGTACCTTTTTTAGCAAGAAATATAAGTTAATGTAATTTTTATCTTACTATTAATAGTCACTAAATCATTCAATAACTTTCACTTTTTTGTCAGTAGGAGATTAGAACTTTGTATTTTTAATATTTATATTATAACAAAAAAGATACCTAGTTCAAACTAGGTATCTTATTACCTGGCAACGTTCTACTCTCCCACACAGTCCCCCATGCAGT
>URGW01000056.1 GCA_900547475.1 uncultured Clostridium sp. | reverse complement strand
TTTGCGGGTATCGTATATCGGTAATACTCCAGCCTTCCAAGCTGGAAAGGTGGGTTCGATTCCCACTACCCGCTCCAAAAAAGACAATCTTATGGATTGTCTTTTTTTTGTTACCTTAAATAAAATTATAATGCATTATTTTAAAGTAGTATATTTAGTTTTATACATTCTTGGAGAATAACCAGTGAATTTTTTAAACATCTGACTAAAATAAGAAGAGTTAGAAAATCCAACTATAGTAGAAATATCTCTTATTGAGTAATTGGTTGTAGTTAGCAGATTTTTAGATTCTTCGATTCGTCTATTTATTAAATAGTTTATTGGTGAAATTCCCATTTGTTTAGTAAATAGATGAACTAGATGGAATTTATTTACGTAGCTTAAGTTAGACAAAATATCTAAAGTTATATTTTCTGAATAATGAGAGTCTATATAGTTTTTAATCTTAACACATTCAATATTAAGTTTTTCAGGATTATCAGCAATTAATAAATTAGATTCAGTATTTCTAGAAATATAAATTATAAATAGAGTTAATATACTTTTGCAGGCTAATTCATAATTAACCTTCTTCTCTTCTACTTCATGTACTAAAGTATTTAAGTAATATAAAATTACACTTTTGTTATTGTTTAAATTCATTATTTTATAGTATGTTGGATTTGAATCATCGCCATTTAATTGTGGTAAACTTTTATTTGCTAAAGCTAAATTGTTAATAGCGAATACTATATATTCTAATTGATCCATACGATTATAAGATGATTTTTCAGTATGTGGACAGTTTGGATTAATAATTATTAAATCACCTTCCTTAACAGAAACATCAATAGAATCAATTTCCATAATTCCATTACCGTGAGTTATAAAAAAGATTTCAGTAAATGGATGGAAGTGAGAAGTACTATGCCAATCTTCCCCGTATTTTGATTTACTTATATAAAGCAGTTCAAAATCAATATTATAAATATTTTTTTCATTAACATTATATCTTGTATTACTCATAAAACACCCCTAAACACTTTTTATCAGTTATACCATTATAATACAAAAATTAAACGTTTACCATAGTCTTTTTTAGAATATATTGCTTGATTAGCAATATAACTAAAAAATAAAGCAACAATTTTGTTGTGTAAAAGATTACACTTGGATAAAATATAATTAACAAATGTAATAAAAAGGTAAAGGGGAGTGGTTTAATTGAGAAAAAATAGTAAATCCAAAAAACTTTTTATAGGATTGTCTGTTATACCAGCAGTTATTTTATTTTTCATTTTTATGATAATGCCAACTATAAGCGTATTTTGGATGTCATTATTTAAATGGGGAGGATTAAGTAATAATAAAAAATTTGTAGGGCTTAATAATTTCATTATATTGTTTAAAGATGAAAAATTTATAAAGTCATTTCAAAACACATTATTTTTAATTGTGTTTGTAAGTATTGTAACATTAATATTAGCTATTGCATTAGCAGCAATATTAATTAGAAAAGATATTAAGTTTAATAATTTTTTCAGAATAGTTTTTTACTTACCAAATATTCTTTCTGTAGTTGTTATATCAGCTATATTCTCAGCAATATTAGATCCAAATCAAGGTATTATAAATGCAACCTTAAGTTTATTTAAATTGGAGAGTTGGCAAAGAATGTGGTTAGGTGATCCTAAGACTGTAGTATGGTGTATTTCTATTGCTATGATATGGCAAGCAGTTGGTTATTATATGGTTATGTATATGTCAGCTATGAGTAGTGTTCCAGAAAGTTTATATGAAGCAGCTGATTTAGAAGGAGCTTCAAAAATTCATCAATTCTTTAGTATAACTTTACCACTTGTATGGGGAACAGTTAGAACAACTTTAACTTTCTTTATAATAAGTTGTATTAACTTAAGTTTCTTATTTGTAAAAGTAATGACTAGTGGAGGACCAGATGGAGCTTCAGAAACAGTATTAGGATATATGTACAAGCAAGCTTATGGTAACTCTTCATATGGATATGGTATGGCTATAGGAGTTGTAATTTTCTTATTCTCATTTGGATTATCTTTAATTCTTAGCAAAATAACAGAAAGAGAAGTAATAGAGTATTAGGAGGTGTTAGATATGCAAAATATTACTGAAAAACAGGTTAATTATAAACAATCAGCTATTAAGAATAAGAAGAAATCATCTAGTAACTTAATGAAAGCATTTATATATTTATGCTTAATATTATTTACATTAAGCATATTGATACCTTTAGGATGGTCAATACTTGCTTCCTTTAAAGATAAATCAGAATTTTATGGTAGTCCATGGGCTTTACCAAAGGGATTCCAGTTAGAAAACTTTACAAATGCATTTATTAAATCACATATGGGAGAATATTTCTTAAATTCTATATTTGTAACTGCACTTGCGTTGATAATTCTTTTAGTTATTGCTATACCAGCAGCTTATGTATTATCAAGATTTAATTTTAAAAGTAGAAAATTAATAAACACATTATTTGCAGCTGGATTATTTATAAATGTTAATTATATTGTAGTTCCAATATTTTTATTAATACTTGATGCAGATAAGGCAATGAAACAAATATTTGCTCTTCCTCTTGCGATGACGGTATTTTTAGATAATAAAATTGTACTAGCTTTAGTTTATGCTTCAACAGCATTGCCCTTTACAATTTATTTACTATCTAATTATTTACGTACATTACCAAAAGCTTATGAAGAAGCAGCAACAATAGATGGATGTACTCATTTTCAAACATTAATTAAGGTAATAATTCCAATGGCTAAACCAAGTATTATAACTGTAATACTATTTCAATTCTTAGCTTTTTGGAATGAATATATAATTGCATTAACATTACTTCCAAATTCGTCAAAAACTTTACCAGTTGGATTATTGAATTTAATGCAAGTACAAAAAACAGCAACAGATTATGGAGCTATGTATGCAGGATTAGTTATAGTAATGATTCCAACAATAATACTTTATATTTTAGTACAAAAACAATTAACGGAAGGAATGACAGTAGGCGGTATAAAAGAATAGGGGGAGATAAGGATGAATAAGGGAAGAGTCACAATACCGACAGATGATAATTTTATCAAAGAAACTATGGAAATAGCAGAAAAATGGGGAGCAGATGGAATAAGAGATTGCGATGGATTTAAGCTTCCTAAAGAAATAAAGGGATTAGCAGAAAGAATATATTCAACTTACTTTGTTGCACGTGGAGATAATAAATGGGCAGAAGCAAATAAAGAAGAGTTACAACAAACATATTTAATGACTAAGCACCATGTTGCAAGTGAGGATAAATTAAGAATTAAGATAATGGATGGGTATTTCAGCGAACAAGTTCAGCCTGATACTTATCATGATATAAAAACATGGTGGGAAGTAATAGATAGAACTACAAACAAAGTAGTTGATACAGAATTATGGAGTTATGACGAAAAATCTCAAGAAGTTATTATAGAAAATGTTGATAAATGGCATGAATATACTGTAACATTTTTAGCTTATTGTCTTTGGGATCCAACACAAATGTATAATCACATTACAAATAATTGGGGAGACAAGCCGCATGAGATGCCATTTGATGCAAGAAAACCTAAGAGTAATAAATATATTTTTGAAGCTATGCATAAGTGGTTAGATGAGCATCCAGAATCTAATATAGTAAGGTTTACAACATTTTTCTATCATTTTACGTTAATATTTAACGATTTAGCTAAAGAGAAGTTTGTTGATTGGTTTGGATATAGCTCAAGTGTAAGTCCAGAAGCATTAGAGGCTTTTAAAGAAGAAAAGGGTTATGCATTAAGACCAGAAGATATTGTCGATCAAGGATATTATAACTCTCCATTTAGAGTACCTTCTAGACAATATTTAGATTATATAGATTTTCAACAAAAATTTGTAGCAGAGAATGTTAAGAAGCTTGTTGATATAGTTCATGCAGATGGAAGAGAAGCAATGATGTTTTTGGGGGATAACTGGATAGGAACAGAACCTTACGGTAAATATTTTAGCAGTATAGGATTAGACGGAGTAGTTGGATCTGTTGGTGGAGGAGCAACACTTAGAATGATTGCAGATATTCCAGGAGTTAAATATACAGAAGGTAGATTTTTACCATATTTTTTCCCAGATACATTTTTTGAAGGAAATGATCCGTGTATAGAAGCAAAAGAAAATTGGGTAACAGCAAGAAGGGCATTAATGAGAAAACCAGTGGATAGAATTGGTTATGGCGGATATTTATCATTAGCATATAAGTTTCCTAAATTTGTTGAGTATATTGAAAGTGTATGTAATGAGTTTAGAGAAATTTATGATAATATAGGTGGAAATAAACCATACTGTGGATTAAAAGTTGGAATATTAAATTGTTGGGGAAAACTTAGAACATGGCAAACTCATATGGTTGCTCATGCTTTATGGTATAAGCAAATATACACTTATTTAGGGATTATAGAATCTTTAAGTGGAATGAGCTTTGATGTAGAATTTATAAGTTTTGATGATATTAAGGATAATGGTATTCCAAAGGATATGGATGTAATTATTAATGCTGGTGATGCAGGGACTGCATTTAGTGGTGGAGAAAAGTGGTTAGATAAGGATATTATAACTACTATAAGAGAATGGATATATAATGGTGGAGGATTTGTTGGTGTTGGAGAACCATCAGCAGCTCTTGAAGGAGGACATTTCTTCCAATTATCAGAAGCTTTAGGTGTAGATAAAGAATTAGGATTCTCATTAAGTACAGATAAATATTTTAATAAAGAATTAGATAAGCATTTTATTACAGAAGATGTAACGGGTGAAATAGATTTTGGAGAAGGACAAAAGAATGTATACGCTAAGAGTAAAGATACAGAAATTATTTGCTATAGAAATGGAGATTTATTAATGTCATCTAATGATTATGGAAAGGGAAGAGCTGTATATATAGCTGGACTACCATACTCCATTGAAAATACACGAATACTTATGAGAAGTTGTTTCTATGCTGCTCATAAAGAAGATAAAATGAAAATATGGTATGCAGATAATTTAAATTGTGAGGTTTCAGCATATTTAGAAAGTAACAAATATGCAGTAATTAACAATTCACATGAAAAACAAATTACATTTGTATACGATGGAGATGGAAATAAGACAGAAGTTGAATTACAACCAGGGGAAATTAAGTGGAACAAAATTAGTTAGAAGTTATTAGTTAGTAGTTAGGATGTAAATTAAGGGTATATAAAAATAGAAAGTTTTATCATTTAATAACTACTAACTAAAGGCTACTAACTACCTATAGGGGTGATTTTATGGTTAAGAAGATAATTTATATTTTAATATTTATTATATCAATTATATTAGTTATAAAAGGAAATACAATAAGTGGATATAATGGGCTTCTTATTATGTTTATAGGATTAGCAGGATTACTTGCAGAGTTATATTCATATAATAAAAAATATCAGTAAAAGGGAGAGAGAATATATGAAACCAATATTATTAATAATGGCAGCAGGACTTGGAAGTAGATATGGTGGGTTAAAACAAATAGATAAGATTGGTCCAAATGGAGAGATATTATTAGAATTGGCTGTCCATGATGCAATAAAGGCAGGATTTGAAAAAATAGTTTTTATACTAAGAGAAGAAATTGAAGAAGAGTTTAAAGAACTTATAGGAAATAAACTTGAGAAATATGCAGAAATAAGATATGCAATTCAAAAAATAGATAATTTACCAGAAGGATATACAGTTCCAGCAGATAGAACTAAGCCATGGGGAACAGGTCAAGCTATATTATGTGCTAAAGATGTAGTTGATGCTCCATTTGTTGCAATAAATGCAGATGATTTTTATGGTCAAGAGGCTTTTAATAAAATATATGAATTCTTAACTACAAATAATGATGAAAATATGTATGGAATGATTGGATATAAATTATGTAATACACTTTCAGAAAATGGACATGTTGCAAGAGGGGTTTGTAAAGTAAAAGATGGTTATTTAGAAGAAGTTGTTGAAAGAACAAAAATAATAAAGAAGGGTGAATCAGCTTTCTATACTGAGGATGAAGTTAACTGGATTGAATTAGAATATAATTCTCCTGTATCAATGAATATGTGGGCATTTAATACTAATATATTTGAGGCTCTTGAAGATCAATTTAAGACATTTTTAGATACAGAAGCAATAAAAGATCCAAAGAAGAGTGAATATTTTATACCTTCAGTTGTAAGTTCACTTCTAGCAAATAATAAAATAAAAGTAAAGGTTATGGAATCTAAGGATAAATGGTATGGAGTTACATATCAAGAGGATAAGTATATTGTAAGAGCAGCTATAGATGATATGATAAAAGAGGGAATTTACAATAAAAATATATGGGAGGAAATAAAACCAAGATGCATGACGAATGTTTAAAATTTACAACAGAAGCTCTTGAGGCCATTGATTTTGATGGTGAAATTGTAAATGTTAAGTCTTTTGGAAGTGGAATTATAAATGATACATTTTTAGTGGTATGTAAAAATAATAATAAAGAAGAGAAATATATTTTACAGAAGATTAATCACCTAATTTTTAAAAATGTTGAAAAATTAATGGAAAACTACTGTAATATATGTAATTACTTAAAAGAGGTAGTCAAAAATAATAATGGAGATATAGATAGACAAACTATAACAGTAATTCCTACTAAGGAAGGAAAAAGCTTTTTTAAAGATTCATTAGGGAATTATTGGAGGGCCATTAAATTTATTTCTAATACTATAACTTATGATATCTTAGAATCATCAAATGATTTTTATAAAGCTGGAAAGGCATTTGGAGAATTTCAAAATATGTTATCAGAATATAAAGCAGAAACTTTATATGAATCTATACCTAATTTTCATAATACAAGAGAGAGATTTAAAACATTCTTAAGTGCAATTGAAAATAATAAAGCTAATAGATTAGATAAAGTAAGAGAAGAAGTAAACTTTATATTGGAAAGAAAAAATGACACTTCTATATTACTTGATATGTATGAAAGGGGAGAATTACCTTTAAGAGTTACTCATAATGATACAAAGATAAGTAATATTCTTATGGATGAGAAAACTAAAGAAGGAATATGTGTTATTGATTTAGATACAATAATGCCAGGACTTTCATTATATGATTTTGGAGATGCGATAAGAAGTGGAGCAACACATGCATTAGAAGATGAAAAAGATTTAAGTAAAGTATATGTTGATTTAGAGTTTTTTGAAGCATTTACAAAGGGATTTTTAGAAGGAACAGATAATAGTCTTACTAAAAATGAAATTGAAATGTTACCTATGGGTGCAAAAGTAATTACTTTAGAACAGGGAATTAGGTTTTTAACAGATTATTTAGATGGTGATGTTTATTATAAAACTAGCTATGAAGAGCAAAATTTAGATAGAACAAGAACTCAACTTAAGCTTGTAAGAGATATGGAATTAAAGTGGGATAAATTAAATTTTATTGTAGATAAATATGTATTAAAAAATATAGTTTAGAGGTGAATTTTATGATTAAATTTGGAACCGGAGGATTTAGAGCAATAATAGGAGAAGATTTCACTAAGGATAATGTTCAACAATTAGCTAGAGCTGTTGCTAGAAAAATGAAGGCTGAGAATGTTGAAAATAGAACTATGGTTGTTGGATATGATAGAAGATTTTTATCTAAAGAAGCTACAATGTGGATATCCGAAGTTTTAGCCTATGAGGGAATTAAAGTGTTATTTATTCATAGAGGAGTACCAACCCCTTTAATAATGTTTGAAGTTAAAAGATTAGGATTAGATTATGGTATGGCAATAACAGCAAGTCATAATCCAGCACTTTATAATGGAGTAAAGTTATTTACTAAGGGTGGAAAAGATGCTGATGAAATAGTTACAAATGATGTAGAAAAATATATTAAAGAATTAGAAGGCGAAGAAATAAAATCAATAGATTTTGAAGAGGGTATTGCTCAAGGATTAATAGAGTATGATAATCCTTTTAATGAATACATTGATTGTATTTTATCTCAAATAAATATTGAAGCTATTAGAAATGCGCATTTAAGAGTTGTTCTAGATCCAATGTATGGTGTGAGCCAAACTTCATTAAGAACTATACTTGCAACAGCTAGATGTGAATTAGATGTTATTAATGAACGTCATGACACTTTATTTGGTGGGAAATTACCTACACCAAATGCAGCTAACTTAAGAGCATTACAGAATTATGTTATTGATAGAAAATATGACATTGGTATAGCAACTGATGGTGATGCAGATAGACTTGGGGTTATTGATAATAATGGAAGATTCCTTCATCCTAATGATATTTTAGTTTTACTATATTATTATTTATTAAAATATAAGGGATGGACTGGGCCAGTAGTTAGAAACATTGCTACAACAGAGCTTTTAGATAGGGTGGCTAAGAGTTTTGGACAAGAATGTTATGAAGTTCCAGTTGGATTTAAGCATATATCATCTAAGATGATTGAAAGTGATGCAATAATAGGTGGAGAATCTAGTGGAGGACTTACTGTTAAAGGACATATTCAAGGAAAAGATGGAGTTTATGCAGCGTCTCTTTTAGTTGAAATGATAGCAGTAACGGGTAAATCATTATCAGAAATATATGAAGACATATGTAATGAATATGGAAGATTATATATGACCGAAAGAGATTACAAAATGCCTCAAAGGAAGAAAGAAGAATTAATTGATTTATTAATGGTGAAAAAGAAACCAATAAAATTTAACTATGAAGTTGAGAAAGTGTCATATAGAGATGGATATAAGGTATACTTTAAAAATGGAGGTTGGGTAATTATTCGTTTCTCAGGTACAGAGCCTGTATTAAGAGTATTTGCAGAGATGGATTCCTTAGAAAAGGCTGAAGAAATAAGTAAGGTTGTTGAGAGTACATTAGGTTTATAAATTATTATAAATTGGCTTAATCGCAAGATAACTAAAAAAAAGAACAAAAATTTTATAGATAGAACGTTTACAATGATGTAAAATATAGGTATAAAAGGTTAGGGGGAGTTTTTTATGAGATTTAAAAAATTATCATTTATATTAAGTGCTCTTATTGCAACTACGTTATTTGCTGGTTGTGGTAACTCAGCATCTACAGATTCAGGAAAAGGATCAAACGAATCTGTATCTACAGACTCAGGAGAAGAAAAAGTTTTAAAAATTGCAGCCTTAGATGGTGGACGTGGAGTAGCCCATTGGGAAAAGTTGGTTGAGAATTTTGAAGAAGATCATGAAGGTGTAAAAGTTGAATTAACTACGGCTTCTAATTTAGAAGAAGTAATTAGACCACAAATTCAAGGAGGAAATATTCCTGATTTGATATATTTAGCTACTGGTAGACCAGAAGCTTTAACAGAAACTTTTATAAATGAACAAGCTCTACATGATTTAAGCGATGTTATGAATATGACTGTTCCTGGTGAAAGTGTAAAAGTAAAAGATAAAATATTAGATGGATTCCTAGATACTTCATCTACAGCACCATATGGAGATGGTAAAACATATTTAGCGCCATTATTCTATAGTCCTACAGGGTTATTCTATAATAAAGGATTATTTGAAGAGAAGGGGTATGATGTACCAAAAACTTGGGATGAATTCTTTGCCTTAGGTGATAAAGCAAAAGCTGATGGAATATCTTTATTTGCTTATCCAACAGCAGGATATTTTGACTCTGCTATGCCAGCTATGTTAGCAGCATCAGGTGGTATTGAAGGGTTTAATAAAGCAATGAATTACGAAGAAGGATTCTGGACTTCAGAGGAAGCTACTAGAGTATTAGAAACATTCGCTAAGCTTAAAGATTACACAGAACCATCAGTTGTAGCAAATGCTAATGGAGATAACTACAAAAAGAATCAACAATTAGTTTTAGATAACAAAGCTCTATTTATAAATAATGGAGATTGGTTACCAGGTGAAATGGAAGATGCACCAAGAGCAGATGGGTTTGAATGGGGATTCACAGCATATCCAGCTTATGAAAATGGTGGAGATATGTATTCTTATAACTTCTTTGAACAAATGTATATTCCAGCAGAAGCTTCTAATATAGAATTAGCAGAAGAATTTATGGCTTATCTTTATAGTGATGAAGCTGTAGGAATAATTGCAGAGTTAGGAAAATCAGTTGTTCCTGTAGAAGGTGCTATAGAAATTGCTAGTAAATATTTAGATGAATTACAAATTGAAATACTAAGTGTTTATGAAAATGGTGCTAAACCAGTTATGGGTGGATTCGCTGCTACTGAACCAATTGAAGGTCTAGTTTGGAATGATTCTTATGTGTTAATAATAGATTCAATAATGAATGGAACTAAGACTGTTAAAGATTGGCAAAACGAATTAGTTAGTGCATCAGATAAATTAAGAGAAGCTATAATTAAATAATATTAAAAAGAGGTATTTTTCATTAAATACCTCTTTTTATGTAGATAAAATGTATTATTTGGGGTAAAAGTATTAATAATATACTTAAATAAATATTAATTATAATAGAAAGAAGAAGTTAAGTATGAAGAATATAAATAATATTTTAAGAATAAGTATATTATTAATTATAATATTAAATGTTAGCGTGAATACATATGGAGATGAACGAAATATAAAAATTATAGCACATAGAGGGGCTAGTGCTTTAGAGCCTGAAAACACTATACCATCTTTTAAGAGAGCAGCTAGTATAGGTGCTTGGGGAGTTGAGACAGATATATATGTATTAAATGATGGTAGTATTGTTGTATTTCATGATGCTGATGTTGAAAGGATGACAAATGGCACAGGAGAAATCAAAAATATGAATTTATTAGAAGTAAAAGCACTTAATATAGATAGTGGGAATAATGTTCATAATTATAATAATTTAAAAATACCAACTTTAGATGAATATTTAAATTGTTGTGGTGAAAATAAAGTAACACCAGTTATTGAATTTAAGTCAGTTAATGTGGAAAAAGTTAAGGAAATTGTTGATAAAATAAAAAAATATGGATTTGAGGATAATGCTATAATAATATCTACTTCATATGAATGGATAAAATATATTAGAGAATATAGTGATAAAATTCATTTTCAATATTTAGGTGACATTAATATTGAAAATATTAATTTATTAAAAAAATACGGTAATTATGGAATTGATATTAAAGTAGATAAAATAACAAAAGATAAAGTTGATTTAGCTCACTTAAATGGTGCAAAAGTTAATGTATGGACTGTAAATAATAAAAAGGATATAAATAGGCTAATTGACATGGGAGTAGATATGATTACTAGTGATTTGGGATTTTGATATAAAATATATTTTTATGTATAAGAAATTGTGTTTAGGTCAAGAATTAAGATAGTTAATTCTTGGAGGTGTAAAGTATGAATAAAGTTACTTTAGTGGGTAATGTAGTTAATGATTTAGAGTTGAAGGATTATAAGAATGATAAAAAAGAAGGAAAATATGTTAGATTCACCTTAGCAGTAAATGAATATAATGTTAAAACAAATGAAAGAATAGCAACATTCATAGAAATAGTAGCATTTGATAAAAAAGCTATAATATTAGCTCATAATATTGGTAAGGGAAGCAAATTGGCAGTTGAAGGAAAGATTAAAACTAGTAATTATATTAGTGAAACAGGAGAAAAGAAGTATAATGTTGATATAATTTTAAATGAATTTACTTTTATGGACAGCAAGAAAAAGGTTGTTAATGAAGAGGTACCAGTTTAAAAGACATATATATGTAAAAGGTGAAATATACTTTTGCATATTAGATAATAACTCATTGATACTATTATAGTAGTTAGATGAGTTATTTTTTTATACTATAATATCTTAAAAGTTCTATCAAAACTTGTATTATGAGTTACTAAAGGACATTCATATTTTAAAATATATATGAACCTTTTATTAAGTTTAAATATCTAATAATTAATAAAGGGGGGATATACATGTTTAGAAGAAGGAAGGAAGACAATATAATAAGAGCCAAAAAAGGTAATAAAGAAGGATTTATTAATTTAATTGAGGAAAATCTTATAAGTATGTATAGAGTTGCAAAAGGTATATTGCTATCGCAGGAAGATATAGATGATGCAATTCAGAATACAATTTTATTATCGTATAAGAATATAAATACATTAAAGAAGAATGAATTTTTTAAAACATGGTTAATAAGAATTTTAATTAATGAATGCAATAAAATTTATAATTTTAATAAAAAGTATATTGATTTTAATGAAATTAAAGAGAATTATACTAATGATGAATATGAAAATTTTGATTTAAAAAGGGCAATTCAAGGTTTATCAGAGGACTTAAGGTTACCAATTGTTTTATTTTACTTTGAAGATATGCAAATATCAGAAATAGCTGATTTGATGAATATTCCAATAGGAACTGTTAAATCTCGATTATCGAGAGCAAAAATTAAAATTGCTCAATTTGTAAAAGAAGAGGAGGTAATGTAGATGGATTATATGGATAAGAATTTAAAAAAATTAAAAGATACAGAAAATATAGTTATTCCAGACTCTTTAAGAAATAAGGTTAATGAAGCTTATAGTAAGATTCAAGAGAAAGAGGAAACAGTAATAAGCCAATATGTAAAACAAAGTTTAAAAGTGGCTTGTATTTTAATAGTTATTATAGTGGGAATTAACTTTGTTAATCCTATTTTGGCAGAAGAAGTACCATTATTCGGTCCAGTAATAAAAGTTCTAAATGAAAATTTTGGGCTTAAAATAAGATACACAGAAAATGGACTAGTTGTAAATGAAAGTTTTAATACTGATGATTTTAAAATTACTATTGAAACTGTTGATTATGTAAATGAACAAATATTTATTGTTTATAAGGTTGAAGGGGAAAATTTAGAAGAAGGGATTTATAGTTTATTTTTACAAGCAGAGGGGGAAGGATTTACAGCAACTCAAGGAGATGCTATTGCTACAGGAGATTTAAAGGATGGTATTTATTATGGTTATACTTCAATGGAATTAAAATTTGATGAGATAAAAGATGATCGAAAAGAAATTACATTAAAGTTAACACCAATTTATTTTGAGTATATTACTCAACTTAGTGAAGGAAGTGAAGAAATTACAACACATAAAGAAATTAACTTAACTATAGAAAATAAAAGTAATAGATAAGTAAAAATAAAAATTACTAGGTTATATATAAATGGTGCACCCAGAGGGACTCGAACCCCCGACGCCTGGATTCGAAGTCCAGCACTCTATCCAACTGAGCTATGGGTGCAAAATATATATAAATTATTATAATATTAAAAAAAATAAATTACTAGAGTTTGTTAAAGTGGTACCTATGTCAAGGACATTTTAAAAAAGAGAGTTAAGAAGCTAAAAGCTGATTTCTGTATTTAACAGG
>URGW01000055.1 GCA_900547475.1 uncultured Clostridium sp. | reverse complement strand
CAATTATATAAATTCTAGGTGAAAATTTCACGTTTCCTGGAAAATAAATATTTCATTTTTTCGCTAAACGTAACGAACAATTTAGTTATATTGTTACTGTATATGAACTATTGAATTTTTGACCAATTTGTAATTTTTCTATTCCAGCTTTATCTTTTAATTCCCCATCAAAATCTTCAAAGTCAGCATGTCCATACCATGGTTCTATACATACAAATGGTGCACCTGTTGCTTTTGTCCATAATCCCATATAAGGGAATCCAGTAAAGTCCATAGTTAACACCTTATCATGATTAACAGATTTTAAACTTATTTTATTAGATTTTAAGCTATCAAAAACTAGAGCATCGCCCTTAAACACATCAAAATTTAACGGTATTATATTATTGTTAACTAAATATTGCTTTCTTTCACGCTTTATATATCCTTCTTCACTTATAGGCATTATGTCACAATTTTCTTTTTCATTAAATTCAAAATAATAATCATCTATTATCTCTCCAGCTACCATTGGACACATAAAAGCTGGATGAGCTCCTATTGAAAAATAAATTGTCTTATTATCAGTATTTTCTACTATATATTCTGTTTTAACTCCATTCTCTACTAATGTATAAGCAATTTTTAATGAAAATTTATATGGATATACCTTTAAAGTTTCTTCTGAATCAACTAACTCAAAAATAATCTTATCATCTGTTTTTTCAATCACTTCAAATTCTTTTAATCTAGCTAATCCATGTTGTGGTAAATTATATTCTTTACCATCAACTTTATAAGTTCCATTTTTAACTTTTCCTACTATAGGAAATAATACTGGTGCACTATACCCCCAATATCTTTTGTTTCTATTCCATAAATATTCAGTTCCATCTACTTTTGATGTAATATTATGAAGCTCTGCTCCCTGTTTGCTTACAGTAATTTTAACTTTTTCATTTTCTAATGTATACAACGTTTTCTTCTCCCCTAACCATATATAATATTCTATAGATAATTATATAATATATTAATAATTTATCATAGCCTAAAAAACGTATTTAAAATAGAAATCTTAAATATCTCCTATTCTAAATACGCTATTTTTATTCTAAGATACCATTGTACCCTAAAATACCTTGACCTAAATTATATAATTTAGTAAACCCTTCTTCCTTTAACATTTCACACGCTAACGCACTCTTATGTCCAGCTTTGCAATAAACTAAAATGGGCTTATCTTTATTTTCTTTTAATTCTTCAATTTCCCACTCTAGCTCTTCAACTGGAATATTTATTGCATTAGGTATTTTACTTTCCTTAAATTCACTATATCTTCTAACATCTATAATCATTAGATCTTCACAATCTTTAATCAAAGTTTCAGCTTGTATACTGCTAATTGATTTAAATGAACTCATACTACACCTCTTTTATATTTACATTTAAATTAATTATAGTAATAATAACTATTATTTACAAGCAATTTATTTCTTTATTGGTTTTATGGCATCTATAATAATTGAAACCATTCCTAAATTATTTTTAGAATTCCTAGTATCAAATCTATAACTTCTACATATTTTCCCCTCCAATTCATCCCATTCTCTATAATGAAAATCTCCTTGCTCATCACAATATTCTAAAAGTTTAACTTCAAAACCAGCACTTTCAAACACACTTACTAATGTTTTATAATCATATACAATTTTATGTGCACATGCCGGATGATCCTCATGCCCCGGTCCCCCTACTTTAATCATATTTTGATACCATTCATTTCTAAAGTTTTTATCAGGAACTGCACATCTTATATATCCACCTGGCTTTAAAAATTTATAACAATTTTCTGCTGCCTTTAATCCCTCTTCATAAGTTAAATGTTCCCATACATGTTCTGCTAAAATTGCTTCTATCTCATCACCCTTTGTAATATTTTTCCATTGCTCTACTGATAATAAATTAAGCTCATTTTCCTGAGTTGAAACCCATCCATCATATTTTACTTTTCCTGCTCCTACAATTATTCTCATAATACTTCTCCCCCTAATACTTTTATAAAAAATATATAATTATATAATTTCTAATAAGCATTTTTATACAAATAATTTAAAATTTATTATTATATTCAATAATATATATTTTATACCATTTTTGTTTTGTAAGTAAATATTTTTGATTCTTTTCATATAAAATGGTTATATTATATAATTATTTAGCAATTTAACACCTCAAAATTCATAGTAGTTGCTAGAAGTATTAAAAGTATTGCAATAAAACTTTTATAAGTATTTCTAATTTCTTTCTCATTTCTATTTTCTCCAGTTTGTGATAAAGCTGTTTTATAATTATCAAATAAAATCCCCGTAAAAATTGATGTTACAAATAAAAATATTATATTAGCACTTTTGGGTTCTTCAGTTAAATCTTGTAACGTTTCTGCATAATTCGTAGAATTTAATTGATCTAATATCCTTACCTTTTGCCATTCAAGATATAATATATTAAGTATAGAAGCATATATAATCAAGCTAATTCCAAACTCCGACAAATTAGCAATTCCTATCTGCTTAATTAGCTGATTTTTTTCTTCCTCTGTAATAGTAGAATTATCATTTGAATTGCTTTTAGCCTTCTCACTGGTAGTATTTGGCTTATTATTAACTTTATATCTATTATTCTTATTTTTACATTTTTTCATATATCTAAATTAAAAATTATTCTTCATTACATGATATTCAAATTAAAATATACAGTTACATATATGCTGATTCTATCTTCTTACTACTAATTTATATTTTATGTAAATATAGAAATATATAATATTTTTACTTATTTATTTCTTATAAATTAAATTTATCTATTGTTACATAATTTAAAATTTGTTCTTTCTTATATAAATTTATCACTTTGGAATCTATTCCAATATCTTTTTAATAAATTATTATTTTGTTATTGTAAATATTTTACACAAAGCGTATAATATTATTACTCGAGGGAATTTTTAGGAGGTTTTTTCATGGAAGATAATCGTAATAGTACAAAAGATTCATTTCAAATCTTTTTAACAGAAAGAAATATACCTGATCCAGATGAAATGTTAGGTAAAGCTTTAAAATATTTAAAAGATAAAGGTAAAAATGTTTCATTTAAGGGATTTGATATAAATAACATACCAATTGTTGAAATAGACAATATACTATATAGTTTTGATAAATGCTTTGGTCTTTGGCAATCAGCTAAATTCACTAAATTTCAAGGTATTCTTTCAGATAATCTTATAGATAGCAAAAAATCCAAAATAGAAAGTTTTTACTCTTAAACATATAAATTTATTCTTCCTTTTATTAAAACTATTTTTGTTTTATATCTACAGCTTTTATGCTATAATGTCTATATAATTGCTGTTAATATAGTATAATTTATAATAAAAGGAGTTTTTGCAATGGGTTTCAAAGATAAAATGACTAAATATTACTCTGATGCATACATGAATAAATATGGAGATAGAATGACAAGTGTTTCTGGTACAGTTTTATCAGTTAAAACAGAAACTAAAAGTTTTCTAGGAATTTTTAATAAATTACATGTTTGGTTAGTTGTTAAGTCTGATGCTGGTAAACAAATAGCTAAATGTGAATATAAGAGAAATAGATGGTTTAAAAAGCCAGAATTTATTGATATATCTCAAGGTCACAAAATAATTGTTATGGGAATTAAAGGGGAAAAAGGTAAGGCAAATTCTGAAGTTGTAATGGCTTCAAATATTGCAAACTTAACTACAAGAAAAGACTTACACCCATTTGATCATAGCCAAATAAAAAAAGCTAGACAACA
The DNA here is from genome assembly GCA_900547475.1 of uncultured Clostridium sp. Classification (GTDB taxonomy): domain Bacteria; phylum Bacillota; class Clostridia; order Clostridiales; family Clostridiaceae; genus Clostridium. Next base: position 10,927 of record URGW01000055.1, on the reverse strand, counting down.
AGCTACTAGAATGAGAACTAGATAGTTTAAATACAAAAAGAGATTTTGCATTTTACAAAATCTCTTTTTATTTTTTATTTACAATGTTCACATTTGCAGTCTTTTCCACTTTCACATACTGTTCCGCTATTTATTACTTTACTTCTAGATAATGTTCTACAATTTCTTTTTACATGATAAGTTTTTCCTCTTGGAGTCCAGTATACTATATCTTTTTCTTTTATTTCTTCATTAATATTTTCTACACTTTCTTTATTTTCTATTAATTCATTTTTTTCCTTATTATTTATTTCATTTATATTCTCTTTTATATCTATAATTTCTACTTCTTTACTTTCTTCATCGATTCCAGTAATAGCCACTTCATTTAATACCTCATTAGCAGGTTCTATGTTAGTTGGTTTATCCAAATCTTCTATAGTATTATCTTCTATCTTATTATTTTCTTTACCCCACTTTTTAAAAATAGATAAAGGTAAGCTTTCAAGTACCGTTACCCCTACATTTTTTCTTGCAAAATCACCTTTAAACATATATATAATACAACCCACAACTATTATCGCTACTATTATCTCAAACATTTTTTATTTTCATCCTATCTATATTAATTTCTAAATATACTTATAACTTACTTAACCACCTTTGATTATACTATTAACACTAGTATTAAATAAAGTACTATTGTGAATATTATTTGCTTATTAGATAAAAAATTTTGTTATTTTAGAAAAATTAATAAAACCACACTTTATATTAAGAAAATATATAGTGTGGTTAAATACTTTATACCTTTATTAAATTATTAAAACACCACTAATTCAGTTTCATTAATAGCCTTTTCCACCATTGCATCAACATCCAAAACAGATTCTGCTTTTCTCATTGCTTCTAATTGTGGCTTAGTCTTAGGATGCTTTGGTACGAATATTGTACAACAATCTTCATATGGTAAAATTGAAGTATCATAAGTTCCTATTTCCTTAGCAATATCCATAATATCACCTTTATCCATTGCAATTAATGGTCTAAATACTGGTCTATCTGCACAGTCAGTACTTACTATTAAACCTTCCATAGTTTGACTAGCAACTTGCCCTATACTTTCTCCACTTGAAATTGATTGTACTCCATATTTTTCAGCTAAAACACAAGCACATCTCATCATAAATCTTCTCATTAATATAGTTAATTCATCTTGTCTGCATTTTTCCATTATATCTAATTGAATTTCTGTAAATGGTACTATATATAAATTAACTCTTTCTGTATAATTTGAAAGTATTTTAGCTAACTCTTTAACTTTATCCTTAGCTCTTTCTGAAGTATATGGATGGCTATGATAATATACACAGTTAAGTTCTACCCCTCTTCTAGCCATTAAATATCCAGCGACTGGAGAATCTATTCCACCTGATAACATAAGCATTGTGCTACCATTCATTCCATATGGTAATCCTCCAACACCTTTTATCTTATCCTTACTTGTAAATACATATGCTTTTTCCCTAATTTCAATATTTACTAAGCATTCTGGATTCTTAACATTAACCTCTAATCCTTCTCCAAAATGATGAAGTACATACCCTCCTACAGCTCTAGAAGTTTCAATAGAATTTAATTGGAACTTTTTATTTGCTCTATTTGTTTCTATTTTAAATGTCTTTGGATTAGCTTCTTTTACTTTTCTTAGAGCTTCTTCTTTTATTGCCGTTAAGTCTCTTTCTACTTCAGTAACTATACATACTTCTGATACTCCAAAAACCTTTCTTACTCTTTCTACTGCCGCATCTATATCTTCAGCTTTAATAAATCCTCTTCCTTGATCTGTAACAAATTCAAATTGTAATCCAGAAAGTTTCTTTTCTATATTTTCTTTTAATCTTCTTTCAAACTTTCCTCTGTTTAATCCTTTTAGAAATATTTCTGAAGCATATTTAACTAATATTAATTTATTATTCATCTTTTTACTCTCCTTAAAAACATTAATGACTTTTTCAATACATCAATTGTATAGTCCACTTCTTCCTTTGTATTTTCGTATGAGAATGAAAATCTTATAGCAGATTCAACCTCTCTATTATTTAATCCTAATGCCTTTATTACATAGCTTCCATGAACAGCACTACTTTTTGATGTACATGCAGAACCGGTAGCAACGTATATTCCTGATTCCTCTAATAAGTGTAATAAAACTTCTGCTCTTACTCCTAGGAAAGATACATTTAAAATATATGGACTAAATCCTTCTATTCCGCTATTTATTCTAATATCCTTTATTTCCTTTAATCTTTCTATAAAATAAGCTTTAAGCTCTGAAACCTCTTTATATCTTTTATCCATATTTTCAAAAGTGATTTTAGCAGCTTTTTCAAAACCAATTATTCCAGGAAGATTTTCCGTTCCAGCTCTAAAGCCTCTTTCTTGGCTTCCACCTGAAATAAGTGAATTTAATATTATTCCTTTTTTTATGTAAACTAATCCAGCTCCTTTAGGTCCATGAATCTTATGACCTGCTGCCGTTAATAAGTCTATTTTAGCTTTATTAACATCAATAGATAATTTTCCATAACCTTGAACAGCATCTACATGAAACTTTGCTCTAGAGCTTCTTTCCTTTATTAAATTTCCTATAGCCTCTAGGTCTTGTATAGCACCCATTTCATTATTAACATACATTATTGATACTAAAACAGTATCCTTACTTATTGCTTCTTCTAAGTCTTCTAATGAAATTCTTCCTTGATTATCTACATCTAAATATGTAACTTTGACACCTTTATCTTCTAACTCTTTACATGTATTAATTATTGAATGATGCTCAAAAGTAGTTGTTATAAGATGATGGCCTGGCTTTAGTAATCCCTTTAAAACCAGATTGTTTCCTTCACTTCCACCAGATGTAAAGTAAATCTCATCTTTATTACATTTAATAGTAGATGAAAAATATTCCCTAGCCTCATTTAACCTTTTCTCACAGTTCATTCCTATCTTATGTAAAGATGATGGATTGCCAAAATACTCTTTCATACCTTTGCTTACTTCTTCTACTACTTCATCATAAGGCATTGTAGTAGCACTATTATCAAAATAAATATTCAATGACAATCACTCCTTTCTTTTAGTATTTACATAATAAGTGAAATTTAAAATTTTTATTTTACAAATTAAACTTACAATTTTAGCACTTAAAAAAATTTTTCATATTAATTTAAAATTCTATCATTTACTTTGCAATAAGTAAATAATTTATAGAATAAAATCTAGTATTCCCATCATTTTTCTATGAAATATATATAAATTCACATAAAAAAAGAGCTTGCTACTATCATAGTAACATTGCTCTTTAAATTTTATTCCATTGCAATAAACTCAACTTTATCAACAAAATCTAATTTTTTTAAATCTCCTAGCATTTTGCTTAGTTCAATTTTCATAGTTGATATATCAATAGTCAGGCTTAAGTTTGCTAAATTATTAATTGGAATACCTTGATCTATGGTTAAAATATTTCCACCTTGCTCAGAAATAAGATTTAATATATTAGAAAGTACACCTTTTTCATGCCCAATTATCATATTAAAAGTTGCTTTTCTTCCATTAGACATTTGAGAAAACTCAAAAACATAATCTTTGTACTTATAATAAACACTTCTACTTATTCCTGCTAGCTTAGTAGCTTCAGTAATCTCCTTTACCTTACCTTCTTGTAAGATTTTTTTTGTATTAATTACCTTTTCAAATACCTCTGGCAAAACCTTTTTATCAATAACTAAATAATCACCGTTCATATTATTCACCTTTCAAAATTTTTGCCCCATGTTTATCTATTTTTAACTCTTTAATATCCCAATTAATATTTTGTTCTTTCATAAAATTCATAAAATCACTTACAAAGCTTATATCTTTAGTATCTACTATTGCCATTAATGTTGGCCCTGCCCCACTTAAAAAACAACTAATTGCTCCAAGCTCTAATGATTTGTTATAAACTTCATCAAAATTATCAATCAGTTTACTTCTAAATCTTTCATGAATTCTATCTTTGGTAGCTTCCTTTAACAAAGCATAATTTCCATTTGAGAAGCACGATATTAAAAGGGCAGCCCTACCTATATTATAAATACAATCTCTAAATAGGATTTCTTTAGGCAATATTGCCCTAGCCTTTTCAGTTGAAAGTTTGAATCTTGGAATTAATGCAATAAACTTAATTCCATCTTTAACTTCTACACAATTATATAATGTCTTTTTATTATCTACCATTATAGTAGAAATTAATCCTCCAAAAATAGCTGGACATACATTATCAGGATGTCCTTCAATATCAACAGCTAAGCTTAATATCTCATCTCTGTTTATTTCTCTGCCCATTAATGCAAAAGCCCCTATAATTCCTGCTACTATACAACTTGAACTTGAACCTAGGCCCCTTGATATTGGGATATCTTGCTTTATTATTTTAATCTTTATACCATTAAATTTAAAGTCATATTTATCAAAAACTTTCTTTATCGCCATAAAAATAATATTATCTTTATTTTGAAATTCTTCTTCAACCCCTTCAAAGAATAACCCCTTATCCTCCTTAAGTTCAAATTCATATTCATTATATATATTTAAGGCAATTCCCAACGAATCAAATCCAGGCCCCAAATTGGCTGATGTCGCTGGTACTCTTACTTTAATCATTTTTAGCTCCCCTTAAAAAATTAAGTAAACTATCTTTCATTTTATCCTTATCACATATATCCTTATGAAGCATTCCTTTTTTATCTAAGCCCCTTAGATTATTAGGTATATTAGTGTTAGTATTATAGCTCAATATATTTAGTATTTCAAAATCACTTTTTCCACTAATATCTATTCCTAGAGCATTGCAAATACTTCTTGGAAATTTATAAGGACTAGCCGTTGATGCAATTAATGCCTGTCTATAATCTGAAGTTTCTTTTCTATACTTATCTAATACTACATAGCCCACTGCAGTATGAGTATCCATTAAATATCCTTCATTATCATATGCATATTTAATAGCATTATAAACTTCATCAATATTTGCATAATCACCATAAAAATCCTTTAAAAATTCTTTAGCATTTGATGAAATTGAATACACCCCTTTTGAATTCAATTCCTCCATAAGCCTCTTAGTCTCTACTGAATCCCTGTTATTAGCCTCAAATAATAACCTTTCTAAATTTGATGAAATTAAGATATCCATAGATGGTGATTCTGTTAGTATTAACTCTCTTCTCTTATCATATATTCCATTCTTTAAGAAGTCTGTTAATACATTATTTTCATTTGATGAACATATTAACTTTCCTATAGGTAGCCCCATTTTTTTCCCATAGTAAGCTGCTAATATATTCCCAAAGTTCCCTGTTGGAACCACTATATTTATTTTATCGCCCTCTTTTATTTTTTGCTTATTAACTAAATCAAAGTATCCATAGAAGTAATAAACAATTTGTGGTATTAGCCTTCCAATATTAATTGAATTTGCAGAAGATAATAAAAAACCATCTTCTTTTAACTTCTTCTTCAATTCACTATCCCCAAATATTGACTTGACTCCACTTTGTGCGTTATCGAAATTGCCCCTAATTCCGATTACTTTTACATTATTACCTTCTTGTGTTACCATTTGCTTTTGCTGAATTGCACTTACCCCTTTTTCTGGATAGTAAACTACAACCCTAAATTCATCTACATTGCTAAACCCCTGCAATGCAGCCTTACCTGTATCTCCAGATGTTGCAGTTAATATTACTATTTCTTCATTGATATTTTCTTTTCTCTTTGCAGCTTTCATTATTTGTGGTAAGAATAAAAGTGCTGCATCCTTAAAAGCTGATGTAGGTCCATGATATAATTCTAAAAAACCTTTTTCTTCTCTTACAAAGAATTTACCACTATAAGCTTTTCTTATTGCCACTTTTAAATTTTCATCACCTATATCATCAAAAAACTTCCTAATTATCTCATATGCTAACTCTTCATAAGAAAGCCCCATTTTCTTTTTTAAATTATCATATAATCTTGGAAATTCTACTGGTACATATAATCCTCCATCATCAGCAATCCCCTTTATAATTGCTTCAGAAGATGAAATAACTTCCCCTTTTCCTCTAGTGCTTATAAACTTCATTTTACACCTCCATAACTTTACTTATTTTTCATCCTTCTGTATTATATTTGTATTTTTAAGCAAGAATTACCATATGAAAATTTTACCATGTATTTCTATTAAATACAAGTGTTTTTTTCTTGTAAACATTTTAAATTTATCTTTTTATTTTTTTCAATAAAAATAGACTATCTCCACTAAACTACTCCTCATCAACATAAAGAAAGAGCTATTTATTCTAGAGATAATCTATTTAAAATTACTTTTTAGATTTTATAAGAAGATATACACTATTTATTAAGAATATTATTCCTGAGAAGAATATTATTAATAACCATTGTCCTAAATTTAAGGCAACTGTATTAAATATTCCTCTTAAAAATGGAATATATAATATACCACATATCATTGTAATTGAAATTATTGCTGCCCCTAATAAATATATATTTGATAATACATTTATTTCAAATATAGAATGTCTTTCTGATCTACATTCAAAAACATGTAAGAGTTGAGACATAACTAATGTACATAATGCAATTGTTCTACAAGTTGCTAAATCCATTCCATAATATCTACCAACCATAAATGATAATAAAGTACAAATTCCAATTAAACATCCTCTAACAATAATTTTTTCCCAAAGGCCTCTTGCAAATATACCTTCATTCTTTTCTCTTGGTGACTGTCTCATTATATCTTTATCTGCAGGATCAATTCCTAATGCAATAGCTGGTAGTCCATCTGTAGCTAAATTTACAAATAAAATTTGTATTGGTGTAAGTGGATTTGGTAAATAAAATAATGAGGCTAAGAACATTGTTAACACTTCACCTAAATTACAAGATAATAAATATCTAATAAATTTTCTTATATTATCATATATAATTCTTCCTTCTTCAACAGCAGATACTATTGTTGCAAAATTATCATCCATTAAAACCATTGACGCAGCCTCTTTAGTAACATCAGTTCCTGATATTCCCATAGCAACTCCAATATCAGCTTCTTTTATGGCAGGAGCATCATTAACTCCGTCACCTGTCATTGCAACTATATTATTATTCTTTTTAAATGCCTTTACTATTCTCAACTTATGATTTGGAGATACCCTTGCAAATACTCTTAACTTATCCACTCTTTTTACTAGTTCCTCATCAGTCATCTTTTCTAATTCATCACCAGTAATAGCTTGATCATCTGTAGTACAAATATTAATACTCTTTGCAATTGCTAATGCAGTGTTTTTATGGTCTCCAGTTATCATTACAGGTTTAATTCCTGCCATTTTACATTTTAATACAGCATCTTTAACTTCAATTCTAGGAGGATCCATACTTCCTGCAACTCCTAAAAATATTAAATTTTCTTCAACAGAGTTATTTTTAACTACATGTTCCTCTTTATAAGCTGCTGCTATACATCTTAAAGCTCTATTAGACATAGATTCAATATAACTATAAATTTGCTTTTTCTTCTGAACTGTAAGAGGTTTTATTTTACCATTTTCTAATACAGAATTACATCTTTCTAATACTCTTTCAGGTGCCCCCTTCATATAGCAAGTTTCTTTACCATTTGCATTCATTATTACAGTCATCATCTTTCTAGTAGAGTCAAATGGTATTTCAAATATTCTGTTAGCCCTTGCAATAAAGCTTTCAGCTTCACTTGTATCTTTAAAAAACACTTTAACTAAAGCTGTTTCTGTAGGATCCCCCATAACAGCTTTATCAATATTCTTAATATCATAGTTATAATTTGTATCATTACAATATACAAAAGCTTCTTTTAACTTTTCACAACTATTTAACTTTTCTTTATCTAACTCATAAATTTTTCCATTTGTTAAAATTTCTTTTACAGTCATTTTATTTTGAGTTAAAGTTCCTGTTTTATCCGAACAAATTACTGAAGTACACCCTAAAGTTTCAACTGCTGGTAATTTTCTAATTAATGCATTTCTCTTAAGCATTCTACTTACACCTAGTGCTAATGCAACAGTAACTATAGCAGCCAAACCTTCTGGTATTGCAGCAACAGCCAATGATACACCTAAAAGGAACATTTCAGTAATATCATTTCCTCGTAATATTCCAAGAGCAGTTACAATTATGCATACTATTACACAAACTACTACTAATATTTTACCTAAAGAATCTAATCTTTCTCTTAAAGGCGACTTTTCTTCTTCTATGTTATCTAAAAGATTTGCTATTTTCCCCATTTCTGTTTCCATACCTATAGAATCAATTAATAGTAATCCTCTGCCTTTTAAAACTATTGTTCCCATATATCCTTCATTTTTTCCTTTGCTTGTATCCTTAGATATACCTACCGATTCCCCTGTTAATAAGGATTCATCTACCACCATATTAGCAGCATCAATAAATGTTCCATCTGCTGGAATTCTATCTCCAGCTTCTAATATTACAACATCTCCAATTGTTAATTCTCTAGAATTTATAACTTTAATATTTCCATCTCTTATAGCTTTACAAGTTGGTGCTGCCATCTCCTGCAATGCCTCTAATGACTTTTCAGTTCTAAACTCTTGTACAAAACCTAATATTGCATTTACAATTACTATAATAAGTATTGTTATTGCATCTGCCTTGTCACCAATAAATCCTGATATAATAGTGGCGCCCATTAATACCCATACTAAAAAATCATTAAATTGAGATAAGAAAATCAAAACCGGTGATTTTTTCTTTTTATGTTTAAGTTCATTTAAACCATAGGTTTTAATTCTTTTTTCCGCTTCTCTAGTACTTAATCCCCTAGTAAACTCCTTTTCCTGTATCACTCTTTCTCCTCCTCATTAAGAACTCTTGTATATATATATTAATGTTTATGTAATACTATGAATAATTAAGTTAAATTTCTATTTAATATACTTTACATTTTTATTTACAAATTGCATTTAGAAATATAGAATAGTAATATGCGAAAATATGTATAAAGCTATTAACAAGATAATTTTTGAACATCAGTATTGGTAGTTTAAAAATTTAATTGCTTTATTCATCTAAATATACTAAGGAGGGCATATTACATGAAAGATATAATTTATGTAACTGGTCATAAAAATCCAGACTCAGATTCAATATGTGCAGCTTATGCATATTCTGAATTTAAAAATAAAATTGGTGAAACTGAAACTGTAGCTTGCAGACTTGGTAATGTAAACCAAGAAACTCAATTCATCCTAGATTATTTTGATGCAGAAGCACCAAAATTCTTAAACACAGTTAAATTAAAAGTAGAAGATTTACAATTTGATAATATAAGTCCTATTTCTCCTGATATCTCATTAAAAACTGCTTGGACAATCATGAGAGATAAAAATATAAAGACTTTACCTGTTGCAGATGAAAATGATCATTTATTAGGAGTATTATCTGTTGCTAACCTTACTTCTTGCTATATGGACATCTGGGATAACAGAATATTAGCAAAAAGTAATACAACTTTAGATAACATACTTGATACTTTATCTGCTAAAGTTTGTTATACAAATGAAGATATAAAACAATTTCCTGGTAAAATAGCAGTTACAGCTATGCAACCTGATACTATGTCTGAACATATAGAAGCAGGTGATATTGCTATTGTTGGTGATAGGGAAGAAGCTCAAACTGAATTAATTAACCTTAATGTTTCATTAATGATAGTTACTGGTGGATATGCTCCTTCAGAAAAAGTAATGAGCTTAGCTAAAGAACATGGAGTTACTGTAATAGTTACTCAACATGATTCATTTACAGCTTCAAGACTTATTGTTCAAAGTATTCCTGTTGGATATGTAATGGTTAAAGAAAATATAGTTTCTTTCACAACTGACGATTTAGTTGATGACATAAAGGGAATTATGAGTGAAACTAGATTTAGAAGCTATCCTGTTTTAGATGAAAATGGAAGAGTTGTTGGTACTGTTTCTAGATACCACTTAATTTCTAACCATAAGAAAAAAGTTATCCAAGTTGACCATAATGAAAGAGGTCAATCTGTTGATGGATTAGAAGATGCTGAAGTAGTAGAAATCATAGACCATCACAGAGTTGCTGATATTCAAACTAATAATCCAATTTACTTCAGAAATGAACCAGTTGGAAGTACTTCAACAATAGTTGCTAAATGCTTCTTTGAAAATGGTATTAGACCATCAAGAAAAGCTGCAGGACTTCTTTGTGGAGCAATAATCTCTGATACATTATTATTCAGAAGTCCAACTTGTACTCCACAAGACAAGTATATCTGTAAAAAGCTTTCTGAAATTGCTGGTATAAATATAGAAGAGTTTGCAAAGGAAATGTTTAAAGCCGGAACTTCATTAAAAGGTAAAACTGTTGAACAAATCTTCAACACCGACTTCAAACCATTCACTATTGAAGGTACTAAAGTAGGTATTTCTCAAGTTAATACAATGGATATTGAAGGATTTATGCCTTTAAAAGAAGAAATGTTAAACTACATGGATCAAAAAGCTAAAGAAGCTGGATTAGAAATGGTTATGTTATTATTAACTGATATATTAAACGAAGGTTCTGAAATATTAGTTACAGGTGCTAAACCTGAAATAGTTGAAAAAGCATTTAAAGTTACTTTAAAAGATAAAGGTGCATTCCTTCCTGGAGTTCTTTCTAGAAAGAAACAAGTTGTACCTCCAATAACTAATGCTATAACATCTTAATATAAAAAATGAGTGTATCTCCCATAAAGTGGTACCTATGTCAAGGACATTTTAAAAAAGAGAGTTAAGAAGCTAAAAGCTGATTTCTGTATTTAACAGGA
>URGW01000054.1 GCA_900547475.1 uncultured Clostridium sp. | reverse complement strand
CGGCTCAATTTCAATGTTCCCTCCAAATTAATATTTCATTTTTTCTTTTTCTATGTGTTTGCTTATAACACCACCTTAAAAGTTAATATTTTTTGCTACAAATTTTCTTATGATGCAGTAATTAATCTGTGTATTAACACGCTTAGTTTATTTGAGAATTAGTAATCAATAATGTAAAATACAGCAGAAGTCGTTAACTTTTAAGGTGGTCATACAGAAAATTGTATCTTTTAGCTTTAAAGCCAGTGATAAAGAAAAATTAATGATATTTTGGAAGGAATATTGTAATTAAGCTTTAGAATTTAATTGTTTTTGGAAGAAAAAGAGCGTTAAGAAGCTGATGGAATGAAATGACTTTCGAAGCTTTAGCTCTTTTTCTGGAAAAAACAATATAAATTCTTAACGAAAATTACATAATTCCTGGAGATAATATCATTAATTTTCGTCATCACGGCAATTCAAGCTATAACGAACAATTTAGATAAATTCTGATTTATGTTTGTAATAGAAGTAAATACATTGTGTTATAAATATTAAGCTTAGTATACCAAAAAGGGGATATAGTGTTGAAATTAAATTTGAAAATCCGATTTGTGATATTGGTAAGGCTACTGCTAAAACTATAAAAATTCCCTTTTTAAATTTAATATTAAAGCTTTGCTCTAATGTTTTACTAATTGAGTAAACATCTGAAACTTCGGTAGAAAACATTTCAAGCCAAATTATTACTAGTAGTAGGGCTTGTATAACACTACCAAATCTTTGTGCAACTAAAAGTAATGGTATTTCAAGTTCAAATATATATGGTTGATTAGCTAATAACAATAAGTTAATAGAGCCAGATAATAAAGTTAAACCTAAAGCTCCTAATGCAATGCCGTAAACCATTGTTTTGGAGCTTTTAGTTTCGTTGCTTAATGGAACTAATACACCTGAGCAACAAAGTATATTGTATCCAGCATAAAGTATAGTAGAAACAAAAACTCCTTTTTTAGGAGGTTCAAAGCTAGAGATATATTGTAATGAAATTGAATCTTTACAAAATAAAAAATATAGAACTAGAATAAGTGTAATTGTACATAGTAAAGCAGGAACAATAAATGAGTTTACTTCAATAAGACCTTCAGTATCTCTTAATAAAAAAATGCAAGCGATACAAAGCATAATTAGTGAACCAACAATTTTAGGCGCTCCAAAAAATTGATGAATTAAAGCACCACTTCCGGCAAGAATAATTGAGGCGCTGGAAATTAAATAAAATGTTGTTATTACTCCTGTTATTTTACCAAGTAAATTGGGACTTATTATTTTTAGAACATCACTATAAGAGTTAAGACTATATTTAATACCTATTTTAGCTATTATTGATCCCATCAATATATAAAATACTCCACAAAAAAGTATTCCTAAAAAACTAGTTAAACCAAAAGAAGTAAAAAATTGAGTAATTTCCTTACCAGAAGCAAGTCCAGCACCGACAACTGTTCCAATAAATACAGCAGCAACTTGAAAAATTTTAGTGAAATCTTTCTTCACGCATATCCCCCCAATATATTTCTAATATCTAATATATAAAGGTTACAGTACAATTATTCTTTTTTTGTGAATAAGCTATATTTTATTAGGTAAAATAAATTTAAGAGATTGCTTTTAGAGGTGCAATAAAATTAAGTAAGGAGATCAATATGATTAGAGTTAAAAGAGTTTTAGGTTGTATATTGGTTTTAACAATTAGTATGTTAATTGGTTGTAGCAAAGTAAAGGATGATAATAAAGCAAGTTTAGATTTATTTGATGTATTTAAAGGAAAGGAGTTAGCAACAAATTATTTAATAAATATTAGAAATGGTAATATGGAAAAGGCTAATGAGTTATGTGTAAAAGAATTAGTAGATAATAATATTAATTTATCTGAAGGAGTTTCTGAGGTAGCAGGATTTCAATTAGATAAAACTATTGCAAGTAGTGAGTTTGCATACTATATTTTTAATGTTATTAGAGATTCTAATGTAGAGCCTAAGAGTGATTTAGAAAGTTATACTATAAAGATAAATAGAAATGGAGATAGTTATAGCGTAAGTGAAATTAAGGCAAAGACACAAAGAGAATTATATATAAAAAATAATTCCTTGAGGATAATTGGAGAAAAAGGTGGAAAAAGTAGTTTAGTAATAAGCTTAAATAATATTCCTAAGGATACTTATTTAAGAGAGAATAATGTTATGCTATATAAAGAAAAAGTACCTAATAATAGTTTTGGAAAGGTAGTTTTAGGATTTACAGGGCAAAAGATAGCTATTTCTACTGTAGACGATAAAAATGCGTTTATTTGTATTGCTTATATTGATAATACATTAATGGAAAATGGTACTGATACTATAGCTGATAGTACAAATCCACAAGGAAACTCAATTAGTGAGTTACAAGAAGTTTTAGAAAAACCTATTACAAGTAAGGTTGTACCTGTAGATTTATTAAACAATGTGCAAATAGAAAATTTTATATTTTCTAAAGAAGATGATAATATAGCTGTTAATTATAAAAACGAGATAGGAATAGACAGACTAAACATATATAAAGCAGATGATGGAACTATGATAGATGCTAAATTGGATGAGGTTTTTAACAAGGATATATATAGTATTAAGGCTGAATATTTTGATGATGATAAATTAATATTTGATGTTTATAAATCTGATGGCATCACTGATGATATTACAGGTAAATATACCTTTAATATTAAGAGTGAGGAAATGATTAAATTGTAATTAATCAATAAGTAATTTATAATATAGTAAACAATAAAAGAGGTTAATGTTATTTACATTACCTCTATTTTAATTATATAAACTAATTTTAAAATAAATAGAGTATTAATATAATTAATCATTAAATATACAGATTAATATAAGGAGAAAAAAATGATAAAGGAATGGAATGGAAAAAGATATCATAGTTTAAATTATTTCCTAAGAAATAAATTTGGAGAAAAGATATATAAAATATCACTAGATGGAGGATTTACTTGTCCTAATAGAGATGGAAAGGTAGCAAAAGGTGGATGTACTTTTTGTAGTGCAAGAGGTTCAGGAGATTTTGCAGGAAGTAGAATATTATCTATTAAGGAACAGTTCGAAGATAGAAAAGAAATGATGGAAAAGAAGTGGAAGGACGGGAAGTACATTGCTTATTTTCAAGCATATACTAATACTTATGCACCTGTTGAAGAGCTAAGAAAAAAATATGAAGAGGCATTAGCTCAAAAAAATGTTATTGCTTTATCTATAGCAACAAGACCTGATTGCTTAGATGATGATGTTTTAGATTATCTTGAAGAGTTAAATAAAAAGACTTATCTTTGGGTTGAATTAGGATTACAAACTATAAATGATGAAACAGCTCATAATTTTAATAGAGGTTATGATTTTGAAACTTTTGATAGTAGTTTAAAGAAATTACAAGAAAGAGGAATTGAAGTTGTTGTACATACTATATTTGGTCTACCAGGGGAAGATGAAGAAGATATGTTAAAGACTGTAGATTATGTTTCACATTCTGGTGCTCAAGGAGTTAAGTTTCATTTATTACACTTAATGAAGGGAACTAAAATGGTAGAGCAATATGAAAGTGGAGAGTTGCAACTTTTAAGCAAAGAAGACTATATTGATTTAATATGTAAGGCTATAGCTATGATACCGGAAGAGATGGTAGTTCATAGATTAACAGGTGATGCTCCAAGACAAAGTTTAATTGGACCAATGTGGAGTTTAAAAAAATGGGAAGTGTTAAATGACATTGATAAGGCACTTGTAGATAATAATATTTGGCAAGGAAAAGATTTTAAATAGACATATTTGAGCGACTGTGTAGATAATTTTGCAACAGTCGCTTTTCTATTTATAATTATATAAGAGGAATTTACTATTTTATACTAGTATGTGTAATTCGACTAAGAAAAGTTTGAGATATTACTTATGGAACAAATGGGGTTAATATTAAGTCTAATACAATGAAGGGAGCGAATAAATTGGAGGCTTCAGTAGATAATCTTAGTAAAGATGAATTGATAATGGAAGTAAAAAGGGCAAAACTTGGAGATAAAGAGGCCTTTTGTAATTTAATTAGAATAAATAAAATTGCAATATATAGAGTTGCAAAATCTATATTAAATAATGAAGAAGATATAGAAGACGCGGTTAGTGAAGCTATATTAAAGGCTTATAAAAATATACAAGCATTGAAACAAGAAGTATTTTTTAAGACATGGTTAATAAGAATAGTAATAAATGAAAGTAATAATTTATATAAAAAAAGAGCTAAAGAAATAGCTGTAGATAAAGATCACTTTAAAAATATAAAGGTTAATGATAATTATAAAGATTTATCTTTATATAATGCAATTAATTCCTTAGATGAAGATTTAAGAATTACTACGATATTGTTTTATTTTGAGGATATGAAATATAAGGATATAGCAAAAGTTCTTAATGTTAAGGAAGGAACTATAAAATCAAGATTATCTAGAGCAAAAGAAAAGTTATATAATATTTTAAAGGAGGAGCTTCATGGATAAATTTGATGAATATTTAAAAAATAAAAGTAAAAGTGAAAATGAAGAGTTTGTCTTACCAAAGTCTTTTGAATATAAACTTGAAGATACTCTAAAAAATTTAGATAAAGAAAACAAAAGTAAAATTAATGTATTGTATATGAATAAGAAATTATGGACTATAGCAGCGTGTTTTGCATTTGTATTTTTAACATCAGTATCAATAAAATATGGAGTTAATTCAGGGGAATTAAACTCTATAGAGAAAAATTTAGAAAATCAAGTTACAAGGTATAGTGAAGGTATTCCAGAGGTTGCTAGTTACAATGATGCTGAAACTAGAGATATTGGTAACTCTGAAGCATCTAAACAAGATGTAGAAGAATTTAATTTAGATGATAGATTTGGCGATGAAGTTATAGATTCTAGTAACATTAACAAGATAATAGTTAAAAATATAGTAGATGGAAATACTTATAAGTCTGTAGATAATAAAATAGATATAGAAATGATCATTAGCTTTATAAATGATATTCTAAAGGAAGAAATTCAAAAACAAACTTTAGGAGAATGGGATTTTCTAATACAAACTAATGGAGTGGAAAGTAACCACACAATAATTATTAAAAATGATATTATGAATATAGATAATAAATGGTATAAAATAAATTCTGAAGAGGTTAATAACTTTAAATCTATGTATAATAATTTAAATTATGATGAGAATAGTATACCATATTGCAATTATTAATTTATAAGTATATAGAGTTTATAGTATGAATAAGTATTTTAAATGGATTAATAAAAATATTAAGTTTGGAAAGGCATTAATATTAATTTTATTAGGACTATGTATTATATTTTTCTTTATAAAAAGGTTTGGGGTAACAACGGGAAGTATTTGCTTGATAAGAGGCTTAACGGGAATTCCATGTCCATCATGCGGAATGAGTAGAGCTATTACAGCAGCTATTAATGGTGATATTATAAATGCATTTAAATTTCATCCATTATTTTGGCTACCATTTATATCAGTAGTACTTATATTTCTTAAAAGAAGGTTTTTTAAGCAGATATTAATAGGTGCAATTATTTTAATAATGATTGTGTATATTTTTAGAATGGTAATGTTTTTTCCTGATATAGAACCTATGCAATATAATGAAAAATCAATACTTAATCAAATTATAGAGAATAAGAAATAATAATCAATCAGTAACATATAAAATCTAATAATTAATAGTAAACTACTTAATTATTAGATTTTAATAATGTATATATTAAAAAGTCGGCAGAAGCCGACTTTATTTATTTTAGTTATTTTTAAAAGTTTTTATACCACTTGGAATATAAAGAATTTTAAGTAGTATGATTCATCTGAATTCCAAAGAATCGGATGATCTGAACTTTGAGTTCTAACTTCAATTTGTCTTAAAGTTCTTCTAGCATCATGAGCAGCTTCAAGAACAGTTTTCTTCAATTGTTCTTCACTCATATAATGAGAGCATGAGCATGTAGCAAAGTAACCACCTGGTTTAACCATTTTTAAACCTCTAAGATTGATTTCTTTATAACCTCTAATTGCAGCATTAACAGTATTTCTAGATTTAGTGAATGCTGGTGGGTCTAGAATAACAACATCATATTGTTTGCCTTCTCTTGACCAATCTCCAAGAACATCAAATGCATTATGACATTCAAACTTAACAATATCTTGTAAATTATTTAATTCAGCATTTCTTGTAGCACAATCTACAGCATGTTGAGACACATCAATTCCAAGAACTGATTTTGCTCCTGCTATACCAGCATTTAAAGCAAATGAACCAGTATGAGTAAAACAATCTAAAACATCTTTACCTTTACAAATTCTATGCATAGCAGCTCTATTTTCTTTTTGATCTAAGAAGAATCCAGTTTTTTGACCGTTTTCTAAATCAACTATGTATTTAACACCATTTTCAATGATTTCAATGTCAGTATTAAATGGTTCAGTTAAGAAGCCTTTAGTTTGTTCTAAACCTTCGATTTCTCTAGTTTTTATGTCACTTCTTTCATAAACACCTTTAGCTCCATATTCTTCAACTAGTATTTTAACTATTAAATCTCTATATTTATCCATTCCTAATGTAGAAATTTGGATTACATAGTAATCTTCAAATTTATCAACTGTTAATCCAGGTAAGAAATCAGCTTCTCCAAATATAAATCTGCATGATGATGTATCAATAACAGTTTTTCTATAATCCCATGCTGCAGCAAATCTTTTCTTAAAGAATGATTCATCTATTTCTTCATTAATATCTCTTGTCATTATTCTAATTGTTATTTTACTTCTATCGTTAATATAACCTTTACCAATAAAATGATTTTTATGATTATATACTTCAACTATGTCTCCATTTTCATATTCGCCATCATATTCATTTATTTCATCTATGTATATCCAAGGACGCCCTTGTTCAGCTCTTTTGTTTTTCCCTTTATGTAAGAAAAATTTACTACTCATCATTTACATCTCCTTATATTAAGTCTTATACGATTATAACATAACTATTAAATAACAGTTAAAAATTTAATATAATATATAATAATTAATTTATGAATAAGAGGTATTATATGAATTATGTATATATATTAAGATGTAATGATGATAGTTTATACACGGGGTGGACAAACAATTTAGAAAAAAGAATTAAAGCACATTCTAATGGAAAAGGTGCAAAATATACAAAAGCTAGATTGCCTGTAGAACTAGTTTATTTTGAAGAATATGAAAATAAAATAGAGGCCATGAGAAGAGAATATGCAATTAAACAGTTAAAAAGAAAGGAAAAATTAATGCTAATAAAGAAATAAATTAAGTAATTTAAAACTAATAGTTCAACTTAAATTTTGCAATAAAAAACCACTTACCTTGTAAGTGGTTTAAATCGTTAAACTTATAGGGGAGTTTTGGATTGGGTATTATTTTGAATAATCTTTAATTAAATCCTGAATCTTTGATTTACATCTAAATCCATGACAACTTCCAGTACATGCACCAGTTACTTTAGAAACTTCTTCTACGGTATGGGCACCATTTTTTATAGCTTCTTTAATCTTTGTTCTAGATATAGATTTACAAGTACAAACTTTTGTTATCTTATCAAGGATATCAGCATTTAAATTATTTTCCATAACAGATCCTCCAAAATACAAAGATATTAGGAAACACAAAAATTAATTATTAGGTTAATTAACTTTTGAGTAATACGTTTCAACAATTATATTAAATCATAGTATACTAAAATAGTCAACATTAAATATTAAATAATAATAATTATTATTATTTAAATGAAGATTACTTCAATAATATTACTAGAATAATTAATGGTTTAAAATATTAAATTTAGTAATAAAAAATAATCGCAAAATTTTGGATGTAATTGACAAAGTATAATTAGTTAAGATATAATGAATTCATTAAAGACTATGATTAGGATAAGTACTTTAGTTTATTCTTTTAAGAGAGTGACTGGTTGGTGTGAAGTCATAAGATAACTTAAGGAAAATCACCTAGGAGTTTGAGGCTGAAAGTTTTTACGATTAAGCTATCACGTTAGCCCGCGTTAAGGGATAGGATATGAAAGTATCTGAATTATGGCTCATAGTATAATTATGAGTTTATTAACCTTAGGTGGTATAGCGAATTCACTTCGTCCTTTTGGGATGAAGTTTTTTTTATTTAAGAGAAACTTTAAGTTTTAATTTTGTAAGAAAAATTTACTTATATGCTATAGGAAAAGTAGTTTCATTAAATAAGGATTAAAATGTGTCTTTAAGAGAATAATTTTAATAACTAATAATGTAGAGAAAGGAGAATTCTTATGTACAAAAAAGTAGAATTGCCAAATGGTTTTGTTGGTCTTGAAAAAGAAATAGCAAATCTTTGGACTGCAAGAAATGTTATAAAAAAGAATTTTGATATGAATCAAGATGGTGAATATTTCACTTTCTATGATGGACCTCCAACAGCAAATGGTAGACCACACGTTGGGCACGTATTAACGAGAGTTATGAAAGATATTATCCCAAGATATAAAGTTATGAAGGGATATAAGGTTATAAGAAAAGCTGGATGGGATACTCATGGTCTTCCAGTAGAGCTTGAAATAGAAAAGAAGCTTGGTATTTCAGGTAAAGAGCAAATCGAAGAGTACGGTGTAGAAAAATTCGTTAAAGAATGTAAAGAAAGCGTATTTACTTATGTAAGTATGTGGGAAAAAATGACTAATCAAATTGGATATTGGGTTGATATGGAGAATCCATATGTTACTTATCATAATCCATATATTGAATCAGTTTGGTGGGCATTAAAACAAATGTGGGATAAAGGTCTTTTATATGAAGGACACAAAGTAATGCCTTACTGTCCAAGATGTGGTACTGCATTATCATCTCACGAAGTTGCACAAGGATATAAAGATGTTAAGGATTTAACTTGTGTTGCTAAATTTAAAGTTGTAGGAGAAGATAACAAATACATATTAGCTTGGACAACAACTCCTTGGACATTACCTTCAAACTTAGCTTTATGTATAAACAAAGCTTATACTTATATTGAAGCAAAAGTTGGAGATGAAATATTAGTATTAGCTAAAGACTTAGCTGATAAAGTTTTAGGAGAAGAATATGAAGTAGTTAGAGAATTCCCTGGAACTGAACTTTTAGGAACTAAATATGAGCAATTAATGCCTTTCGGTAAAGTAGAAGGAAAAGCTTTCGAAGTAATTCATGGTGATTATGTTACTTTATCAGATGGTACAGGTATAGTTCATATAGCACCTGCATATGGTGAAGATGATAGCTTAGTAGCTAAAGCTAACGGAATCACTTTCATTAACTTAGTTGATAGAGAAGGTAGATTCGTAGAAGAAGTTACTCCATGGGCTGGAAAGTTTGTTAAGAAATGTGATGAAAGCATTTGTAAGTGGTTAGAAGAAAATAATAAATTATTTAAATCTGAAAAGCACTTACACTCATATCCACACTGTTGGAGATGTGACACACCACTTCTTTATTATCCAAAGGAAAGCTGGTTTGTTGCAATGACAACATTAAGAGATAAGCTTTTAGAAAATAATAATAAAATAAACTGGTATCCTGATAACATTAGAACTGGTAGATTTGGTAAGTTCTTAGAAAATGTTATCGACTGGGGTATTTCAAGAGATAGATACTGGGGAACTCCACTTCCAATTTGGGGATGTGAATGCGGACATAAAGAATGTATAGGAAGCATTGCAGAACTTAAGGAAAAAGGAATTAATGTTCCAGAAGATATAGAATTACACAAACCATATATAGATAATGTTCACTTAAAGTGTGAAAAGTGTGGTAAGGAAATGACTAGAACTAATGAAGTTATTGACTGTTGGTTCGATTCTGGATCAATGCCATTTGCACAATTACATTATCCATTTGAAAATAAAGAATTATTTGAACAAAATTATCCAGCTCAATTTATATCAGAAGCTGTTGACCAAACAAGAGGATGGTTCTACACTTTATTAGCAATATCAACTGCTATATTTGATAGAAATCCATTTGAAAACTGTATAGTTTTAGGTCACGTTCTTGACAAGAAGGGCTTAAAGATGTCAAAATCTAAAGGAAATGTTGTAGATCCATTTGATGTATTAGATGCCCAAGGTGCTGATGCAACAAGATGGCACTTCTATACTGCAAGTGCTCCATGGTTACCAACAAGATTCTCTATAGATGATGTTGGAGAAGCTGGAAGAAAGTTTATGGGAACACTATGGAATGTTTACTCATTCTATGTGTTATATGCTGAATTAGATCAATTTAATCCATTAAAGTATAATG
The DNA here is from genome assembly GCA_900547475.1 of uncultured Clostridium sp. Lineage (GTDB taxonomy): Bacteria > Bacillota > Clostridia > Clostridiales > Clostridiaceae > Clostridium. Next base: position 4,461 of record URGW01000054.1, on the reverse strand, counting down.
ATTTTGTATCAGAAAATGTAATGGATAAATGGGTTATGTCTAAGCTTAACACATTAGTTAAAGATGTAGATTCTATGTTAGATTCATATCAAATAACTCAAGCAGCATTAGCTATTGAAGATTTTACTGATGAGCTATCAAACTGGTATGTAAGAAGAAATAGAGGAAGATATTGGTCTGAAGAGTTAACTGATGATAAGATAGGTGCATATGTAACTTTATATAGAGTATTAACAACTTTAGTTAAAGTGGCAGCTCCATTTGTTCCATTTATAACAGAAAATATTTATCAAAACTTAGTAGTTGGTTTAGATGAAAATGCGCCAGAAAGCATTCACTTATGCAACTGGCCAGAAGTAAATGAAACTGCTATAGATAAGAATTTAGAAAAAGAAATGGATTTAGCTTATACAATAGTTAAGCTTGGAAGAAGTGCAAGAAATGGTGCTAACATTAAGAATAGACAGCCACTTTCTAAGATGTTAGTTTCTACAGACTCACTTCCAGGATACTATGGGGAAATAATAACAGATGAGTTAAACATCAAAGCTGTTGAGTTTGGTGCTGACCTTTCAACTCATGTTAACTTTGAAATTAAGCCAAATTTACCTGTGTTAGGAAGAGCTTATGGTAAGTTAATACCAGGAATAAGAAAAGAAATAGCTGCGAGAAACCAAATGGAATTAGCTCAAACTATTCAAAATGGTGGAGTAGTAGTTATTAATGTTGATGGAACAGAAATTGAATTAAATAAGGAAAACTTATTAGTTACTATGCAAGGGCTAGAGGGTTATGCATTTGCTGGTGAAGGTTCAATTGGTGTTGTTTTAGATACTCATATTTCTGAAGAACTTAAAGAAGAAGGTCACTTAAGAGAAATAATTTCTAAGATTCAAAATATGAGAAAAGATAAAGGGTTTGAGGTTGCAGACAAAATTAAATTATATGTAGCTGATAATGAAATGCTATTAGATGTAGTTAAAAAGTTTGCTGAGGTTATTAAGAAAGAAACCTTAACCCAAGAAATAGTTTACAATGAGGAAGCTAGTTACACTGAAACAGTTATAAATGGTGAAAAGTTAAATATGACTGTAGAAGTTATTAAATAATTATGGCTTTGTTATAAAGGGTAGGGATTAAGTAATAATTCCTACCCTTTTTTCAAAATATAATACTATAGTTAAAATTATGAGTTATTAAGTGTAAAAAGTAAGTAAACTCATTGTATTAATTAGGAAAAAAAGGTATAATTAATAATTAAAATGAAAATGGAGTGATGTTGATATGGCTACTTCTATAAAAGATGTTGCTAGAGAAGCTGGCGTTTCAATAGCTACGGTATCTAGAGTATTAAATGATATAGATGTTGTTAATGAAGATACTAAAAAAAAGGTATTAGATGCTATTAAAAAGCTAGGATATAGACCAAACATTGTAGCGAGAAGTTTGAAAACGCAAAGAACAAAAACTGTTGGAATATTAGTTCCTGATATTTCAAGTGGATTCTATCCAGAAATAGTTAGAGGGGCAGAGGATGTTGCAAATATTTATGATTATAACGTAATACTATGTAATTCTGACTTTGACTATGATAAGGAAAAAGATTACTTAAGAGTACTTAAGGAAAAGATGGTTGATGGTGTTATCTATATGAGCTCTTGCTTAGAAGAAGAAACTTTAGATATAATAAATGAATTAGATTTAAAGACTGTTCTTGCAGAGTCTAAGGATAAAGAAGGTAGATTACCAAGTGTAATTATTGATAACATACAAGCATCATATGAAGCAACAAAGAGCTTACTTGATAAAGGGTTAAAGAATATTGCTTTTGTTGGCGTTAGTAAAGGTGCAGCTAATGCTTGGGGAGAAAGACATAAGGGTTACGAAAAAGCATTACAAGAAAGTGGTCTTGCCATTGATGAAGATTTAGAATTCTTTAAAGATTTAAAAGTTAGTAGTGGATATAAAGCAGTTGAAAGCTTTTTGGCTACTGGCAAAAAATTTGATGGAGTAGTATGCTCATCTGATGAAATTGCAATGGGTGTAATTAATGCATTAAGAGAAAATGGAATAAAGGTACCTGAAGATGTAAGTGTAATAGGATTTAATGATAACGCTGTTGCATCTTACTTCTATCCTAAAATAACTACAGTTAAGCAACCAAGTTATGATATGGGATCAGTTGCAATGAGAATGCTTATTAAAATATTAAATAATAAACCTTTAGATCAAGATCAATATGTATTAGATTATAAATTAATACAAAGAGAAAGTTCTAAATAATTTTATAACTATCTTTAATTTAATCAAAATTAAAGATAGTTAATTTTTTTACAAAAATATATTGAAATAGTAGGAAAAAAATGATATAATTGAATTAATTTGATAACGTTTACTAAGGGCGGTTATTTCTAAATTGGGTACACAATCAATTAGGTATAGGTAAATATTAATGGGAGTTTGAGAATTAGGGTATAGATAGTTATCAAATCATAAGATAAAATAATTGCTATTTTAGTAGATAGAAAAAGAGGATAGATAAACTATCCTCTTTTTCTATTATTAAAGTATTCCTTCAGTTTTTAATAAGTTTTCTAATTTTTGAACTTTTTCTGTTAAAGTAATAAATTTTTCTTTTATTATATTATTTTTCTCATTTCCTTCATTAATACAGTTTTCCATTTCTTCTACAGTTTTTAATGCATCATCAATATCTTTTTGAGCTAATTTTAAATTTGATTCTTTCATAGACGTATCTCCTTTGTTAGATAAATAAAAAATATAGAAAACACCTTCTTGTAAACACTAAGGTATATTATCGGTGTAAATAAACTTGCTAAATTAAAATTTATAGTTTAACTAAAACTTATATTTATATCTTTATCCTATCACTAATAAATAGGTGTTGCAAGGCATATATTGTAAAGAAAAAAATAAATGGGGGGAATAGAAAATGATTAACTATATATGGTTTGTAATGATTTTTCTAGGATTAGTGGTTGGAATATTTACTGGAAATGGTGAAGGCATTTCTAATGCAATAATAGGCTCTATTGATAGTACAGTTACTTTTATTATAGGACTTGTTGGATTAATGTGTTTTTGGTGTGGTGTTATGAAGGTTGCACAAAAAAGTGGATTTACAGAAAAACTAGCTAAACTTATGAAACCTATATTAAAGCTTATATTTAAAGAGGCAGCTAAGGATGAAAAAGCTTTAGGAGCTATAGTTATGAACATAACAGCAAATATGATGGGGCTTGGAAATGCAGCAACACCTTTTGGAATTAAAGCTATGGAAGAAATGGATAGATTAAATAGTGAAAAGGGTGTAGCTAGTAATGATATGGCTTTATTTCTAGTATTAAATGCAGCTTGTATTCAGTTAGTTCCATCAACAGTGTTATCTATAAGAGCAGCAGCAGGCTCCTCAAATCCAGGAGTAATAATACTTCCAGCAATAATATCAACTGGTGTAGCAGCTATTGTTGGTGTTATTTGCTGCAAAATTTTGCAAAAATATTTTTAGGATTATGGGGGTATTGAGATGTTTAGCTATATAACTAAAAGTATTATTCCTATAATAGTTTTAATTATTATAACTTATGGAATGATAAAAGGTAGGAAGGTATACGATTGGTTTATTGAAGGTGCAAAAGAAGGATTAAATGTATGTTTAAATATTTTCCCCTATCTTTTAGCTATGATAATAGCTGTGCAAATATTCAGGGAAGCTAATCTTTTAGATATTTTAAATAATGCAATTGCGCCACTTTGTAGACTAATAGATTTACCTAAAGAGGTTGTTCCATTGGTTTTAATTAAACCTCTTTCTGGTAGTGGTGCAATGGGAGTTTTCACTGATATTTTAAAAAATTATGGTGCTGATACTACAATAGGATTAGTATCTTCAGTAATTATGGGAACTACAGAAACAATATTTTACACTGTAACTGTATATTTTGGTGCCGTTAAAATAAAGAAAACTCGTCATACAGTCTGGGCAGCAATCATGGCAGATATGACTGCTATTATCATGGCCATAACCATGGTAAAACTTTTAATATTATAACATTTGAATAATATTGTTCGTCACGTGGAACCCCAAAATTAATGATATAACCTCCAGGAATTATGTAATTTGCGTTAAGAATTTATATCTTTCTTTCCGTAAAAACTGCTAAAGCTTCGAAAGTCATTTCATTTCCTCAGCTTCTTAACGCAGTTTTTACTCCAAGAAAGATTAAATTCTAAAACTTAATTACAATATTCCCTCCGTTAATATCATTAATATTTTCTCTTCCACTTTATGAACTGTAATGGCACCTTAAAAGTTAATTATTTGTCATATATGTAGCAGAAACGATTAACTATAAGGTGCAATGTTATAAGTAGTTACGTGAAAAAAGAAAAAATGAAATATTAATTTGGAAGGAACATTGAAATTGAGCCGTAGAATTT
>URGW01000053.1 GCA_900547475.1 uncultured Clostridium sp. | reverse complement strand
TGCCATACTTTTTAACTAGGAATAATGCCATAGGAAAGTTTGTTGATAATGGAGATATATGGCTGAGATATAAGCAAGAATACTAAATTTTCTACGAAAATAGTGGGTTTAATAAAAGTTATAAATTGCAATAACAAAGATTAACAATCTGCTATACCCTTTCCCTTTGTGATAAAGCTGCGTATTAAACCATTATGACGTTAGATGAATATGGTTGGTGTTAGTATAAAATAGTGGACACATAAAGAGTCAAACTAAGTAAAATAATATTTAGCTAAGAAAGGATGTGTCCATTATGGGAAATGGCAAGAATTAATGAGAAAAATGAAATATTAAAAAAAGCTATTATAAGAATATACAAAGCTAATAAAGACATATATGGAGCTCCTAGGATTCACCATATAGTTGGTATAGAAGGCTTTAATATATCTTTAAAGAGATTTCAAAGAAATATAAAAAATACTCCAATTTTTAAATCGGCATTATCTCTCCCTATAAGTTCAATCATCATAATTAGGTCAGACATCTTACCAAAGTTTTTAGAGTTTTCAAATAGTATTTTTTCATCTTTGCTTAAAATAACTTTTTTTACATCTAATAATTTTGAAAATGTATCTACATTGAATTTATATTTTTCAATCAATAGTTGCAATCTTTCCATTACATATTTCGACGTTACCACTTTTAAATCTTTAATTTATTCCATATTAATTCTTCCCTTCAAATTGGAATTTAACGTTTCAACATATTAATTACTTCACTAATAGCGATACATTTAGCATATCTATCCTTCCATATAAATTCATTATAATATTTATAACTTTGCTCTCCTCTAAAGAAGTCATTATCAACAGTTGAGTTAGCATAACTTGGTACAATCATATTAAACCCATGTTCAAAACCACACTTTATTGTAGCATCAATACATTTATCAGTTTGAAGTCCAACAACAATTATATCCTTTTCCCCCTTTTCTCTTAAATATTCCAACAAACCAGTTCCTCTAAATGAACTATTTACATTTTTTATAAATACTTTCTCTTGTTCCATAGGCTTAAATTCTTCATAAACTTCAAATCCATCTTTTCCTTTTGTTAAATCACTTTCTACACCATCATCATGTATTACATATAATACTTCTATGTTATTTTTTCTTGATGTATCAATTAATTCCTTAATATTTGTAACAAAATTTTTAAAATTATATAATTTACTATTTACTAATAATTTTTGTGTATCAACGACTAATAAAACCATTTATGTACTCCTCCATTATTTCATCAAAATATTTTAGTATCATTACAACTCTCAACAATAATTTAATGTGGCGACCCTTTCTGCACATAAATTCATCACTCCACCACAACTTTCAATACAAAATCCAGTAAAAATTTCACCATTCTCACTTTCTAAGGCACAAACAACATGATGTGCATACACAAATGGTGATACTTCTTCAGGTTTATATTGCTCCTTCGCTTTTAAATATAACTTTTCCCAAACATCCATAATATCATCTCTCTTTCAAATTTATCTAGTTAATTGAACTAAATACTCAACAGTATCTTCTTCAAATTTCTTTTGACCAGTTAAATTAAATCCATGTTTTTTATAAAAACAAATTGCTCTTTCATTTTTTTCTAATGCCCAAAGATTATTAGCGTGATACTCATTGATTGCATATTCTATCAGTTCTTTTCCAATTCCTTCACCTTGAAAAAAAGTATCTACATATATTTTACAAATCTCAGTCCCATTCATTTGAATGAACCCTTTTATTAAACCATCATCATAAACTAATATATTTTTTAATATTTTATCTTTTCCAAAATAATTATCAGCCATAGTAACTACTTGCAATTCTCCAAATGAAAACTTCTCATCTTTAAAAATAGGAAAATAATTCACCCTATTATTAAAAACATATATTTCGGCTATTCTTGATAAATCATTTGTTTTTGCTTTCCTAATATTCATTATATCCTCCGTATAAATTCCTATTTATTGCTCATAATATATTAAAATCTATTGCATAACTTATAAATAATATAACCTAACAAACAACCAATAAACGAAAGACTTACTGGTATTATAAGAACTAATGCCAAGAGTTGACTTTCAGCAATTACACTTGGAGAGTTTGTCCAAAAAAGATTAAGATACAACACAAAGCAAAATAAAAAACCAGCAATGGTAACTCCCATAGGTATCCACCTAATCCAATACTTTTTTTACTTTACTTAAAATCAAAAATTGGACTACACAAAAAATAATTCCTATACCTCCCCAATATAAAAAATCCATAAATTACCCCCCATTAAAATTATTCGTATTTATAATAACTTTATATTCCAAGCAAGTATACCCAATACTCCCCTTATAGTTAAACATAATAATAACCAAGCCACTTTATTAGAATTTATACTTGTTTTTTATCCATAATAAGACACCTCTCAATAGATTAAAATTAGTAATAGCTCTTAATATAATTTTTATCATTAATATAACTTTGCCATATAAAATTCGTCTACATATACACCATCAACTAACATAGATTTCTTTTTAATACCTTCTATCTCAAATCCATTCTTTTCATATAAATGTTTTGCAATAACATTAGGACACATTACTGTTAGTTCAAGTCTTGAAATTAAGTTTTCTTTTGCCCATAAATCTAATTCTGAAAAGAATTTTGTTCCAATTCCTTTTCCTCTATGAGCTTCACGAATTCCAACAACGATATACGCTGTATGTTTAATTCTTTTTAACACTCCTCTTTGAGCAGAAAGAAAACCTACAATAGTATTTTCTTCCTCTGCAACTAATAAAAGATTAGCTCCATTGATGCTTTGTTGTATCATTCCTTGTACTCTACTAACATCATTATCTCTTTCATTAGGCTCTAATAACATATATTTAGTTTCTTTATCTAAACACAATAACATGCTTAATAAATTGTTTGCATCGTCTAATTTAACCTTACGAATAATCATTTCAAATCAACCCCTTTTTATTTACAATATAAAACAATTGTTTATTTAGCCTACCGAACACTCTAGAATATTATTATATTCTCAATTATAAAGTTGCAATAAAATTGTTTACTCCATGAGCTATAGTAGCTGATAGAACACTATTATTTCCAGCCTTATATATACCTACAAAATAAATATGCATAATCATTTTAGGAATTACTGATATAAAAACTTGAAAAAAAGTAAGATTACTTTGAGCTAATATGAAAGGTATATGAATACTTCCAAAAACAAAAGCTACAACTAATAAATTTACATATTTATTTTTTATCAATCCTTTTAGCCTTTGTTGAAGAAACCCTCTGAAAATAATTTCTTCTACAAGTGCTATTTCAATCAACATATATAAGAAATTCCAAATTGACATTGAATCTAAGTTGAAATTAATACCTTGTACCCAATTTAAAATTAATAATAACAAATATAGAGGAATATATAATATTATCCCTATACTTATTTGTTTTAATATTTTTACTTTATTAAAACCTATTGATTTTAGACTTTGTTTTCTATACTTCAATATAATAAAAATAGGCAATATTTGAAATAAACTTAGTGGAATATGAAATAAAAACCTTGCAAATAATCTATTATTGAAATAGCTTGCAAATTTATCCCATAGCACTAAATCAAATACTATGTACCTATCTATAGCCGTAGAAAAAAATACATAACCAATCATAAATATAGCTAAAACCCCATCAACTTTACTAACATTTAACTCATTATCACATTTGTTGAGTATATTTTTCATATAATATATTCACTCCCAATCCCTTAAAATATTATCATATTTACTATTGCTTCCCATTTAATACTCATAATAGTTTTACGGTATTAATATCCATTTTCACCCTCCCTATTATTAAATTAATTTTTTCTTTGATACAAATATTCATCCTATAATATACCTTTTAATAAAATTACATACTAAATATCCTATAATTTACATAAAAATATTAAATACTATATTAAAGAACTACCTTACTTACTTTTAAATTTTCAGTTTTCTTTTATTAATAAAATAGGAAAATATAAGATTTATTTCTTTATATTAAATAAACCAGCTACAACGTTTTTTAAACCGTCAAGATAAAAAGTTTTTACGACACGGTACTTCCCCTCTGGCAAGTCTGAAAAATACTTAGATAATTCTATCTCTTCATTAGATTTACCATTTCCCTTTAATATCAATCCAATCTCTATAAATTCATGATTTTTATCGAAGGGTATCTTATACCATTGATTATCCAATTCCACTTCTAATTCAAAATCAACTCCATAAAAGTATTCATATTCTGTTTTGTTTTCTAAAATTAAAGTAATATTTTCTTTTGAAGATTTAATAGTCTCTTCTTGTACTGTTACATTTATATTATCACAATCTATAACAATATCTGATGGTTGTAAACTTGAAACATCTAAAGTTTTCCTTGAACATCCATAAAATATAAACATCATTATTACAATGATAAAAATATAATTATAATTTTTTTTCATATTCCCTCCATTTAAATTGATTTTATTTGAAGAAGATAGATTTTTTTATCCACTCACTTTTTAAAATTGAATAAAATGATAAACTACAAAATCTATCATCTCTAAATTGAACCTCTCTCAATGTACCTTCATAAGTCATTTTACATTTTTTCATTACTTCTCCTGAGGCCATATTTTCGATATCGTGCTTTGCACAAATTCTATTTACACCGACTTCTCTAAATAAATAATCTATTATATTTTGTAAAGCCTCTGTTGTTATCCCTTTACTCCAATATTCCCTTCCTATACAATAACCTATTTCACAAGACTTATTCGTCTCTTCTAAATTAACAACTGATATACTTCCTATCGCCTCATTAGTTTCTTTTAACTCAATTACCCAATTATAAACATTATTATTATCATAATTTGATATCCACATATTGATAATTTCTTCTGAATCTTTAATGCTATTATGTGCTTTCCAAGATAAATATTTTGTTACTTTAGAATCGCTACTCCAATTTTTAAACATATCTTCAGAATCAGCTATTTTAAATTTTCTTAAAATCAATCTATTTGTTTCAATAGTTTTTGTTCCTATATGATTCATAAATTCACCTCAAATTTTTTAACTATTTAACGTATAATTTAATATGATTTTTTAACAATTATTATATTAATTGTACACAAAAAACATTAAAATAGTAATACTTTAATTACAATTATATACTAATATGTAATTTATAAGTTTATAATTGTAAATATTTTTATAAATGTCTATACTCTTCAAATATAAATTAAAAACTAAATTATATAATTTCTCTCTAAAATTCTAGCTTTTATAATAATATAATGTATATTTTTATCAGATTTACTTGTACAAAAATAGCCTTTTATTAATTTACTTTATTTTCCATAAATGATATTATATATAATTGTAGAGTGGCCAAACTACTTATAATTAAATAAGAAAATTACTAAAATTAATGAATAGTTAATTTTATAAAAATACACACTTAAATGGGGAGAGATTTTTTTTATGAGATATTATATTTTAAGAACTAACGCGAAATCAGAGACTAATACCCACAAATTACTTAATGGGTATAACTTTAAAATAAATAATTTAAATGCAGAAAGATTAATTAGTGATGCCAAAGATGAAGATATTTTCTATTTACTATACAATATTTCTGAAAGGAAATTTGTAGAACAAGGATTAATTAAAAGCATTGAATCAAATAAACCTTCTAACAAATATGAAGCTTTATTTGCTGAAAGAAAAAGCTTAAATATTCGTTATTTACCATATTCAACTCCTAATTGTGGAATAATTCCAACTTCCAAAAAGAAGGTAGAAGAAATTCTTAATGTTGCAGTTTAATAAACATCTACTTAATATTTCATGTTATTTTAAATAGTGCTAGTTTAAATCTTGGAATAACAATAAAGGAGCTCATTTATGACAACGGGTTCCGTATTGAGGTGCAAATGTTATAAATCTCATACAAAATCACATTATAAATCGCAGTATAAATCTCTTGATTTATAACAAAATAATGTGTATAAAAAAATAAGGCTCTGTTAAAAGAATTCTTTTAACAGAGCCTTATTTTAATGTTATTATTTAAAATATCGCTGATAGAACCATATCTTTATCTGTTTTTAATTCAAAGTTACTAAGCAAATTAAAGCCATTTTTAACATCATAGATATACATGTTTATTCCATCTGTTGAGTACAATTTATTATTCTTCATTACAGTTAATGTATGTTGATTCTCAGTATTAAATGTTTGTATATCTTTAGTATTAATATCAAATCTACAGACTCTATTCTGTGTAATTTCTGAATTTGTATAACTACCTTCAATAATATACAAATAATTATCTACAGCATACAGATTATTTAAATTATTAAATGGTATTTCTACGTTTTCAACTTCTTGAGAATCTAAATGTATTTTAACCATTATATTAGATAATGCGTCAACACCATCTCTATTAATTAGTGCATATATTGTATTATATTTAATAATTGCGTCTGTTATAAAAAGTGAATTATCAATTTTTATAGTATTTACAACACTAAAATCAGATTTATTTAATTGGAATAAATTGATATAGTTCAATGTATCATTATTAATCACATTGAATGTATATATATAATCACTATCCTCTAATAAATATATGCACTGTCCTTCGATAGATATTTGATTTTCCACATTTTTGTTATCTATTTTTACTTTACTTAGATTAGTTTCAGAAAGTGATGAGACACCTAAGTAAGCATAAGTATCATCAACATCAAATGAAGTTACACTTCTTTTATTACAATTTTGAATTTTACTATAAGACAAGTCTTTTTTGTTTAATTCAATTATAAAGTCTTGAGATTTATTTCCTAATACAGGCATTGTATAATATACCTTATCCTTATTAGTTATAGTCCTCTTTGAAAAATTAGCCAAATTAACTCCACCTACATTTAGTTTTGCCGTTTCGACATAATTTCCCAAATCTGTATATGTAGATATATTAGATTCTTCATTTACTGTTGATGTGTACACTACTCCTAAATCATATTCTTTTGATATAGTTGTTTCTTTTCTAACACAACCTGTAAGTATAGTTAGTAAAATAATTCCTATACAACTTATTGCAATCTTTCTTTTCACTATAATTCCCCCTTTTATGACAATGTATTTATTATTATATCGTAGAATTATAGAAAAATCTTCAATATATTTCTTAAATATATCTTAAGTATTTATATTTTTTACATTCTATACTATTTTAAGTATAATATATCTTCTATTTTATATTTCTTAGTCGCTATTCCAAGCCTCATAGCAGGGGTTATTTCTTCACCTTTATATTTATAAGTCTCACAGAAGTTTAAATATGTTCTTAAAATAGTTATCATATATTGAGCATATTTAGGATTAAAATTAGCATATATATAACTTTTTCCTTCTCCTCTGCCGCCTGATAATGGTCTTTCTAATATTGATACCTTTCTTCTTATTTGATTGAAAAAAGTGTTTATAGACCTCAAATCTATTTTATACATTATCTCTGCTAACTCATAACAATTAAGATTAGATAAATCCGTAACACAATTAATATATCTATCTCCTTCATCTTTATAAGGAAATGGATGAGGGATAGAATCATTAGTTCCAATAACATAATCTTTCCCGTTAATTGTTTCGGTTATATATATTTCATTATTATATATAGTATAAGCCAATAGGTCTATCGCTGCTTTACCTAAACCTTCCTTTAAACTATTAGCCTCTTGCCATAATCTAATATTTTCTTTATGAGTTAGATATTGTTTATACGCTTCATTTTTATCTAATTCTTTATCAACCTTGCAGGTAAAAATATGAGTATCTTTACTTGAAATACTTTCTTTGTATATCCTCAAAAGAGATGTTAGTAAAGAAGTATCTTCATCCGTAACTATAAATAACTTATCAACATTCAACAAGTTATTTATCAGCCAATGATGTGCATAAGTAGTGTATGTTGAATTAACATGAAATCCATCTATATATGATTTTCTAACTTCTAAATCTCTTAAAAAAAGTTCCGATTCACTTAAAGTAGAATCAGTAGTTGTTTTAGATACTTTATATTTACTTGTCTTTTGCAAATATGTATTCAACTTATCTTCCTTATATTTTATATAGTCATTTTTAACTTCGTTTACGGATGTAGTAAAATCAAAAGCAACATCTGCTCTAAATATATATCTACTTCTCGAATCTGTAGTCGCTATAATGCTTGTAGGAAACAATGGTTTCTCTTTTCTAAAATAGAATTTTTACCATACCCCTTTTTTCTAACATTGTTAAGATGATAAGTGAATTTATCAGTGTTAAGCCATAACGTATCGAAATGAGTATTCTTTAATTTCTTATCCTCATATCGCTCAAGAAATTCTAAACACCTTCTATATAACCACTCTAATTTATTGTAGTAAGTGCTGCTGCCAATATCTAATATTTCACATATTCTTGTTACAGGAGTTCTGCTTAATATTAGTTTCATGAATAGAGGGAGTATATCATTCTTCTTTTGATAATAAGTAAAACATTCTTTCTGCTCTGGTAATACATTTGTAATTTTCTTGCATAATTTACACTGATACTTTTGAGAGTTGCTTGAACTTTTACCACGTCTATAAAAACTATTAGGATTATCAAACGGATTTAAATCTTTTTTAGAGCAATCTTCTTTATGGAATGTATAATCTGGTTCTATAGGAACTGTGGTGTTAATATCTATTAACCTTTTAATTTCTTCTGCCATTGCCCAATTTGAAAAAGGAGCCGTATAACTTATTATTACAGGCTTATCAATAGTATTATCATTAATATCATTACACTTTATTGATTTAAAATTCTTCCCTGTAATCATATATCGAGATGGATTCCCCTTTAAGTTTTTATACTTGAATTGCTCTTTACCATACCATTTACAAAAAGGATTAGCACAAAAGTTAGTTTGAATGTTATAAGACTTTTTATCAATAACTAATTCTACAGGGGTATATAGAAGATATCCATATTTTCTCGAAAACTCCATCTTTGATAAAGTGGTATAGTCTATTTCCCTCTGATTAATTTCTTCTTGAGTAATAGGTGGAATAACTTTTACTTTACTAATAGTTTTATCTGACAATCTCTTTAGTTTCATTATCTCTCAACTCCGAATCACTAATAGTATCATACAATGAAGCAAGTATTTTCTTATTGTATCTTTGCTTATTAACCCATTCTATGAAATCAGTATCTTCTAATAGGTTTAATAAAAACATATCCAGTATTTCTTCTTGGCTATATTGAGTGTATTTAGAGTAGTACTCTAATATGGAAAGTGTTCTTGTTGATAATTCTAAAGAAACCTTTTTCTTATTTTCTTTTTTAGGTTTTATATACTTCACCTCTGCAACCCCTTTCGTTTAGGTATAAATCACATACGTATTCACATATAAAATCACATATATATTCACAAAGATAATAAAACTATTATTTTTTTATTTTATATGTGATTTACCCTGTGATTTACTATGTGATTTTTAATCAATTTTATATTATAATTATTCCCTAAAATAATCAATATAAACAATTTAATAAGAAAAATCACATGTGAATCTTAGTGTGATTTCACATGTGATTTTAATTGAGATTTTAGTCTATTTAGTGCATTTTGCACCTATAAACGGAACCCGTTGCATTTATGATAAGCTCCTTTATTTTTCTTATTTTTATTATATTATTTTAACTTCCAGATATCTTCATTATATTGAGCAATTGTTCTATCTGATGAGAAGAATCCAGCTTTACTGATATTTATTAAAACTTTTCTATTCCAAGTTTCTCTATCTGAATAATCTTCAAATACTTGATTTTTAGTTTTAATATAATCTTCAATATCAAGTAATGTCATGAACCAGTCTTTAACTATTAATTCATTGTGAAGTCTATTTAAGTTAACTTCATCTCCAACCTTTAACATTTCATCACTTACTATAAAATCAACTAATTCTTTGATGTTTTCTTTTTCATAATATTTTCTTGAAACATAATCAGCCTTCTTATAATGTTCAATTACTTGCTCACTTGATTCACCAAAGATATAGATGTTATCATCCCCAACTAATTCATGTATTTCAACATTAGCTCCGTCTTCTGTTCCTAAAGTTAATGCACCATTTAACATAAACTTCATATTACCTGTTCCTGAAGCTTCTTTAGATGCTAAAGAAATTTGTTCTGAAACATCACAAGCTGGTATTAACTTAGAAGCTTTAGTTACATTATAGTTTTCAACCATAACAACTTTTAAGTGCTTGCTAACAACTGGATCATTATTTATAATTTCTTGTAAGCAAAGAATTGTATGGATTATATCTTGTGCTATTATATAAGCTGGTGCAGCTTTTGCTCCAAATATCATTGTAATTGGAGTTGTTGGAATGTTTCCTGCTTTAATATCTAAATATTTATGAATGATATATAAAACATTCATTTGTTGTCTCTTATATTCATGAAGTCTCTTTATTTGAATATCAAAAATAGAATTTTCATCTATTTCAAGACCTTGAGTATCTTTTAAATATTTCTTTAATGCAATTTTATTGTTCTTTTTGATTTCCCCAAGCTTTGCTAATACTTCTTTATTGTCAATATACTTAGCTAAATCTTCTAACTTAGTTGCATCAGCTTTAAAGTCCTCACCAATAAGTTCTGTAATATAATTAGTTAATTCATTATTACAGTGTATTAACCATCTTCTGAAAGTTATACCATTTGTCTTATTGTTAAACTTTTCTGGATATATATCATAAAAAGGTCTTAACTCTTCTTGTTCTAAGATTTCTGTGTGAAGTGCTGCAACACCATTTACACTGAATCCATAGTGAATATCCATATGAGCCATATGAACTCTATCATCTTTATCTATAATATAAACTCTTTCATCTTCATATTTTGCTTTAACTAAGTTATCTAACTCTCTGATAATTGGCATTAATTGAGGCACAACTTTTTCTAAGTAAGCAATTGGCCATTTTTCTAATGCTTCAGCTAATATTGTATGGTTAGTATATGCACAAGCCTTGGTAACGATACCGATAGCTTCTTGCATTTCAATACCCTTTTCCCCTAATAATCTTATTAATTCTGGTATAACCATTGAAGGGTGAGTATCATTAATTTGAACAACTACATGCTCATGTAACTTATGTAAGTCATATCCATTTTCTTCTGCTTCTAAAAGAATTAATTGTGCAGCATTACTTACCATAAAGTATTGTTGGTATATTCTTAATAAATGTCCTGCTTCATCACTATCATCTGGGTATAAGAATAATGTTAAATTCTTTTTGATATCTTCTTTATCAAAGTTTATTCCATCTTCTACTAAAGTTTCATCTATAGAATCTATATCAAATAATCTTAATTTATTTGATGCTTGATTATATCCTGTTACATCTATATCATATAATGTTGAAGTTACTTTAAATCCACCAAATAATACATCAAATTTAATATTAGATTTATTTAACCAACCTTCTGAAGTTATCCATGGATTCTTTTCAGTAGTTTGTTTATTATTCTTAAATACTTGTTTGAATAATCCATAGTGGTAGTTTAATCCAACACCATCTCCATTTAACCCTAAAGTTGCTATTGAGTCTAAGAAACATGCAGCTAATCTTCCTAATCCACCATTTCCTAGTGAAGGTTCTAATTCTATTTCTTCTATTTCAGTTAAATCTTTTCCATTGTCAGCTAATACTTCTTTAACTTCATCATAAAGACCTAAATTTATTAAATTATTTGATAATAATTTACCAATTAAAAATTCTGCTGAAATATAATATAGTTTTTTGCTTCCTTTATTTGTCCCTTTATTTTTAATGCATCCCTTTGTCATTTCTAATAATGCTAAATATACTTCTTCGTTTGTTGCTTCCTCTATTGTTTTTTGAAATCTATTTTTTAAGATTTCAGCTAAATTATTTTTTACCATAATAAATTATCCCACCTTAAATTCATTATTTTTTAATAATATATAATTTAATAATTTGTTTTATGATTAAAACATTTACAATTATATAATAGCAATTTTTCAAAATAATCTTTGTACATTTCTTTTATTTTTTGTATATTTTTTATGTTATTTTAAAAAATATCAGCTTTTATTTTTTATCCTATGCTTTTAAAAAAATTTTTCCATTTCCTTTTCTAAAATTTTTACAAAAAAATAGATATACCTTTAAGTATACCTATTTTAAAAATAATTATTTAATTAAATGCTATTAAAATAATTTATAACTGTTTCTTTATCACTAAAATGATGTTTAGTTGTGCCAATTATTTGATAATCTTCATGACCTTTTCCTGCAATAACAACTATATCATCTTTACTAGCAATTTTACATGCATATTCTATTGCATCTTTTCTATCTTCAATTACAGTATGACTATCAGTAATTCCAACTATAATATCATCAATTATAGCTCTTGGGTCTTCAGTTCTTGGATTATCTGAAGTTACTATTGTTATATCACTATATTTAGCTGCTACACTTCCCATTATCGGTCTCTTAGTCTTGTCTCTATCTCCACCACAACCAAATACAGATATTATTTTACCTTTAGCAACATCCTTCATTGTCTTTAAAATATTTTCAAGTGCATCTGGAGTATGTGCATAGTCAACTACAACTGTACATTCCATCTTATCGTGATAAACTCTTTCACATCTTCCATCAACAGCTTTCATAGTATCAAATGCTTTTATAGCATCTTCTACAGACACATATCCACCTACTACTAACATTCCTATAACACCTAAAGCATTATAAATATTATAAAGTCCTGCTATATGAAGTTTAACTCTCCCTTTAAATTCTTCACCAATATATAAATCAAAAGTTGAACCATTAGCTTGTAAATCTAAATTTTTAGCTTTAACAAATCCATTATCTACTCCATAAGAAGTAACTACCTCATCATCTTTGCTGCTATCATGTAATGTATCTAACATTTTCTTTCCATATTGATCATCATAGTTTATAACAGTAGTTTTAGCACCCTTTATAAACTTAAATTTTGCATTATAATAATTTTCAAATGTCTTATGATAGTCCATATGATCTTGAGTTAAGTTTGTAAACATTCCTCTGCTAAAGTTTAACCCTTCTACTCTTCCCATTGCAGAAGCATGAGATGATACTTCCATTAAACAATATTTACAACCAGCTTCTCTCATATCTTTAATAAGCCTAAATAGTTCTATAGCTTCTGGAGTTGTCATAGATGTTGGAATCATCTTATCTCCAATATAATTTGCTATAGTTCCTATAAGTCCAACCTTGTTTCCTGCATGCTCTAATATATGTTTCATCATATATGTTGATGTAGTCTTTCCGTTAGTTCCTGTTACCCCTAAGAAGGTTAAATCGCTATCTTGTATATTAAAAAACGTCTTTGCAATAATAGCCATACATTCTCTTGTATCACTTACTCTTATGTAAGCAACTCCTTCTTTAATATCACTTATATCTTTACTATGAACAATTACTTTTGCTCCTTTTTCTATAGCATCATTTATTAAATCATGTCCATCTACTTTTAATCCTATAACAGCAATAAAAAGGCTTCCTTCTATTACTTGTCTTGTATCCCTTGTAATATCTATAACATCTATTTTTGTATAATCTATTTCATTTGTAGCAGTATAATCTAGATTTGAATTTCTTAATATTTCACTTAATAACATCTAAAATCTCCTTATCTTAAATTGATTTTTATTACTCACTTTTAACAGTATATTTCATTGTCCCATAATATTGTACATCATTTATAATTCTTTATCTATAAAAAGTAAGGTTAAATCCTATTGATAATTTTAACCTTTTAATTTTAGATTAATCATTATTTAAATATCAAAACTATTTACTTTTAAATATTTTTTAACATATACCTGTCCTTATTTAGTGATATAATTAATATAAAAATTCCATTTTAGAGGTGAGTTAATGAAAGAAATCATAATAATTTTATTATGTATTATATTTATATCTTTAATAATAGTAATTTACTATGGCGGAAATTACTTGTATAACTTAGGTATAAACCCAAAATACCCTAAAGATTTAATATTTAAAAGTAATAATGATGAAGAAACAAAACAAAATGAAACTAGTGGTGTTTCCAATAATGATAGTAGTACATGGTTTATTAAATATAGCAACTATGAAGATTTATTTCTTAAATCTGAAGATGATTTAAGATTACATAACTACATAATAAAAAATAAAAGTAATTCTAATAAATGGGTTATTGCAGTTCATGGTTATACTTCTCAAGGTAAGTATATGGCTTCATATGCTCAAAAATTTTATGAGATGGGCTATAATATTATAATTCCGGATTTAAGAGGTCATGGAAAAAGTCAAGGAACTTATATAGGAATGGGATGGCATGAAAGACTTGATATTGTTGATCTAACAAATTATATTGCTAATACTTATAAAGGGGCTCAAATTGTTCTTTTTGGTGTTTCTATGGGTGCTGCAACTGTTATGAACGCTTCTGGTGAGAATCTACCTAGAAATGTTAAGGCAATAATAGAGGATTGTGGATACACTTCTACTTGGAATCAATTTTCTTATCAGTTAAAAGCATTATTTAAAATACCATCATTTCCACTGATGCATGTTGCAAGTATTATTTGTAAATTGCGAGCTGGATATTTTATTAGTGAAGCATCTCCTATTAAACAATTAAAAAAATCAACAACACCAACACTTTTTATTCATGGTGATAAAGATGGATTTGTACCTTTCTTTATGCTTGATAAACTTTATAATGCTTCACCAGTTGAAAAAGAAAAATTAATTATTCCTGGTGCAGCTCATGCTAAAGCTAGTTACGTTAATCCAAAACTCTATTGGGAAACCATAGAAACCTTCCTAAACAAATACATTAACTAAATTGTTCGTTACGTGTAAGCGAAAAAATGAAATATTTATTTTCCAGGAAACGTGAAATTTTCACCTAGAATTTATATAATTGATTCC
>URGW01000052.1 GCA_900547475.1 uncultured Clostridium sp. | reverse complement strand
TCCTGTTAAATACAGAAATCAGCTTTTAGCTTCTTAACTCTCTTTTTTAAAATGTCCTTGACATAGGTACCACTTTAATTAAACATCTTCCTTATTTTTATTTAAATTTATTATTTTATTTTATTAAAAAATTTGGTTAAATCCATTATTAATGCTGCTAGTATAGAAAAACCTAAACATATTCCAAACTGTACCCATCCAAAAGTTTCTGGAATATTAAAAATTCCCCTTACTCCTGGTATCAATACAATAGAATATAAACATAAACATACTACTATTGCTCCAATTGCATATTTATTTTTAAATAATCCTAATTTTAATACTGGCATATAATTCGATCTAGCTGGTAATGTTTGAAATATTCTTGCTAAAGTTACTGTAGAGAAAGCCATTGCAGCTCCAAGTTCTGGCGAATGTGAATTTCCTATATATTGAGCTAATATTACTATAACTCCAATAATACAACCTCTTAAAACAACATCCTTTAATGTTCCTCCAGCAAGTATCCCTTCATTTATATCTCTTGGCTTTTCTTTCATTATATTCGGCTCTGATGCCTCTAACCCCAAAGCTATTGCTGGTAATGAGTCATTTATTAAATTTATAAATAATAATTGTAATGCAGTAAACGGATTTGGCCAATTTACAAATACAGCAAATAATATTGCAATTATAGCTCCTAAATTTCCTGCAAACAGATATGTGATTGCCTTTTTAATATTACTATAAACTGTTCTTCCTACCTCTATAGCAGATACTATTGTTGAGAAATTATCATCTGTTAAAATCATTGCTGATGCATCTTTTGCAACATCAGTACCACTTCCCATACCAATACCTATATCTGCTTGCTTCAATGCCGGTGCATCATTAACACCATCACCAGTCATTGCTGTAATATAACCCTTTTCTTGCCAAGCCTTAACTATACGTATTTTATTTTCTGGTGAAACTCTTGCATATACAGTAATATGCTCTAGTTTATTTTTAAGTTCTGTTTCTGATAGTGCATCTAGTTCTTGACCTGTTAAAGATATATCATCTTCCGCCATTATTCCAATTTCTCTTGCAATTGCTGAAGCTGTTGTTTTATGGTCTCCTGTTATCATTACTGTCTTTATACCTGCACCAATAGCTTCTTTTACCGCATCATAAACTTGCTCTCTTGGTGGATCTATCATTGCCATTAATCCAACTAAAGTCATTTCTACTTCATCCTCTAAACAAGGAACAAAATTATCATCTGGAACATCTTTTATAGCAAAAGCTAATACTCTTAATGCTCTATTAGAAAATTCCTCATTAACTTTTTTATACTGCTCTATAATCTTATCATCTATTTCTACTACTTCACCATCATTTAATGCATATTTTGATCTTGAAAAAACAACATCTGGAGCTCCTTTAGTAAACATAATTGCATCTCCGTTGATAGAATTTACCGTAGACATCAACTTTCTATCTGAATCAAAAGGTATTTCGCTTAATCTATCATATTTTTCTCTAAGATCCTTATAGTCTATTCCTCTTTTACCTGCAAAGTGAAGAAGTGCAATTTCTGTTGGATCCCCAATTTCTTTTCCTGCTTCTGTTATTTCGGAATCATTACATAATGTAGATGATAAATTTATTGCTTCAACTTGATCAGAATCATTTTCTTTTTCATCAACTGACTCTTTATTAACTCCATACATAAAGAAATCAACAACAGTCATTTTATTCTGAGTTAATGTCCCTGTCTTATCTGTACAAATAACGCTAGTTGATCCTAAAGTTTCTACTGCAGGTAATTTTCTTATTATAGCTTGTTTCTTTGCCATATCTTTTGTTCCTACTGCAAGTACAATAGTTACTATTGAAGATAGCGCTTCTGGTATAGCTGCAACTGCAACTGCTATGGCAAACATAAATGAATCAAATATTAAAGCACTCATATTTTGACCTGAAATATATCCTCTAATTACTTGAATTATAAAAATTAAAACTGCTAAACTCATTATTATTATTCCTAGCTTTTTACCAAATTCATCAAGCTTAGTTTGCAAAGGTGTTTGCTTATTTCCTGCAGTTTCTAATAATGTAGCTACCTTTCCTACTTCTGTATTCATACCAGTTGCTGTAACTACTAAAGTTCCTCTTCCATAAACAACTGTAGCACCACTGAAAACCATATTTCTTTGATCTCCAATTCCAACCTCTTCTCCTATTTTGTCACTATGCTTTAGAACAGCTTCTGCTTCACCAGTTAACATTCCTTCAACTACTTTAAGGGTTTGTGCTTCTATTATCCTTCCATCTGCTGGTATATAATCTCCAGCCTCTAAAAACACTATGTCTCCTACTACTATATCTCTAACTGGAATAGTTTTTTTCTTTCCATCTCTAAGTACTTTAGCATTAGGTGATGATAATTTTTTCAAACTATCTAAGGAACTTTCCGCCTTTCTTGTTTGTGTTACACCTAGTACAGAATTTAAAATTACTACAACAAATATAATAATAGATTCAACAAATTCTCCTAAAAATATTTGTACAATCGCTGCAATAAGTAGTATTATTACTAAAGGATCTTTAAAGCTTTCTAGAAGCATTTTCCATATAGGCACTTTGTCAGACTCTTTCAATTCATTAGGACCACTTTTTGCTAATCTATTTTTAGCTTCCTCTTCTGATATACCATTTATTGTGCTTTCTACTTCTTTTAATACATCTGAGTACTCCTTTTTATAATGCATTTTAACTCCCCTTTCTTACATTACTTCTAATATAGTATTTACTCTAATTAAAAATTATATTAGCAATATTAAAATCACTATATACACATAATATTTATTTTAAACTTCCAGATCTAATTATTGATATTAACAACCATAACCCTAAAATTGCAGAAACAAAATATCCTCCCATTCCAATAACTGATATTCCATATACTTTAGGCTCTGGATTTTTATTAATTATTAAAGATGATGCAACAACCATTCCTGCTATAACCAAAGCAAAGGCTAATCTATTAACCATTTTATTTAATACATTTATATATTTTTCCTTATCCTCTAGTACAATATTCACTTTACCTCTTCCTTTAATCAATGTATCTGATAAAGCTACAATCTTTGATGGTATATTTAAAGTATCTCTTGTTAGTTTATAACCTTTT
The DNA here is from genome assembly GCA_900547475.1 of uncultured Clostridium sp. Lineage (GTDB taxonomy): Bacteria > Bacillota > Clostridia > Clostridiales > Clostridiaceae > Clostridium. Next base: position 13,812 of record URGW01000052.1, on the reverse strand, counting down.
AATAAATAGTCATTAGCATCAAATTGTGATAAGAAATATTCCTTATAATAATCTTTAACATATGGAATAACTAAACTTATAATATTAAGCTCCGGAGAAAGTTCTTTTACTAACCCCTCAACAATTACCATAGTTCTTATAAGCATAGTAAAGTCACTTGCTAATCTTAAGTTATTTCTTTTTACAATATATGATATTTCTTGAAATAAAACTGATATTTTTATATTCTTTAAAGATGTTGTATAATAATTTCTGAAAATATACTCTATATCTTTATATAGAATTTCTCTATCAACTTTTCCACTCTTTATTCCTATACTAATAACAAAATCAGTTAATTTATCTATATCCTCATTTGCAATAGCTACAATAGCACTATTTAATTCACGTTGCTTTTCATCAGATAACTCTCCAACAATTCCAAAATCAATAAAACATATTTGTCCATTTCTTATTAATATATTTCCTGGATGAGGATCTCCATGAAAAAAACCATCTTTTAATACTTGTTTAAAGTATGAAAGTACTAACTTTCTTGATATATCTTCTTTGTCATAACCTAGTATCTCAATAGATTCCCTATCATTAATTTTAAATCCCTGTATACTCTCTAATGTTAAAACTTTACTTCCTGTATACTCATTTATTACATAAGGCGCATATATACATCGTATATCTTTATTTAAGTATTTAAATTTTTCTATATTTTCAGCTTCAAAATTAAAATTTAACTCTTTCTCAGTAGCTGCTTTAATCTCTAATAAGATTTCTTTAGGATTAACTACAGAATCTTTAAATATTTTACTTACTTTTCCTATTAAACTTAATAAAATATCAAAATCCATATCCATTTTTTCTTTAATATTAGGCCTTTGAATTTTTATTACTATCTTATTTCCATTCTTTAATATACCTCTATATACTTGGGCTATAGAAGCTGAGGCTATGGGATTCTTGTCTATAAATAAAAATTCCTCTTCTATTTTTTTAGAAAATTCATTATAAAACACTTTAGCCATTTCTTCAAAATCTTCTGCTGGGACATTATCTTGTAACTTTGATAGCTCTACTATATACTCTTCATTAACTAATTCTGGTCTTGTGCTTAGTATTTGACCAATTTTAATAAATGTTGGTCCTAGTTCCTCAAATGCTTTTCTAAGATTTGAAGGGGAATTTTTTATTTTATCTTCTTTTTTACCTAAAAGATATTCTAATCCATAATTAGTAAATACTTTTAATATTTCTTTAAATCTATTAACAGAATTCCCCTCCATTACTTACCTCCAATATAAGCTTTTATTTTTCATCTTCCTTATTTACTAACTTTTCCAGCTTATATACTCTAGCTTTTAACATTTCATACTCATCTCTTAAAACATAATTACTAATTTCCATATTACTTATATTATTTCTACCTTCATTTAACAATTCTTCCTTTTCCTTTGTCTTTTCTTTAAATGTTCTTTTCAACTCCTCCCCCAATTCCTTTCCTTCATCTATTGTTATTTTTCCTTTTTTCACAAGATCATCTACTACTTCTGTTGCCTTTTCATATGTGCTTGCTACAGCTCCCACTCCAAATAGTAAAACTTTTTTTATTTCATCCATCATTTTAACCTCCATAATAAAAATAATTTTGCTAATTTAAATTATTTACAAAAATCTATTTTTTATATCTAATATATACTTATGTAATTAAACTTAAAATATATTCTTATATATAACCAAAATTAACTATTACTAAATTCATAATAATTTATTCAACTTCTATATTTCCTGATACACTAGCTGTATTTTGTAATTTAAAAGAATCTTCATTATTTTTATTTTTAAAATAAAGATTTCCTTCAACTTTAGTATCATCTAATATTAATCCATCACTTTCAACGTATATATCTCCTTTAATCTTCCCTCCCCTTATGGTTGTATCATTACTTTTTATAATTAACTTAGGAACACTTAAAGTATAACTATTAATAACATTATTTCTTTTATCTATATAAAATAAATTTAATTCTCTACCTATATGACTAACTTTATTCCCTTCTGTAGTGTCTGTTTTTGAAAAATCCCCTTCCATTATTAGTTCATTATTAGTCTCAATATCATTTTTTATAGTTATTCTATAATCCTCTTTTAGTGCTATTGCTAATTCTTCTTCATTTGCAATCGTTAATGTTTCTTGGAAGTCATCCTTTCCTTCATTTCTTTCAATTTCACTAGATCCTTCATTTATTTTATTGTTAACTTCATTACATCCTATAAAAAGACTTATCAACAATAAATATAGTACTGTTCTAAATTTAACTTTCATCAAATTTATCCTCCTAAATTATCCTTGAAATAAAATTATACTTTTTACTATTATCTTTATTTTCCCTATATAATCATCATTTATTCTAATATATAATTGATATTTTATTTCATAAAAAAACAGCAATTACAAAGTAATTACCGTTTTCTATAATCATAATATTAAATTCTATAACCTGCCGCTCTTAATCCACGCTTATATCCAGCCCTATATGCAGCTCTTATTGCATCTCTTGCTCCTGCTTCATATCCTGCATTATATCCTTCTTTTTTTCCTTTTAAATAAGATTCTTTGTTTTCTCTATATCTTTTATCTTCATCAAATGTATTACTATAACTATCATTGCAGCTAGAAGGTTTATCTGAGCTAGAATATGGATTTGATTCATAGCAATTACATTTATAATCTTCTTCTGAATCACAGTATTGATAATTGCAATCATAATCTTCGTCTGAATCACAATATTGATAATCACAGTCACACTTATGATCTGCACTTGTACAATAGCTTGAGGTTGTATCATCACTTGAACTTGTATTATCAGATGAATCACAATATTGATAATTGCAATTAAATTTATCTCCTGAAGTTTCACAGTACTCTGAATCTGAGTATTCATCATCACATTGACAATTAACTTCCATTACTGTATTTTCCTCTAAACTACTATAGTTCTCTCCTCTTTCACTTTCTTCTGTTTCATTAGCATGAGCATCATAATATAAATTATCCTCTTCATATGATTCAGTATACTTACTCATTACATTAAAATCTGTTTCTGATGAAAAATCATCCTCTTCATCACTCCACATATAATTTTCCTTTAAAACTTCATCTTCTTCGTCTATTTTTTGAAAATTCTTTTGACTTTCATTTTTAGACAAGTCTTCTACATTATCATTTTCAAAAAATCTTCTGTCCATAATTATATCTCCTTTGAATATTTTTATAATTTATTATATGAATTATAAAAATATTTGCTATTATTTAATTAAGGATTTGACTTCTTGATTTCTTTTTCACAAGTAAAAAATATTTAATTATCTCACTCATCAAAAACTATTATATTGGTAGTAATTTTTATATAATGCTTACTTTACGTAAAGCATACTCCATTACCCCTTGAAGGTTACTAGAGTTTTTACCACCACCTTGGGCCATAAACTTACTTCCTCCACCTTTACCATCAATTAGACTTATTGCATCTTTTAATAAATCACTCATTGATATATTATTAATATTTTTAGAAGCTGCAAATATTAAATTTGCTTTATCTGCAGATTTTATTGCAAACAATACAACCATATTATCATTTAATGTAATTTTCTCTGCAACTTTAGATATATACTTTATATCCCCACCATCATATATTTGGGTTACTACATATATATTCCCCACTTCTTTTGCTTCTTTTATCATATCTTTAATTTGATATTCAGAAATTTCTGTTTTAATTTGTCTATTCTCATCTAATAATTTTTTTAAATCATCTGAAAGCTTATTTATTGAATTTATTGCATCATCTTCGCCACAATTTAAAAATCTACAAATTCTATTTCTAAACTCATCTTTCTTAAAATAATCATTTATTGCTCTTTTTCCTGCTAAATATTCAATTCTTGTAGCACCTTTATGTTTTTCCCACCTTTTAATTTTTATTGCTTGAACATCTAATGTTCTACTAGGATGTACCCCACAACATGCATTAATATCTAAATCTCCTATTTTAACTATTCTTATTTGTTCATTTGTATTAGGTAAATCTCTTCTTAAATTTAATTTTTTTAAATCCTTTTTAGCTGGTATTAAAAATTCAACCTTTATATTTTCTTGTATTATTTCATTTGCCATTTTTTCTGCTTTTCTTATAGTTTCCTCATCTAGATACCCTTGAATATCTACAGTACTTATTTCCTTGCCTACATGAACACTTATTGTATTAGCATTAAATAAATTAAAAAAACAACCTGATAAAATGTGTTGTCCTAAATGTTGTTGCATACCATCTAATCTTCTATTCCAATCAATTTTACAATTTACTCTATGTATTTTTATTGGCTTTGTTTCTGTTATATGATATATTTCTCCATTTTCTTCGATAACATTAATAACTTTATGATTATCTATATATCCTAAGTCACAATGTTGACCTCCCCCACCTGGGAAGAAAGCTGTTTTGTCCAATTTTACATAATATAAATTCTCTTTATTTACTATATCTGTTATTTCAGCAACAAATTCTTTTACATATTGATCTTCATAATATATTTTTTTCATTATTTACCTCCAAAGTAAAAATCATTACCATATTTTAATTTTATATTAGTTTTTTTAATGTTTCAATTTTCTTTCTATTTTTTTCCAAATATTTATGTTATAATATATTTATATTTACAATATATACATTTAAATTATTATAATATCTCATAAATTACATTAATATGCAAGAAATTTGACATATAAAATTATCTATAGTATATATAATTAAACATTATACTTTTAAATTTTATCATGGAGGTGAATGTTTCTGTTTAAAAAATATATATCTTGTGTTTTAGCAATATTAATATTATTATCTTCTCTAGGTACTATTCCAACATATGCTACTACACCACAAGATACAATCAATAAAAATTTATCAAAATATAAAGAACTTGATAGTGAAATTTTAGATTTAGACTCTAAGATAGAAGAATTGAACAACGAAATAGCTACTATTAATTCTCAACTTGCTGAAAACAAAGAAGCTATTAATTCTATTGAAACTCAAATTCAATCTACAGAGGCTAAATTAGAACAAACAAAAGAGGAAATCGAACAAGCTCAAATAATTCTAGATAACAGAGTAAGAAATATGTACAAGACTAATATATCTTCAAATATGATAGTTAGTATTATAACATCAACTAGTATTTCAGATTTATTTTCTAGAATTCAATCTATATCTAAAATAATTTCTACTGATAAAGAAATTCTTAGTGATATAAATGAGAAAAAAGATTCATTAAATAAAGATATAGACACTTTAAGTAGTAAAAATAACGAGTTAAAAACTTTACAAGCAACTATAGAAAATGACTTAAAAGTAGTTGAAGAAAAGAAACAAGAACAAGAAGAATATTCTGATAAACTAAATGCAGAAAAAGAAGCAGTTTTTGCTGTTATAGAAGAAAATGAAAAAACTTTAATTTCAAAACCTTTATCTATTGCCAACTCAGAAACTGATTCTGTATCTGAATTGCAAAATGCTATTGATACCTTAAATTCTTATATTCCATTATTAAATAGCTCAACAATTATTAATATGGCTAAAGAAGGGATTAGTAACGCTGAATCAAGAATATCTGAACTTAATAAACCTATAGTGCCAACAACTAGCACTGAAATTGGTACTGTAATTAAAACATTAACTATGGAATCTACTGCTTATTATGGTCATGGAATTACGGCTTCTGGATTAAAACCTGTTAGAAATCCTGATGGCATTAGTACTATTGCCGTTGATCCTAATGTAATTCCACTTGGTACAAAAGTTTATGTATCAGGATATGGCCTTGCAATCGCTGCTGATACTGGTGGAGCCATTAAAGGAAATATTATAGATGTATTCCTTAATACTAACGAAGAGTGTATATCATGGGGAAGAAGAAACGTTACTGTTCAAATCTTAGAATATCCATGATAATTATCAACTTATAGACAAGCTTTAAACTGATGAGGACAAGATACATATAACAGTATCTTGTCCTCATTTTCATTATTTAATATCCGTAATTTTCATTTAACAATAATATAAAAATTCTATTTGGCACAGGCTTTCTTATTACTGTATATTCACGACAAATTCTTTCAGGACTACTACAATTTATACATTTTCCAGTAACTGTACATGGCGTTTTCTTATTTAATCTTTTTGCATTTGCTGGAGCTACAAAATTCTCTACTCTAGAAATCGCTTCATTAATATCCTTTACTATTTTATTTACTCCTGCAACAACTATTACCTTATCAGGTCCATAAAGCATTGCAGCAACTCTATTTCCATTACCATCTACATTATATAATTCACCATCTTCAGTTATTGCATTAGTACTTGTAAAATAAGCATCACAAAAGAAACTCTCTCTAAACATTTCCTTTATTTCTTTTTGAGTTAATCCTTCTTTATATCTATCTAATAATTCATATCTTCCGCTTCTTAAATGTTCCATAACCTTTGTCTCAAATAGTGTCATAGACCCACCAAAACTAACTTTACTATTTGCATCCACTAACTCTTCTATCTTATTAATCAATTCCTCATGTGTATTAATTAAAAAACTTTCCATATTGTTTTTTCTTAAAGCTTCCAAAGTTCTATTTATTTTAACTTCATTTACCCATTTCGTATTATTATCCATTTTAACTACTTCCCTCCATTGTTATATTATATATTAATTCTAAACCAACATTTATTATAATCCAATAATGTACTTCATTTTTTTACTATCTATGATATTATATTTATTATATTTAAAATTTAGAAAGGTTGAGAATTATGAATTGGATTGAATCTATTAAAAATTATATTCCATATAATGATCAAGAAGTTAAAGATAAGGATTTAATTATGGAGTGTATAAATAAATTTGATAATATATTAACTAGAGAAAATACAATAGCTCATATAACTAGTTCAGGATATATTGTTAATAAAGAGCGAAGTAAAGTATTAATGATTTATCATAATATATATCAAAGTTGGGCATGGACTGGTGGACATGCTGATGGCGACTGTAACTTACTTCATGTAGCTATTAAAGAAGCTAAGGAGGAAACTGGCCTTAAAAATGTTAATCCTGTTATGAATGAAATTTTAGGATTAGATGTTTTAAATGTTAATGGTCATATAAAAAATAATAAATATATCTCTTCTCATTTACACTTATCTATTGCTTATCTTTTAGAGGCAAACGAAAATGATGAGCTAATTATTAATGAAAAAGAGACTAGTGGCGTTAAATGGATACCAATTGATGAACTTAATATTCATTGTAATGAACCGTATATAGTAAAAACTGTTTATGATAAATTTAATAAAAAAATTAAAGAGCTTAGTTTATAAAACTAGCTCTTTAATACTAAATAAATACTTTTATTAATCTTGTGCTAACCTCTTATAATTTTCTAACCTTTCATTAGCATCCTTCTCTGTCTTAGCAAATAATTCTTCTGCTAATTCTGGGAATACTTTAGCCAAAGATGCATATCTAACTTCTCCCATTAAGAAATCTTTGAAATCTGCTTTTGGATCTTTAGAGTCTAAAATAAATGGATTCTTTTCTCCTTTAAGATCTGGATTATATCTATAAAGATGCCAATATCCACAAGCTACTGCTTTCTTTTGTTCATCAGGAGTGTTAGCCATACCATTCTTAATTCCATGGCTAATACATGGTGCATAAGCAATTATTAATGATGGTCCGTTATATGCCTCTGCCTCTGCAATAGCCTTTATAGTTTGATTCTTATCTGCTCCTAAAGATACTTGAGCTACATATACATATCCATAGCTCATTGCCATCATTCCTAAATCCTTTTTCTTAGTTCTCTTACCTGATGCTGCAAATTTTGCAATTGCTGCAGTTGGAGTTGATTTAGACGCTTGACCTCCAGTATTAGAATAAATTTCTGTATCAAATACAAGAACATTGACATCTTCATTGCTAGCAAGAACATGATCTAATCCACCATATCCAATATCATATGCCCAACCATCTCCACCAAATATCCATTGTGATCTCTTAATAAAGAACTCTTTATCTTTTAATATTTCCTTTGCAATTTCATCACTACAACCTTGTAAAGCAGATTCAAGCTTTTCTGCTCTTTCTCTTGAACCATCACCTACATCTTTATTGTTTAACCAATCCTCCATTGCTTCTTTTGCGCTAGCACATAAATTTTCATCTAATGCTTTCTTAATATTTGAGGCTATTCTTTCTCTTATTGTTTTAACCCCCATGAACATTCCAAATCCATACTCTGCATTATCTTCAAATAATGAGTTAGCCCATGCTGGTCCATGTCCATTTTGATTCTTTGTATATGCAGTTGCAGCACCTGAAGATGCCCAAATAGAAGAACATCCTGTTGCATTAGCAATTACCATTCTATCTCCAAATAATTGAGTAACTAATTTAGCATATGGAGTTTCCCCACACCCTGCACATGCTCCTGAAAACTCTAGAAGTGGTTGTTCAAATTGACTACCTTTAACAGTATTTTTATTCATAGGATTCTTTTTGTTTTTAATTTCTTCTACAGCAAAGTTCCAAGCCTCTATTTGATCATGTTGTGAATCAAATGGTTTCATTATTAATGCCTTTCCAGGCGCTGGACAAACCTCTGCACAATTTGAACATCCTGTACAATCTAATGGAGTTACCCCTATTGTATAGAAATATGGTTTTTCACTTTTAACTCCATTTGCCTTCAACTTCTTAAACCCTTCTGGAGCATTATTCACTTCTTCTTCAGTTGATAAGAATGGTCTTATACATGCATGTGGACATACATATGAACATTGATTACATTGAATACAATTTTCTGGTATCCATTGTGGTACATTAACAGCAATTCCTCTTTTTTCATATGCTGTAGTTCCATGCATGAATGTTCCATCTTCAAGCTTATTATTTACAAAGGCTGAAACAGGTAAATTATTACCTTGAAGTTTATTTATAGGTATACATATCTCTCTAACAAAGTCTGGAACAGATAGCTTATCTTCAACTTTATCATCTTTCGCATCTTTCCAATTATCAGGAACATTTATCTTTACAACTGATTCAAGGCCTTTATCAATTGCTGCATAGTTCATACTTACAACTTTTTCACCTTTTTTACCATAAGATGTTACTACAGCATCTTTTAAATATTTAATAGCTTCATCAACTGGTATTATATTAGCAAGCTTAAAGAAAGCAGCTTGCATTATCATATTAATTCTTCCACCAAGCCCTATTTCTTGTGCTATCTTAACTGCATTAATTGTATAAAAATTAATATTATTTGTAGCTATATACCTCTTCATTTCAGCAGGTAATCTATCATTTAATTCCTCTTCATTCCAAATAGTATTTAATACAAATACTCCATTTGTTCTTAATCCCTCAAGTACATTATATGAATATACATAAGATTGATTATGGCATGCTACAAAATCAGCTTTATCTATTTCATAATGAGATTTTATAGGATTCTTTCCAAATCTTAAATGTGAAATAGTAATTCCACCTGATTTTTTAGAGTCATATGCAAAATACCCTTGAGCATACATATTAGTATGATCACCTATTATTTTTATAGCATTCTTATTTGCACCTACTGTACCATCAGAACCCAGTCCCCAAAATTTACATGATGTTATTCCTTCTATAGCTACATCTATTTCTTTATTTGGTTGTAATGATAGATTAGTTACATCATCTTCTATTCCAATTGTAAATCTATTCTTAGGATGTTCACTATTTAAATTTTCATATATTGCTACAATATCAGAAGGATATGGATCTTTAGATCCTAAACCATATCTACCGCCAATTACTTTAGGTGCATTATCCATTTCACTAACAGCTCTTAGTACATCTAAATATAAAGGTTCTCCAATTGATCCTGGTTCTTTAGTTCTATCTAAAACTGCTATTTTCTTAACAGACTTTGGCATAGTATTTAATAATCTTTCTATGCTGAAAGGTCTATATAATCTAACTTTAATTAGTCCAACCTTTTCTCCCTTATTTCTTAAATAATCTATAGTTTCTTCTATAACTTCACTTACAGCTCCCATAGATACAATAACTCTATCAGCATCGGGATCACCATAATAATCAAAACAATGATATTCTCTTCCTGTTAATTCTGTAATCTTACTCATATATTCTTCAACTAGTGTAGGAATATCATCATAATATTTATTTAAAGATTCACATAATTGAAAATAAACATCTGGATTTTGAGCTGTTCCTCTTGTAACTGGATGATTTGGATTTAATGCATTTTTTCTAAAATTATCAAGTGCATCATAATCTATAAGCTTCTTTAATTCATCATATTCTAATAATTCTATCTTTTGAATTTCATGAGATACTCTAAATCCATCAAAAAAATTAACAAAAGGCATTCTTCCTTTAATAGCTGTTAAGTGTGCTACTGGTGATAAATCCATTACCTCTTGTACAGACCCCTCTGATAACATTGCACACCCTGTTGCTCTTGCTGCCATAACATCCTGATGATCTCCAAAAATACTTAATGAAGATGTTGCCAATGCCCTTGCTGCAACATGAATAACTGCTGGTAATCTTTCTCCAACCATTTTATACATGTTAGGTATCATCAATAATAACCCTTGTGAAGCTGTATATGTAGTTCCTAATGCACCACTTTGTAATATTCCATGAAGAGCTCCTGCTGCACCAGCCTCTGATTGCATTTCTATAACTTTTACTGTTTGGTCAAAAATATTTTTCTTCCCTTGAGCAACCCATTCATCTACATGCTCTGCCATAGGAGATGAAGGTGTTATTGGATAAATTGAACTTACTTCTGTAAATGCATATGAAACATAAGCAGCAGCAGTGTTTCCATCCATGGTCTTCATTTTTCTCATAGTTTTCCCTCTCTTTCATTAATTGCTTAAATTATATTATGTTTTAAGTTTTTACCAAATAAATTTTTCACTCTTTAATAGTATTTAAAAAATAAAAAATATTATGTATCTTTAACGAAAGAGTTTTTTCCTTTTTTTGTATTTTAATATTGACTGTATAAATTTTAAGGTTTATACTAATAATATAGTTATAAAATATTTAATATCGCGGGGTGGAGCAGCTGGTAGCTCGTTGGGCTCATAACCCAAAGGTCATAGGTTCAAGTCCTATCCCCGCAACCAAAAAAGAATGTCTTATTGACATTCCTTTTTTATACTATTTTTTAATTAATCTTAAACAATTACTAATTTAAATATCTCTATCTATTATCTCAACTTGTAATGATTCAATTACATCTAAAGCTTTTTCATGTAACTCCTCATCAAAGCTAGCACATAAAGATGCATCTACTAAAATATCTGCATTTATATATTGTGATTGGAGTGTTACTACATTACTTATTACACATATGTTAGTTACAACACCAATTATTTCAATATATTCTATATCTTCTCCTATTCTTTCAACTAATTTAATCATATCTTGCGGAGAAATCCCAAAAGAATATTTATTTATATGGATAGTATTTGAATCTTCTTTAAACTCTTTTAACTTTCCATATAATTCATGACCTTCCGTATTTATTATACAATGAAATACCGGTAAATTTTTGCCCTCTCTTGTATTTAAATATTCTTTTGTATGAGTATCATATGTAAAAACTACACTATGTCCTTCATTTAAGTACTTTTTAACTTTATTATATATACCATCTTCTAATTCTTCTGCTTTTTTAAATCCTAAAGAACCATTAACAAAATCATTTTGATAATCAATTACCACTAATAATTTCTTCATAAACCTTCCTCCACTTTTCACTTATATATATATTAATAATATTACACTACAATATTACTAATGTATATACATCAATGAAAATTTATATACACCTTACTAATAATTTACTGTTTATTTTTATTAAAATTCTATGTTATTTTACTATTTTTCCTTTAATAAATCATTAATATTTTATATAATGGAAAAGTGATTAAATTAAATATATTTATAATGGAGGTAATTTGATGGAGTTTTTAGAAATTATTAAAGCCATAATTCTTGGTATTGTCGAAGGTATTACAGAATGGCTTCCTATCAGTAGTACTGGTCATATGATTTTAGTTGATGAATTCTTAAAACTAAATGTTTCTAAAGAATTTATGGATATGTTCTTAGTTGTTATACAACTTGGTGCCATTTTTGCAGTTATTTTATTATATTGGAATAAAATATTTCCTTTTAAATATGATAACGGAATTAAAATAGAAAAAGATACATTAATAATGTGGCTTAAAATAGTAATTGCATGTGTTCCAGCTGCTGTTATTGGACTTTTATTCGATGATCAGCTTAATGCATTATTCTACAATCCTACAACAGTAGCTGTAATGCTAATCTTATTTGGTATTTTATTTATAGTTATAGAAAACTATAATAAAGGTAAAAAACCTAAGATTAATAGCTTAGCTGAAATAACTTATACAGTTGCAATTATGATAGGTCTTTTCCAACTTATCGCTGCTGTTTTCCCTGGAACATCTCGTTCAGGTGCAACTATAGTTGGAGCACTATTAATTGGTGTATCTAGAACTGTAGCAGCTGAATTCACTTTCTTCCTTGCTATTCCAGTTATGTTTGGAGCTAGTGCTTTAAAACTTGTTAAATTTGGGTTACAAACTGGATTTATAATGTCAGGAAGCGAGTTAACAATACTATTAGTAGGTATGATTGTAGCATTTATCGTATCAATACTTGCTATTAAATTCTTAATGTCTTATATCAAAAATAATGATTTTAAAGTTTTTGGTTGGTATAGAATTATATTAGGTATAATTGTTCTTTTATATTTCTATTTTATTAGATAATTATACATAAAAAGGGCGGCTATCTAGCATGCCCTTTTTTATTTCTTTTCTTTTACTATTTTGTTTTTCATTTTCAACTCTAACATTAAATAATTTAACATCTAATTATATTTTTATTTATGAGAAATTTTACTTGTGCTGCATATACTATAATATTATAAGCAATAACTTAAGTGATTTTATGAATAACCTTATAGAAATAAATGATTGTGTTCTACTTGGATCTGGAGCTGAAGGTAGTGTGTATTTAACACCAGAAGGCTTTGCCTTAAAATGCTTTAATACAATAAAAGCCGCAAAAAATGAAGTATCTATACTTGATAATGTTAAAGATAGTCGTTTTTTTCCTAACGTAATTATTAGAATCAGTAATATAGTAATTAGAGAATATGTACAAGGAAATAATTTATCCCAATATCTTAAAACTAATGGATTATCATACTCACTTTCTATAGAATTAATTGAATTAATAGAAGATTTAAAAAGATTAAAATTTAAACGAATTAATATTAGAAATGCTCATATATTTATAGACAAAAATGAAAAAGTAATGGTTATTGATCCTAGAAAAGCATATACAAAAATTACTCCTTATCCAAAAGATATAATTAAAATACTTTTAAAACTAAATTTATTTGATACTTTTCTAAAAAATGTACTATTATACAGACCTGATTTGTTAGATTATTGGATTGATGCACATAATTTCGTCATCCATAAATACAGACACCTCTTAAGATACGCATAAACGAATAATATTGTTCATCACGTGGAACTCCAAAATTAATGATATACCCTCCAGGAATTGTGTAATTTGCGTTAAGAATTTATATTGTTTTTTCCATAAAAAGAGCTAAAGCTTCGAAAGTCACTTCGTTCC
>URGW01000051.1 GCA_900547475.1 uncultured Clostridium sp. | reverse complement strand
TACTTTGAGTCTTTGTTTTAAGACTCTCAAAAGAATTGCTGGTTTACTTTAACTATATTCTGTTCAATTTTCAAAGATCATTTAGCAATCAACTTGACTGCTCATTTATATTATCATTTATCTTTTTGGCTGTCAACACTTTTTTCAAAACTTTTTTTGCTTTGTTTTGTGTTGTTACCTTATCGCCACTCTTCAAATTTACTATTTGTTCCCGACGACGTTTTTTATATTAACACGTTTAATAATATATAAACATAAATTTTATTTAAATTTATAAGTTTTATTCTTTGTTTTCTCTTTTTTTCTCTTTTTTTCTCTTTTTTACTTATAATGATACTCTAGGATATGTTGATACATTTTTCTTAAAAAAACTCTCTTTTTCAAATTAAAAACATATAACTTTTATATATTTATAAGTATTATTATTGTACTTAAGCTTTATACTTTACTAAACATTTAAATCAAAAAAGGAAGTAAGAACAACCTCTCCCTTCCTTTTTCTTTAATATTTAACTTTTATAATTTATTATTCAATCTATAGACTATTTACTATTTCTTTGAATCTATTTCCTCTTACTGCAAAATTAGGGAACATATCAAACGATGCACATGCAGGCGATAGAGTTACAATATCTCCATCTTCAGATATTTCCTTAGCCTTATTAACAGCCTCCTCTAAAGAATCCACCATAACAATTGGAATATTTATATTTTCATTTAACATTAGTTTATCAAAAACTTCTTTTATTAACTCTTTAGTATCTCCCAAAAGTATTAATTCTTTTATAAAAGGATAACCTTCTTCAGCTAAAGGCTCAAATGGTATATGTTTATCATAGCCACCTGCTATTAATATTACTTTTCTCTCGAAAGCAAATAATCCAGCAAGTGCTCTAGTTGGGCTAGATGCAATAGAATCATTATAATACTTCACACCATTAACTTCTCTTACTAACTCACATCTATGCTCAACTCCAACAAAACTTTCTGCAACCTTCTTCATAGTTTCAATTTCTACATTATCCTTAGTTGCAGCAAATGCAGCCAAATAATTTTCTACATTATGCATTCCTTTAATAACTATATCATCTTTTTTACAAACTACATTTCCATCTAGATATAATATTCCTTCATCAAAGTATGCTCCATTATTAAGCACTCTCTTCGAAGAAAATTCTCTTATTTCTCCTTTTGCTTCACTCTCAAATCCATAAGTTATATCATTTTCTCTGTTTAAAACTAAAACACTATCATTATTTTGATATAAAAATATATTTTTCTTAGCATCTATATATTCTTGCATATCCTTGTGCATATCTAAATGATTTGGTGCTAAATTTGTAACAACAGCTACATCAACCGGCAAATTCATAGTCATAAGTTGAAAGCTTGATAATTCTAAAACAACCATGTGATTTTCTTCTATTTCTTCTATATTAGAAAACAAAGGAGTCCCTATATTCCCCCCTACCCAAGTTTTATACCCTTGTGCTTCTAATAACTTAGATATTATTGTAGTAGTTGTTGTCTTTCCATCTGATCCTGTTATTGCATATATTTTTCCTTTGCAATATCTTACGAACTCTTCCATTTCAGATGTTATATAAGCCCCCTCTTTTTTTGATCTTACTAAGGCTTCACAATCAATTCTCATAGAAGGTGTTTTAAATACAACCTCATATCCTGTTAATTTCTCTAAATATTTTTCTCCTAATTCTAATTTTACACCTTTTTTCTTAAAATCAACTGCAACTTCACCTAATGCTTCCTCACTTTTCATATCAAAACCAGTTACATTAGCTCCTAATTTTACTAAAAAGTTAATTAAAGGTATGTTACTAACACCAAGTCCTACTACAGCAACACTTTTCCCATTAATAAATTTTTTAAATTCACAAAAATCCTTCATTAAATTGCCTCCACACTTATACACAATACATATTTATCTATGTTTATATTATTGATTCTTTCCAACATATAAATAATTATATCATTATAAATTCTTATATTCTATAATTTAACATCTTAAATACTTACTCTATAAAAATATACTCCTATTGCTTTAAGTATTATCTTTAATATTATATATTTTATCTTTAATTTAACTTGCTGCACTATATTATATTAAATTTATTCTTTGATAATACTTTATATATTTAACAACTTATAATATATAAAAGCAAAATAGCGTTAGGAAATGCTATTCTAAACACATATCCTAACGCTATAAAACTAAAACTCTAGACTTTTTGCAATAAAGTCATTTAATTCTTCTATCTTAACTCTTTCTTGAGTCATTGAATCTCTATGTCTTATAGTAACACATCCATCATTTTCAGTTTCAAAATCAACAGTTATACAGAATGGTGTTCCTATTTCATCTTGTCTTCTATATCTCTTACCAATACTTCCTGTTTCATCATACTCAATGTTAAAGTTTTTAGCTAACATTGAATAAACTTCATCAGCTTTTTCTGATAATTTTTTAGATAATGGTAATACAGCAGCCTTATATGGAGCTAATGCTGGATGTAAGTGCATAACAGTTCTTACATCTCCACCTTCTAATTCTTCCTCATCATAAGCATCAACTAAAAATGCTAATGCAACTCTATCTGCACCTAATGATGGTTCTATACAATATGGTATATATTTCTCATTAGTTGTTGGATCTAGGTATGTCATATCTGTTCCTGAATGTTCAGCATGTTTCTTTAAGTCATAATCTGTTCTATCAGCTATTCCCCAAAGTTCTCCCCAACCAAATGGGAATAAATATTCTATATCTGATGTTGCATTTGAGTAGAATGATAATTCTTCTTCACCATGATCTCTCATTCTTAAACATTCTGAATTAACTCCTAAGTTTAATAAGAAGTTCCAGCAGTAATCCTTCCAATATCCAAACCACTCCAAATCTGTACCTGGCTTACAGAAGAATTCTAATTCCATTTGTTCGAACTCTCTTGTTCTGAAAGTAAAGTTTCCTGGAGTTATTTCATTTCTGAAAGACTTACCAATTTGAGCTATACCAAATGGTACCTTTTTTCTTGAAGTTCTTTGAACTGATTTGAAATTAACAAATATACCTTGAGCTGTTTCTGGTCTTAAGTATACTGTACTAGCTGAATCTTCAGTTATTCCTTGGAAAGTCTTAAACATTAAGTTAAACTTTCTTATATCTGTGTAGTTCATTTTTCCACACTTAGGACAAACTATATTATTCTTAGTTATATATTCCATTAATTCTTCATTAGTCCATCCATCAGCACAAGCAACTTCTACACCATTTTCAGTCATATGATCTTCAACTAACTTATCTGCTCTAAATCTTGATTTACATTCTTTACAATCCATTAAAGGATCTGAGAATCCACCAACATGCCCTGATGCAACCCAAACTTCTGGATTCATTAATATTGCACAATCAACTCCTACATTATAAGGACTTTCTTGAACAAACTTTTTCCACCAAGCCTTCTTAACATTATTTTTGAATTCTACTCCTAATGGGCCATAATCCCATGAGTTAGCAAGTCCTCCGTATATTTCTGATCCTGGAAATATAAAACCTCTGCTTTTACATAAAGCAACGATTTTATCCATAGTCTTTTCTACTGCCATTTTTAATCCTCCTAAATATTTTTTATAATAAAAAAAGCCTTATAACCATAAAGGGACGAAAATAAATTCCGCGGTTCCACCCTTCTTGGCTAAAGCCCAACTTTCTAAATTAACACTCAAAAGTTCCCTTCATTTTAACATCTTAATGATTTTCACCTACCATCATCTCTCTAAAAAGAATATTAAAACTACTTTTCTTTCTCAACATGTTTATTAAATTTTATATATTAATTTTATCAAATGACCTTTATATGTCAAGCTAAATCATAATCTCTTTTTTAATTATATATTTATAAAAAAAGAGCTTTGTATCAACAGACCTTATCTGCTCTTACAAAACTCTTTTAAAATAAAAATGGCTCCGCGAAGAGGACTCGAACCTCCAGCCTATCGGTTAACAGCCGAGTGCTCCACCATTGAGCTATCGCGGAATATTATTGCAGCAATGAAATTTAAAGTGGCTCCGCGAAGAGGACTCGAACCTCCAGCCTATCGGTTAACAGCCGAGTGCTCCACCATTGAGCTATCGCGGAATGTCATTGCATAATTTATTATATCAGCTTTTATATAAAATGCAACACTTTTTTTCTACTTTTTTAAATTTTTTTCTTACTTCTTTGTTATAAGGCTAAATTTCATTTTAAAATTTAATATAACTATAATAAATTGACTTCTTAGTTATCCCCTTATTTAGGCAATAAATTAAAAATATGCTTCTTACACTCTGTGTTTCTACTGCTTATAAAAATTTTCTATAATCCTTTAGTAAATGTAATCTTCTAAAGAAAAAACAACCTCTAATATAAATTAAAGGTTGTTCTTTTTTAGCAATTCTTATTAGTTAATTTAAATACATCTAATGTTAACTGCAATGTTATTTTTATTAGTTTTGTGGTTTCATTGTTGGGAATAATATAACGTCTCTAATTGATGCTGAATCAGTTAAGAACATTATTAATCTATCTATTCCTATTCCTAATCCACCTGTTGGTGGCATACCTGTTTCTAATGCGCTCATGAATTCTTCATCTATCATATAAGCTTCATCATCACCAAGTTCTCTTTCTTTTTCTTGTTGAGCGAATCTTTCTCTTTGAACGATTGGATCATTTAATTCAGAATATGCATTACATAATTCTCTACCAAATACAAATCCTTCAAATCTTTCAGTAAACATTTCGTCTCCTCTCTTTTTCTTTGTAAGAGGTGAAATCTCTACTGGATAATCTATAATAAATGTTGGTTGAATCATATGTTCTTCACAGAATTCTTCATATAATGCATTTAATACTTCACCTTTAGTTACAGTATTTAATGGTTTTGGGAATTCTAAATGCTTTTCTTTAGCAATAGCTTGAGCTTCTTCATCAGATTTAATTTCTTTGAAATCTACTCCAGCATATTCTTTAACAGCATCAACCATAGTAATTCTTCTCCATGGTGGCATAAAGTCAATTTCAGTTCCTTGGTAAGTAACCTTAGTAGTTCCATTAACTTTCTTACATACTTCAGCTACCATATTTTCAGTTAATTCCATCATATCATTATAATCAGCAAATGCTTGATATAATTCTATCATAGTAAATTCAGGATTATGTCTTACTGACATACCTTCATTTCTGAAAGTTCTTCCTAATTCATAAACTCTTTCAAATCCAGCAACAATACATCTCTTTAAGTATAACTCTGGAGCTATTCTTAAAAACATATCTAAATCTAGTGTGTTATGATGAGTTATAAATGGTCTAGCAGAAGCTCCTCCAGCTATAGTTGCAAGCATTGGAGTTTCAACTTCTAAAAATCCTCTATTATCTAAGAACTCTCTTATTCCTTTGATTATTTGACTTCTCTTCATAAAAGTAGTTTTAACTTCTGGGTTAGTTATTATATCTACTTCTCTTTGTCTATATCTTAAATCAGGATCTTTTAATCCATGCCACTTTTCTGGAAGTGGTTTTAAAGACTTACATATTAATTCTAAAGTTTTAGCCTTAACTGATATTTCTCCTGTTTTAGTTTTAAATACTTCACCAGTACAAACAACCCAATCACCTAAATCATTAGTCTTGTATTGCTTTAAGGCTTCTTCTCCAACTTCATCAATCTTTATGAATAATTGAATTTTTCCATCTCTATCGTGTATATCAGAAAAGACAACTTTTCCTTGTCCTCTCTTAGACATAATTCTACCAGCAACAGTAACTTCTTTACCTTCTAAGTCTTCAAAGTTATCCTTAACTTGTTGTGAACTATGTGTTCTATTAACTTTGTATACATCAAAAGGATCCTTTCCCTCTTGTTGTAATTGAACTAGTTTCTCTCTTCTTAATCTTTCTTGTTCATTGAATTGCGACTCTAGTTCTTGCATGTTCATTTCTTCCGTTGACATTCACTATACCTCCAATTAGTCTCTTCTTATTTCTAAGACTTCAAACTTACTTACTCCACTTGGAACTGCAACTTCTACTACATCTCCAACTTTCTTTCCTATTAATGCACTACCTACTGGTGATTCATTTGATATTTTAAAATTCATTGGATCTGCTTCTGCTGAACCAACTATTGTATATTCAACTTCTTCATCAAATTCGTAATCCATAACTTTAACTATTGATCCTACTGATACCTTATCTTTCGGAATTTCACTTTCATCAACAACTACAGCATTTTTTAACATGTTTTCTAATTGAATTATTCTTCCTTCAGTAAAAGCTTGATCGTTTTTAGCTTCATCATACTCAGAATTTTCACTTAAATCTCCATATCCTAAAGCTACTTTTATCTTCTCTGTAATTTCTTTTCTTTTTACTGTCTTTAAGTATTCTAACTCTTCTTCAAGTTTTTTAACACCTTCGTAAGTCATTATAAATTTTTTTGATTGACTCATATCTTTCTCCCCTTCAAAGCTTAACCGTATTCATATATTAAACACAGAAGCTTAGTAATCTTAAAATCATTTTAAATATTATAAATCAGGCTATTTCATCTGTCAACAAAATAACTAACTATTTTAAACACTTATATATTACTATATTATTAATAATAAATTATATATCTCTATAAGCATAAATTTATTAATTCTTCTTTATAATTTTGTAAAGTATTAACTACTTCTTGAGTTGTAGATAAACTGTTAACTACATTTCTAATTTCACTACTTTTTGGCAATCCTTTTAGATACCACGCTGTATGCTTTCTCATTTCTCTAACAGCTTTAAACTCACCATCATACTTAATTGCTAATTCATAGTGTCTTAAACACATATTAATCTTTTCTTCTGCACTAATAGGTAATATCTCTTTACCATTTAATACTCTTTCTATTTGATTAAAGATCCATGGATTCCCCATACTTCCTCTTGCAATCATTATTGCATCACAGTCAGTTATTTCTTTCATTCTTAAAGCATTTTCTTGTGTAAATACATCACCATTACCTATAACAGGAATTGAAACAGCTTTCTTTACTTTACCTATTATATCCCAATCTGCCTTACCTTCATACATTTGTTTTTTAGTTCTTCCATGAATGGCAATGGCATCAGCTCCTGAATACTCCATGATTTTTGCAAATTCAACTGCATTAATATTATCATCATCGTATCCTTTTCTAAATTTAACTGTAACTGGTTTATTTGAAACTTTCTTTATTTCACCAACTATTTCTCCAGCTAATTTAGGATTTAGCATTAATGCTGATCCTTCACCATTTTTTGTTATCTTAGGTGCTGGACATCCCATATTAATGTCTAATATACATATATCATTCATTTTATTAAAATGACTTTGTACTACTTCAGCCATTATCTTAGGATCATTTCCAAAAATTTGAGCTGCGACTGGCTTTTCTTCATCAGCTATTCTCAGAAGTGCTTGTGTATTTTCACTGCCATAATATAATGCTTTCGCACTTACCATTTCAGTATAAACTAATCCACATCCCATTTCTTTACATAGACCTCTAAATGAAATATCAGTAACTCCTGCCATAGGTGCTAAGAAAACACTTTTTTCAAAATCAAGGTTTCCTATTTTCATTTATTTACTCCTTATTTTTATCATATATTATTCTTAACCCCTCTAACGTTAAGCTAGAATCAACTTTATCTATAACATCTGTTGATTTTGCTATTAAATTAGCTAATCCTCCAGTTGCAATTACATACGGATTTTCAAGTCCCATTGTAATCATTTCACTCTTTATTTTATTAACTATATATTCTACTTGCCCTATATATCCATACAATATACCAGCTTGCATACTTGAAACTGTATTTTTACATATTATACTTTTTGGTAATTCTAACTCTACTCTTGGTAGTTTTGCCGCTCTTTCAAATAAAGCATCGGAAGATATTCTTACGCCTGGACAAATACACCCACCTAGATAATTACCTCCTTCAGTAACCGCACAATAAGTAGTAGCTGTACCGAAATCAATAATTATTACGTCTCTTCTATATATTTCATGAGCAGCAACTGCATTTACTATTCTATCTGCTCCTACTTCCTTAGGGTTATCATACTTAATATTTATACCTGTTTTCACTCCAGGTCCAACAATTATAGGATCTATATTAAAACTCTTTTTTATCATATTTTCTAAAGAATGCATTATATTAGGTACAACAGAAGATATTATTATTCCCTTAACTTCTTTTGGATTTAAATCATTTTGGTTAAATAATTGTATCATTTGTATCCCATATTCATCTGAAGTTTTTTTGGAATCAGTAGAAATTCTCCAACCAGCTATATAATCATTATCTTTATATACTCCTATAACTATATTGGTATTCCCCACATCTACCAGTAGAATCATAAACGCACCACCTTAACATAATTAAAGCAGCCCTAAAGCTGCTTTTATCGTAATATTAAACAGTAATTAAAACTAATAATTTAATTTTAACAATTACGTACTATTTGTCAAGTGTTGTAAATTTTAAATATTAAAATAATCCTACAATTTCTCCACTTTCTAAAATATCCATTTTATTAGCTGCAGGAACCTTTGGTAAACCTGGCATTGTCATTATATCACCAGTTAAAACAACTATAAATCCTGCACCATTTGATACTCTAACTTCCTTTACAGTTATATCGAAGTTTTCAGGTCTTCCTAATAAACTAGGATTATCTGACAATGAGTATTGAGTTTTAGCCATACAAATAGGCAATTTATCTAATTCAAACTTCTCAAGTTCTGCAATTTGTCTACTTGCTGCAGGAGTATATAAAACACTTTTTGCTCCATATATTTCCCTGGCAATAGTTAATATCTTATCTTTAATAGTATCTTTTTCATCATATAATACTTTGAAGCTTGATTCTTCATTATCTAATACATCATTCACTATATTAGCTAATTCTAATCCACCTTCTCCACCTTTAGCCCATACATCACTTAGAGCTACTTTTACTCCTAGCTTTGCGCAGAATTCCTTAATAAATTGTATTTCTTCATCTGAATCTGTTACAAACTTATTAATAGCAACTACAACTGGTACATTGTATTTCTTCATATTCTCTATTTGCTTCTCTAAATTAACTATTCCCTTAGCTAAAGCTTCTACATTTGGTATATTTAATTCTTCCTTTTTAACTCCTCCATGATGTTTCAATGCTCTCATTGTAGCAACTATAACTATACAATTTGGATTTAAATTACCATATCTACATTTTATATCTAAGAATTTTTCTGCCCCAAGATCTGCTCCAAATCCACCTTCAGTAACAACAATATCGCCTAATTTTAATGCCATCTTTGTCGCAACTATAGAATTACATCCATGTGCAATATTTGCAAATGGCCCACCATGAATTATAGCAGGTGTATTTTCTAATGTTTGAACTAGGTTAGGCTTTACTGCATCCTTCATTAGTAACGCCATTGCACCTTCGACTTTTAATTGTTTTGCATACACTGGATTTCCATCTAAATCATATGCAATTAATATGTTTCCCATTCTTTCTTTTAAATCAGATAAACTTGTAGCTAAACAAAGAATAGCCATTATTTCAGAAGCAACAGTTATCATGAATCCATCCTCTCTTAAGAATCCATTAACTTTTCCTCCCATACCTACAACTATGTTTCTTAAAGCTCTATCATTCATATCCATAACTCTTTTAAATATAATTCTTCTTGAATCTATTCTAAGATCATTTCCTTGATGAATATGATTATCTATAGCTGCACATAATAAATTATTTGCTGTTGTAATAGCATGCATATCCCCTGTAAAATGTAAATTTATATCTTCCATTGGAACAACTTGTGCGTATCCACCACCAGCAGCTCCTCCCTTTACTCCAAATACAGGTCCTAAAGATGGTTCTCTTAAAGCTATTACTGCTTTTTTACCTATTTTACATAGCGCTTGCCCTAATCCTACCGTAACTGTAGATTTTCCCTCTCCAGCAGGAGTAGGATTTATTGCTGTAACAAGTACCAATTTCCCATCTTTCTTATCTTTATTATTTTTTAATACATCTAAAGAAATCTTGCATTTATATTTTCCGTAAAGCTCTATGTCATCCTCACCTAAATTTAATTTTTCCGCAATCTTTACTATAGGTTCCATTTTTGCCTCTTGCGCTATTTGAATATCACTCTTCATATAATAAACCTCCTTATTATTTTAAATTTTAAATATATCTAAATTATATCACCATAAATTTCATTTTAAAACATTAATCGAATATTTTGTTTTATTTTAAATAAAATATTCGTTAATATAAACAAATTAACTTTTATTTTTAACTAAATTGTTCGTTAAAGCTTAAGTACCGTGATGACGAAAATTAATGATATTACCTCCAGGAATTAGTGTAATTTTCGTTAAGGATTTATATTATTTTTTCCAGAAAAAGTCCTAAAGCTTCGAAGTTCACTATCGTTTACCTCAGCTTCTTAACGGACTTTCTCTTCCAAAAACAATTAAATTCTAAAACTTAATTACAATATTCCTTCCGATAATATCATTAATTTTTCTCTATCACTAGCTTTTAAGCTAAAGGATACAATTTCTTGCGTAACCACCTTAAGAGTTAACAACTTCTGCTATATTTTATATAATAAATTGTTAACTTCTAAATATATATTTAAATAAACTAAAAATATTAATATACAAATTAACTTTAATATAAGAAAAATTTGTAGCACAAAACATTAACTATAAAGTGGCTCGTTATAAGTAAACACATGTAAAAAGAAAAAAATGAAATATTTATTTGCAGGTATCATTGAAATTAAGCCGTAGAATTTAATAATTGATGGAGTAAAGTTGCGTTAAGAAGTTTTTACTGTTTGAGCGAATAGCGAGTTTAAAAACTTTAGCAAACTTTACGGAATCAATTATATAAATTCTAGGTGAAAATTTCACCATTACCGGAAAATAAATATTTCATTTTTTCGCTTCCATGTGGTGCTCAATAGAATTCAACTATGAAAAAAAGTAGCCAAAGGCTACTTTTTAGTTTGCATCAAATATCATTTCAAATTCTTTACCATCAATCTTTTCTTTATCTAATAATTCCTTAGCTACTGCATGAAGCTTATTTATATTAGTCTTTAAAAGATCCTCAGCTCTATCGTACGCTACTTCAATAAACTTTTTAACTTCTTTGTCTATTTCAGCACCAATTTCTTCACTAAAGTTTCTTCCTCTACCAAGATCTCTTCCTAAAAATACTTCATTATTATCAGCCCCATATGAAATAGTTCCTATTTTATCACTCATTCCATATTCCATAACCATAGCTCTAGCAATTGAACTAGCTCTATCAATATCATTTTTAGCTCCAGTGCTTATATCACCTAAAATTAATTTTTCAGCAACTCTTCCACCTAAAAGTCCTACCATTTCATCTTGTAGTTTTTCTTTAGATGTATAAGCTCTATCTTCATTAGGTAAGTGCATTGTGTATCCACCTGCCATACCTCTTGGTATAATACTTATTTCATGAACAGGATCTGAATGTTTTAAACACTTCATTACTACTGCATGACCTGCTTCATGATAAGCAGTAAGCTTTCTATCATGTTCACTAATAGCTCTACTCTTCTTTTCTGGCCCAGCAATAACCCTAGTTATTGCTTCTTCAAATTCTTCCATTCCTATAGCTTTTTTATTTTTTCTAACAGCTAAAAGTGCAGCTTCATTAGCTAAATTCTCTAAATCAGCACCACTAAATCCAGGAGTTCTCTTAGCTAAAACTTCTAAACTTACATCAACCTCTAAAGGTTTCTTTTGTGTATGAACATGTAATACAGCTTCTCTTCCCTTTCTATCAGGTCTTTGAACAACTATTTGTCTGTCAAATCTACCTGGTCTTAATAATGCTGGATCCAGTATATCTGGTCTATTTGTAGCAGCAATCATTATTATACCTTCATTTGCTCCAAACCCATCCATTTCAACTAATAATTGATTAAGTGTTTGTTCTCTTTCATCATGACCTCCACCAAGGCCAGCTCCTCTTTGTCTACCTACCGCATCAATTTCATCTATAAATATCAATGCAGGTGAATTTTTCTTTGCTTGCTCAAACAAATCTCTAACTCTTGATGCACCAACCCCAACAAACATCTCAACAAAGTCTGAACCTGATATACTAAAAAATGGAACTCCAGCTTCTCCAGCAATAGCTTTTGCAAGTAAAGTCTTACCTGTTCCTGGGGGACCTACTAATAAAACACCTTTTGGTATTCTAGCGCCCATCTCAGTATATCTAGATGGCGCCTTCAAGAAATCAACAATTTCTTCTAATTCTGCTTTTTCTTCATCTGCTCCAGCAACATCATCAAAAGTTACTCTTTTTGCATCTGGAGACATCATCTTTGCCCTGCTTTTTCCAAAATTCATTACACCTTTTCCACTGCCACCACTTTGTGATTGTTGCGTAAAAAAGAAAATAAATACTAAAAACAATATTATTATTAAAGCACTTGGTATTATGCTAATCCATATACTGTTATTAGATGGTGCAACATATTCTATATTAATATCATTTTTTGTGTATTGGCTATTTAGCATTTCCACCATAGAATCTGGTGCATATACTGTAAAGTTTTTCTTATCTCTTGTTTGCCCAGTTATAAGCATCTTATCAGGGTCTACTTTTATTTTTTCAATTTCATCATTTATCCACTTTTGTTGGAAATCACTAAATACTATTCTATCAGGGCTACTTTCTCCCCTTAAAAGAAATGATGCAGCAAAAAATAATAATATTATAGCTATTATCCAAACAGTAGCACTTGAATATTTCTTCATTCAAGGCCCCCCTTTCTTTGTATATTTTATTTTTTAATATTAATTTAAATTATTTTTCATAAACTTCTCTTTTTAATATTCCTACAAAAGGTAAGTTTCTATACTTCTCAGCATAATCAAGTCCATATCCAACTAAAAATTCATCTGGAGCTTCAAATCCAATATACTTACAATCTATATCCACCTTTCTTCTAGATGGTTTAGTTAGCAATGATACTATTTCAACTGAATTAGCCTTTCTAGTCTTTAGGTAATTTAATAAGTAATCTAATGTAACTCCACTATCAACTATATCTTCTACTATAATAATATCTTTACCAGAAATTTCATGATCTAAATCTTTAAGTATTCTAACTATTCCAGTAGTCTCTGAAGAATTTCCATAGCTTGATACTGCCATAAAGTCAATTTCGCAAGGTATTGTTATATTTTTAATTAATTCTGCTGCAAATATTACAGAACCCTTTAACACTCCTACAACTAATAACTCTTTTCCTTTATAGTCGTCACTAATTCTTCCTGCTAATTCCTTTATTTTAGCATTAATAACTTCTTCACTAAATAATATTTCTTTTACGTCTTGTAACATTTTCTTATTCCTTTCTATCCATGGTTATTTTTAATATTTTTTTTGTATCTTTTGTAACTTTAAATAGTTGAGATGTCTTATATCCTACAATCCACGAGATTTTATCATCAAAACATAAAATAGGAATACTATTTCTATCTTCTCTTGGTATTTTTAAATCAATAAAAATATCCTTAAGCTTTTTGCTTCCATTCATACCTAAAGGTACAATTTTATCCCCATCTTTTCTATATCTGATTACAACCTCTTTTTCTATATTATCATAATCAAATAACTTTATTAAGCTATTTTTAGAAAATTCTACCTTGTTACTATTTTCAATAACTTCAAAGCTTATTGTATAATTATCAAAAGCAATTTTTTTACAAATCTCACTTTTATTTATTCTAATTTCACGATTATCACATAACTCCTGCTTATGTTTTTCTTCCTTAATAAAAATAATATCACCATATAAATTTTCACATATTATTTTATTAGTTAGATTTAATCTTTTTCCTGTATCCTTATTCGCTAAACTAAAGATTTCATATATATGCTTCATTTCAAAATTTTGATGTGAATTAGAAATTTCCTTAAATGCCTTTATTATAACTCTAGTTATAATTGAATCCATTTCTTTTTTAAATAGTTCTCGTGATACTTTTAATTTTTCACCCAAATTTTCACAATATATATTGTAACATTTATTGGAATATTCTTCTATAAATTCATTGTCTTTTTGTAATAATATTGTCATTCTATTAAGTGTATCAATTATATCCTCATTAAAATTTTCCTTCATATATGGTAATATATCTAATCTTATTTTATTTCTACTATAAATTCTTTCATAATTACTAGCATCTATTCTAGGATTAAGTCTTTTTTCTTCACAATACTTCTCAATTTCTTGTCTATTTAAGCATAATATAGGTCTAATAATTCCATCTTCCCTTTTTGCTTTTATTCCTGTTAATCCCTCTAATCCTGTTCCTCTCATAATTCTCATTAATATAGTTTCAGCTTGATCATTTGCATTATGTGCTACCGCAATCTTATTGTATCCATATTTAGTTTTTATTTCTTCAAATGCTTTATATCTTTCATTTCTTCCTGCCACTTCTAAGGATACATTTTCAGCTTTTGCAACACACTCTATATTTATTCTTTTCACATAATGATTTATTCCCAATTCATCACATAACTTATCTATATATTTTTCATCATTATCAGCTTCTTTACCTCTTAACATATGATTTATATGAATGGCACCTAGAGTTAAATTAAATTTATTTTTTAATTCATATAATATATGTAATAAACAAACAGAATCCGGTCCCCCAGATAATGCAACTAATATCTGATCATCTTGTTGTATAAGTTCATTTTCTTTTATATAATCTATTACTTTGTTTAACACGTATCTTCTCCTCTTGTTTTAATATAACTCTATAATACATTTACACTTTTTTAATGTAAATACAATATGTACTAAGTTCATAATTAAATAACTTTTTAAAATATCAATAAAAGTGCTCTAATGGAGCACTTTTATAAAATGTTTCTTTACTAATACTACTTATATATTTTATTCAAATATATATTTATTATTTTTAACAAGCATAAAGTTTTGAAACAACTACAGTCATATCATCAAGTACTTTTCCATCACATTTCTTCTTTGCTAACTCTAGAATCTCCCTAGAAATTAGCTCAGGATTATTTTGTTCTCCTTTTAAATAGTCCACTATCCAAGAATAATCTCCAATATTCCCCTTGTCTACATCTATAACTCCATCACTTATTGTAACTATTATATCACCTTGTTTTACCTTTTTCTTAATAGGAATGATATTTATATCATCTAATATTCCAAAAGGCAAAGATGAACTATTAATAACTTCAACTTCATCACCCTTCTTAATGAAACTCATACTTGCTCCAACCTTAATAAATTCTATTTCCCCAGTATATAAATCTATAGAGTTCATATCTAAAGTAGTAAATTTCTCATCTTCATTAAACTTCATACCCATTATGGAATTTACAGCATTAAGCATAGTTGCTTCACTAAATCCACCTTCCATAAATTTCTCTATTAACTCTATTGCAGCTTCACTTTCTAAACCTGCCTCAGGTCCTGACCCCATACCATCACTAACTATAGTTACATATTCTCCAACCTTATTTTGTCCAAAACTATAGCTATCTCCAGAATATTTTTCTCCATCCTTAACATTAAATGATACATAAGATGATACATTATATTTGTAAGCTTCTTCTATAGTAACTGAACATTCATCAGTTTCGGGATTAATCTTACATCCATCTTCAGCTATACTTAAAGGTGTCCTTACTAATTCACTAATAACAGGAATAATTGACTTTCTACAATAATTTTCACCATCATAGCTATCTATTTTTATTTTTATTTTTAAGCGTCCTTTTCTATCTGTATATGAATAAATATTATTATATCTTATCTTATTTTTTACCAATGTCTTTCTTAATAACTTATCTATCTCCAAACAACTATTTACATTATTATTAAAATCTCCAAGTATACTCGCAACTGTAGTAGACATGTTATTTATTTGGTTTGCAACTACACTTCTTCCTTCTATAAGTCTAGATTTTAACGCTTCATTTACAGTATATGTTGAAAATAATTCTTCAGCGCTCTTTAACAACGTGCTTCTTTTTACACATTTTAAATTCAAATCTTTTGGCAAATATATTTTTTTACTTTCACAACTTAACATAAGCTCTCCAAAATCCGAAAAAGTACTATGAAGCTCTCTTCCCCAACACTTATTATTCATTTCACATTCTTGACATACTCTATCAGCCAAACTTTCAATCATTGCTGTTCCCTTATTTTTCATAAGTAATTTTTCATTACCAGATAAACTCTCAATAGACGTTGCTACTGCATTTAAAGATCCCCTTAAAGATTCTAATCTATCTACAAACTCTAGCTTTATTCCTTCAACTTGAGCATCGCTTATTATCTTGCTTTTCTCTTCATTATTAAGCTCTCTTAATATTTCTTTAATAGTCTTTTGAGGAATTAACATCATAATAACCGCTGCTACAACAACTTCTATAACTGATTGAACTGTTATATTTCCAGTGTAAGTTAATATCATAAATAATGATATTAAATAAGCTAGAACAGAAAATATTTTTCCCGTTTCCTTAAATACACCAACAATTAATCCACATATACCATATACTGTAGTAGCAACTAATAAATCATTGTTAGCAATTCCTATTATTATTCCCATTGTTACTCCTAATATTGCACCAGAGTTACTTCCTGCCGCATAAGCTGTTGTAATAACCATAGCTAATGCTATTATAGTTCTTATTTCAACTCCAAATATAACAAAATTGCCTATTCCAGCTATAACTAAGCAACTTAATATAGCTATACTAATTAATTCTTCTGTAGAATAGAAATAATTAGTGTTTATTTCTTGCATACATACAATTGCATAATTAAGCATATAAAATACAGGTATTATAACTATTCCTTTTACTAAAGAAAAAACTAAATTTATCTCTAAACTTTGTTCTCCCATTAATAATCCTACAGCTAGCGATATTATAATAATAGTTGAAAATGCTATTCTATTCTTAAACTCCTTATTTAAGGCATTACAAACAAATTTACATAATAATATTACTGTTGCTAAAGAAATATAAAGTATAATATCTATATTTTTACTTCCTCCAGTTAAATAACCAATCAAAACTGTTGCAAAAACTAAAAACAAACTTCTTACATCATTCTTCTTAGCCACCGACAAAAGATATCCTATTCCAAATGGAGCTAAATATAAACCTTCCACAAATCCAAATCCAACTCTACTCAACATAGCTCCCGAAGCTAAAGTTACTATCAATGTGAATATTCCATTTTCAAAATTTAATTTCTTTTTTTCTTTTTCATTGTCTACCCTTCTATAGCTAGGCACTTCAATACCATAATCCATACTTATCATTCTCCTCATAAAATTCCTAATAAAATGATATCATTTTTATAACTAGAGATATGTCAATTAATGTTTACTACTTTTTTATTTCGTAAGACACTATTCCTTTTTTTACCAATTTATTCTTTAATATTTTCTCATTTTAAACTCTAATAAATTTCTTTAAGTACGAACGTAAGTTTTTATAAAAGTATTTTAAATAATTAATTTGTATATTTTGTCGTAAAAGAAAAATAATTTTATATATTACTTTAGTAATAAAATCACACTTTCCTTAATATATTTATTTTTTTATACTTTTCTAAACAGAACAAAATCTGCTTCGCAGACTATGTGTTTCTCACACTTTTTAAAGTTATCCACAATTCTTTAGGAAATATAATTTCCTAAAGAATAAAAAAAGAGATACAAATTGCTTTGTATCTCTTTGGTGCTGAAGACCGGAATCGAACCGGTACGGTATCGCTACCGCAGGATTTTAAGTCCTGTGCGTCTGCCTGTTC
>URGW01000050.1 GCA_900547475.1 uncultured Clostridium sp. | reverse complement strand
AAAACTTAATTACAATATTCCTTCCGATAATATCATTAATTTTTCTTTATCACTGGCCTTTAAGCTTAAAGATACAAATTCCCGTGTCATCCCCTTAAAAGTTAACGACTTCTGCTATATTTTATATTATCAATTGCTAATCTTAAATAAACTAATAATGTTAATATAAAATTTAACTATCATATCAGAAAAATTTGTAGCAGAAAACATTAACTATAAAGGTGGTGTTATAAGCAAACACATGGAAAATGAAATATTAATTTGGAGGGAACATTGAAATTAAGCCGTAGAATTTAATAATTGATGTAGTAAAATTGGTGTAAAGAAGTTTTTACTGTTTAAGCTAACAGCGAGTTTAAAAACTTTAGTCAATTTTACGGAATCAATTATATAAATTCTAGGTAAAAATTTCACAATTTCCGGAAAATAAATATTTCATTTTTTCGCTACCATGTTGTGTGTAATATCATTAATTTTTCGGCTCCACGTGACGAACAATATTATTCAAGTTTTCTATTCGATATCCTATTTCTTTATTTGCTAGTCTATAGCCTTCTTCTATCATTTCTTCTCTAGTTAGAGTATTTCCAATTAAATCATCAATAGTCATTTGATTTCTATTACTAAAATATTTATCTAAAAGCATTTGTTCTATATCATCTTGTGATGCTATAGAATAATCATCTAATATATGTTTAACATCAAATCCAGCTTTCCTTAATGCTTTTCCTACTAAAATAGACCTATGACATCTTATAGGTTCTTGCATAGCTCCTAATAAAGCTATATTATATCCCTTGTTACAACCATTTTTTAATCTTTCTATTCCTTCTAAAAATTCCTTTTCATTTATTACTTTCTCAAAGTCAGAATATCCTTCATCATTATATGATTGCTTGTTTATTCTTTTAGCAGCTAATTCCTTAGCCATATATATGTAAATAAATCCAGCCTTATTTAAAGTATATCTTATAGTTTCCTTATCAAATTGAACATTATATTTAGAATAAGGCGTTCCTCTAATATCCACTACACAATTAATATTATAATACTTTAACATATCAATAAGCTTTTCAACTGTATAATTAGAATGTCCTATAGTATATATCTCCATATATCCTCCTAATAAAATTTATTTAATCTTATATTTATATTTTACATTAATTAATTTTTATAAACAAAAATACATATATATTTTCTTTATGAAATTTTTAAATGCATATAAAAAGCCCAAGCAACTTAATCCTTGAGCCTTTTATATAACTACTTTAACCTCTTAATCACATAATATAAATTTTTGTAAATATTCAACTGTAAATAGTATATCTCCATATTGCTCTTCAATAAACTCAACAACTGCATCAGAATTATTACCTATAATTCTTGAAAAAACTACTACATAATCTTTTATATTTTGTAGTAAGTTTTCCTTATCTCCTAAAAATACCTTTAAAAATACACTATACCTCAACAATACATACTCTAAAATTATAAGTTCTAAATTTATAGCTACTTCCTCTATATCTTCATTAAGACAATTACCTAAAACTTTTGTTATAATTAACTTTTCAATTAATTTATTATACTTATTAAAATAATCAATAAATTCATACCATAACTCTATTAATTCACTAGTTTTTATTTGCCCTCTATAAATCTTCATAGAAATCTGTGAAATATCATTTAATGGACTCTTCAGCACTGGAACATTTTTGTAGTTTTCTATTGTATCTAAAAATAAGTTATTAATTATTCTAAATGTTTTATTATAATAACTCTTATTTTGTAATGTTTCTTGTAAAATTATATTATTATACTTTTCAAGTTCATTCAAAACAACTTCTTCTGTAAGTTCTTCATTATCTAAAATATTAAGCAACATTGTATAGCTTATAAGAAGCTTACTTTCAATATTTAGATTTTCTTCTTTAATTATTTTTATAATAGTATCTCTTATTTTTATTTCTATTGGTAGATTAATATCATCAGCATTATTATTACAATTTACTAATATTATTTCTTCTTCAACTTTCTCTATAATATCTACTACTTCTGGACATGAACATGATAATGTAAGCTCCTTTATCCCTTCAAATATATTTTCTATCCTAGGAAACCTTTGACATGTTAATGATAAATATTCATCTCCATTACTTTTTACAATATCACATAGTCCTTTATTATCTAAAAAGGGGCATGTATCGCTTGTTTTCTTATTAACAATTATATAATCATTATCTATAAACTTTAATTTATTTAACATGTCCTTACATTTATTTTTTTCTTTATTCCATTTTTCATATGTATTGCTATCTACATTAATATCCCACCCAGAACAACATGTAAATTTACATTTATCGGCTATACATTTAAAGCTATTATAACCTATAATTCTTTTTTCTATATTATTATTTTTATCCATAGTATCTCCTAATCCATAAATATATCTCTCATTTTTATATACTATAATTTCATCAAATGGAACTATGTCATTTAACTTTTAATATTATAATATCTAACAAATTTTTTAATTCTATTATAAGCTACATATGGTATAAAATTAAATATAAATGCAGTTAAATAAATTAAAAGTAGTTATTGAAGCAATAAAATTAAATATCATCATAACTTTCTATCATATTAAAATTTTTCTTCAAAATAAGCGTGAGATCAATTACTTGATCTCACGCTAAACTATTATACGCACAATTTTTTCATTATATTGCATTAAAAAAAAATTTTCAAATATTTACATAAAAATATAATTATATAGATTATATTTAATCAAAAAATCTTGTTCTAATTTCTTCATAATTATTACTCATTCTATATGCACTTGGAGATATTCCTATATATTTTTTAAATACCTTACTAAAATAATTTCCACAATTAAATCCAGTTTCTATAGCTATTTCTTCGATTGTCATATCCTTTGAAAATGTTAGTAACTCTATAGCTTTCTTAAGTCTTATCTTAATAATATACTTACCAGGAGTCATTCCAACTTCCTTTTCAAATTCTCTTGTAAAATGAAATTTAGATAAATTAATATGGTTTGCTATATCATCTAAGCCTATTAATTTATTATAATTTTCTTCAATAAATTTTTTACTAGACTCTATTCTTGTTGGCAATATCTTATTTTGATTTTCATCAAAAAAATAGCTTATTATATCCATAATAAATTTATAAGCATACTTAGAATTTTGATAAATATCTTTAAATTCATCTTCAATACACTTTTTATAAATATTAATTATTGCTTGAACTATTTTTTCTTCAATATCAAAATGTACAATATGCCCCTTCATATCATATATCTTCTTAAAAAGCGGAAGTGCCTCTTTAGAAAACTCAATATAAATCACTTCCCACCTATCTGATTTATCCGGTAATATGTAGCAATGATCACTAGGAGTGTCCACTAAAAAAGCATCACCCTTTCTAAGATTATATACTTTACCTTTAATTTCTATCTCACCTTCACCACTTAAAGTATATTGAAGTATACATTGATTATCTTTTCTATTTCTTCCATTCCAAACATAATCATGTGATATTATATTTTGATATCCAGCACCATTTATTAAAACTAATGGTATTTGTGATAAAAACTTAAATCCTACAGATGTTTTTTTAATATTATTTAGCATATTAATCCTCTAAATTTCAATACTTTTTATTATTATTATTCTAGCATACTTCTTTTATATTTCTCTATTTTTCTACACTAGTATTCATTTTTACTGATTTGCTTAATATAAATGTTAATAAAAATCCTACTATAAAAGCTAAACCTATACTTATAAAGAAGTTTATTATAGATTCTGGTCTAATGCACACAAATCCTATTACCCCTGCTGCTCCTGATGAAATATTTAATACATTTGTAAATGTACAATATGCTGCACCTACTGCAGAACCCACCATTGCTCCGTAAAATGGAAATTTTAATTTTAAGTTAACACCAAACATTGCTGGCTCTGTAATACCAAGCATTGCTGATATTCCTGATGTTAATGCTACACTCTTTAATTTTTCATCTTTAGACGTTATCATAGCTGCAAGTGCTGCTGCTCCTTGTGCTACATTGTTACATGCTGCTACTGCTAATAAAAATGATCCACCCGTTACCGCTGTATTAGCTAAAAATTGTATATCTATTGGTAATAAACTATGATGCATTCCTGTCAATGTAAATGGTGCATAAATTAATCCAAATATTGCTCCACCTATAACTCCTAAACCATCATGTAACCATAACAATCCATTGGCTATAATATCACCAGCACCTCGCATTATTCCTCCAACTACTGTGAAAGTTAAAACACTTGTTATTAATACAGATAAAAGTGGAGTTAATAAATTATCCAATATTTCTGGTATTACTTTTCTAAATAGCCCCTCTAATTTAGCTAAAATATATGAAGCTGCTAATACTGGTAAAACTGTTCCTTGATATCCTACTTTTTCTATAGTTATACCAAATATATTCCAAGTTGGTAATGTTCCATTTAATACAGCATCACCATATCCATATCCATTTAGCAAATCTGGATGCACCATTATCATTCCAATAACCGCTCCTAAATATGGATTTCCTCCAAATAATTTTGTTGCTGAGAAACCAACTAATATTGGTAAAAATGAATATGCTGCATTAGCAAGTATATTTATAAAATTAGCTAAATCTCCCATCTGTGGATACATATCCATTAATGATTTTCCTTCAACAAAAAGTCCCTGAGACGTTAATACATTATTTAAACCCATTAATAATCCACTAGCTACAAGTGCAGGTAATATTGGTACAAATACATCTGCTAAAATCTTTATTATTTTTTGAATAGGATTTAATTTGTTATCAGCCTGTGCTTTTACTTCTGCTTTTGTAGACTCTGATATACCTGCTAATTTAATTAATTCTTTATATACTTCATCTACAATTCCACTACCTAATATTATTTGAAATTGTCCTGCATTAGAAAATTGCCCTTTATATAATGGTACATTTTCTAATTCTTTTAAATCTACTATTGATTCATCTTTTAATACTAATCTTAATCTTGTAGCACAGTGTGCTGCACTTATTATATTTTCCCCTCCTCCAAGCGAATTTAAAATCTGCTTAGTATTTTCTTTTATATCTTTTTTACTAGCCATAATATATCCCCTCTCAAGTATTTATCAAATTTATAAATATCTATATTTTTTTAAATCTCCATAATTTACTTATAAAGTCCTTTTTTTCCCTAGTAAGTGTTATTCCAACATTCATAAGTTCATCACCACCATATATATCCTTAGTATCAATATTTTCATAATAATAATCTGGATTTAACCCCTTAAACTTTAATATTTTTATTGCAGTTCCAGGTTCCGAAAGTATCTTGAAATACATTCCTACAAACTCTTCTTTATCTTCTGAAACTATATTCCAAGCAGTTTCATTGCATTCAAAAGGACTTAATATTCTATAAAAATCTCCAAACTGAACTATATTTCTTATTTCTTTATATACCTTAATTTGCTCCTTTATTAGTTCTTTTTCCTTTTCAGTAATCTTAGTTAAATCTAATTCATAGCCAAAATTACCAGACATAGCTACATGAGCCCTAGTTTCTAAAGGAGTAATTCTACCAACCTGATTATTAGGTACTGCAGATACATGTGCTCCCATTGTTATTGGTGGATATACCAAGCTTGTTCCATACTGTATTTTCATTCTACAAACTGCATCTGTATTATCACTAGTCCATGTTTGTGGCATATAATAAAGCATTCCTGCATCAAATCTTCCACCACCACTTGAACAACTTTCAAATAAAACTTTTGGAAATTTTAATGTAAGTTCTTCTAGTATGTAATAAAGACCTAATATATACCTATGAGCAGTTTCTTTTTGTCTAATAGCCGGTAAGGAACTTGACCATATATCTGTTAGATGTCTATTCATATCCCACTTAACATAGGTTATTAATGGATTTGAAAGTATATTAGATATTGCTTCTATTACGTAATCACAAATTTCTTTTCTAGATAAATCTAAAACTAGCTGGTTTCTTCCCACTATAGGTGTTCGATTAGGAACTCTTAAGCACCAATCTGGATGAGTCCTATATAAATCACTATCTTCTGAAATCATTTCTGGCTCAAACCAAATTCCAAACTTAAGTCCAATATTTGTGATTCTATTTACTAAATCATCTAATCCTTTTGATAGTTTATTTCTATCTACAATCCAATCTCCTAGTGAAGATTTATCATCACTTCTTTTTCCGAACCATCCATCATCTAAAACAAATAGTTCCATCCCCAATTCTTTTCCTATCTTAGCTATATCTTCAATTTTATCTGCATTAAAATCAAAGAATGTAGCCTCCCAATTATTTATTAATATTGGACGAGGTTTATCCCTAAATTCACCTCTACATAATCTAGTACTATATAATTTATGATAAGTTCTAGACATTTCATTTAACCCTTTTGATGAATAAGTCATAATTACTTCTGGCGCTTGGAAACGCTCTCCACTTTCTAAAAGCCATGAAAAATCAAAATCATTAATTCCAATACCTACTCTAGTATTACAGTATTGATCTACTTGGACTTGACCTACAAAATTTCCACTATATACAAAATTAAAAGAATATACTTCTCCATTATCTTCATCAGTATTTTTTCTTACAAGTGCTAAAAATGGCGATTGTTGAGGACTGCTTGCCCCTCTACAACTTTCAATCATTTGTATTCCTGATATTATAGGGCGTCTTGCTATATTTTTTTCATTAGTATGAGCACCATATAAAGTAATTAATTCGAAATCCTTTTCTCTAAAATCAACACTTGCACTTAATACTTTTCCTAATTTTAAATTTTCTTTTCCATTATTTTTAAAACTTACTGATCTAGATATAACATCAAAATCTTTAAATATTGTATAGGTTAATGTGATAATTAAACCAATAAGTTTATCTTCCATATCTATTTCTAATGTTTTTGCTTCTAAATCGTTTTCTACATAAGTGCTTGGTAAACCTTCTAGCTTAGGCTTACCATCATATATCCTATGCTCTTTGTAGCGAACATCTGTAACTCTCGAACCATTTTCAAGTTCAACTTGATATGCAGGAATCCTAAAATCTCCATTTCCATAAGTAGGATACTCACAAGGAATTGTATCTAAAGAAAAAGTTCTATCATCTGGATCTGGATTAGGAGAAAATCCCCTATCATAAAATGCGATTGGATTACTTTCATTATATTGATTAACTCTTTTTCCCCAATATAAATGAACTAGATAACTATCTTTTATTATTTTCATTACATAACTAATATTATTATTCTGCAAATGAAAAGTCTTGTTTTCTGTATTATAAGTAATATTCAATTTATCACTCTCCTCTATAGGTAAATAATTGCTTTTGATTATGCACATAAACCACTAACTCAAAACCCTTGTTATACGTTTTCTTTTGAGTTAAATTATAATCTTTTATATATTTAAGATTATAATTAAGCTTAATTATACCAACAAGAGTAAAAAAAACATATCACAGGTAAAATAATGCTATTTTATTATTTTACCTAAACTACTTTATAGACTATAGCTTCATAAGGTCTTAACTTTATATCTCTTCCTAAAATTTTAGCATCCTTATAATTTGAAAGTATAATCTGACTATCTTTTTTGCTATACTCCTCTCCTAAAAATACATTAATTGTATTACCATAAAAATTACAAATAACTAATATATTATCATCATTCCAACTTCTAGTGTAAGCAAAAATTTCTGGATGTTCTTCTAAAATTAATTTATAATCTCCATACTTAATTACATCACTTTCTCTTCTAAGCTTTATTAATTTCTTATAGTAGTAAAGTATCGAATTTTCATCATTTATTGCTTGTTCTACATTTATATATTTATAATTTTTATTAACTTTTAACCATGGAATACCTGTTGTAAATCCAGCATTATTTTCTTTATTCCATTGCATAGGAGTTCTTGCATTGTCTCTACCCTTCGCATAGATAGACTCCATTATTTCATCTAAACTATACCCTTGAGATAACCTTTCTTTATACATATTCAAAGATTCTATATCATTATAATCATCTATAGAATCAAATCTTATGTTTGTCATTCCAATTTCCTCTCCTTGATATATATAAGGAGTTCCCTTTTGCATATGTAGCATAGTTGCTAACATCTTTGCACTTTCCACCCTATACTCTTTATCATTTCCCCATCTCGATACCATTCTTGGCAAATCATGGTTGTTACCAAATAAACTATTCCACCCTTCGCTATGAAGTTCAGTTTGCCACTTACTAAATATCTTTTTAAATTCTATAAAATTAAGTGGTGCTAAATCCCATTTTCTTTTTCCAGGTTGTTTATCCATAGAAATAACTTCAAATTGAAATACCATTCCAAGCTCTTTTCTTTTTGGAGCACAATATAACTTGGCTATATTTGTATCAGCTGCCCATGTTTCCCCAACAGTGATTATATCTCTATCCCCAAAAGTCATTTTATTCATTTCTTGTATATATGTATGTAAATTAGGTCCATTTACAATTAATAAATTATCTACATCTTTACCAATAAGCTCTATTACATCCATTCTAAAACCTTCAATCCCTAAGTCTAGCCAGAAATTCATCATTTCATATATTTTTTCTCTAACCCTTTGGTTATCCCAGTTTAAGTCAGGTTGTTTTTTATCATGCATATGCAAATAGTATTGACCAGTAGATTTATCTAGAGTCCATGCACTGCCTCCAAAGTTTGATTTAAGTGAGCTTGGAACATCTCCATTTACAGGATTTCTCCATACATAGAAATCTCTATATTCATTATCCCTACTTTTTCTAGATTCTTTAAACCATTTATGTTCATCTGAAGTATGATTAACTACTAGATCCATCATGATTTTTATATCTCTAGATTTTGCTTCTTTTATTAACAACTTCATATCATCCATTGTTCCAAACTCATCCATGATATCACAATAATCACTTATATCGTATCCATTATCTACATTAGGAGATTTATAAATTGGACTTATCCACAAAACATCTACCCCTAAAAATTTTATATATTCTAACTTAGATATAATTCCTTTTAAATCACCTATTCCATCTCCATTGCTATCCTTAAAGCTCCGTGGATAAATTTGATAAACAACCGAATTATGCCACCACTTTTTCTCCATTATTCAACCTCCAAACTTATACGTCTTATTATTAATTAATAACAATTTTATGACTTTATGATATAATTATATATACTTATTTATGTAATAAACTTGCATTATATTAACTTAAAATAATATTATTTTGACTTTTTATGAAAGGTGTCTTTTTATGGATTATATTAATTTAAAAGAAAAATCATCTCATGGTAACTCCCTTTTTCCATTACATGTATATACTCATATTAATAAAGTAGGAAGCTATTCTGTAAATGCTCATTGGCATAATGAGATAGAAATAATATATGTTGAAAAAGGAGAGTTTGAAATTATTGTAGATATGAATACATATACCTTAAAAACAGGTGATTATATTTTTATAAATAGTGGTAGCATTCATTCCATAGCTTCTGTAAATACTAATATATCAATTCATCATGCTATGGTTTTTGATTCTAATTTACTTACATGCACTCAATTTGATATATGTCAAATTAATTATATATCGCCTTTGAGTAATAAATCTCTTAAATTACCTTCTTTTATTGATAATGACTCTAAAATTTATGATAAAATTTTAAATGAACTTATATGTATTATAAAGTCTTATAAATATAAAAACATTGGATTTGAACTAATTATTAAAGGTGCTTTATTTAAAATACTTTCATATATTGCTCAAGAAAATAAATTTTTAAAAAAGAATAACATTAATTCTCCATCAGCAAATTATAAACTTGATTTAATCAAGAAAGTATTTATTTATATAGACAAAAATTATTTAAATAAAATTTATATTGAAGATTTAGCTAAAGAAGTTAATATGAATAGTCAATACTTTTGCAGATTTTTTAAATCTGTTATTGGTAAAACTCCCATAGATTATATTAACAATTATAGAATTGAAAAATCTGTTGAACTATTAATTACAACTGATGATAAAATATTAAATATTTGTTATAGTGTTGGATTTGATAATTTTAGCTATTTTATAAAAACATTTAAAAAAATAAAAAACTGTACTCCTTCAGAGTATCGTACTACTTACTCTAAATAATAAATACAAATTATTTTATTAATTATTTAAATATTTATAACAAAATGAATTAAAATGTTTAAAAATAAAATGAAACAAAAATTTAATAAATTCCATAATAATTTTTATTTTCAATTATTATGGAATTTACTTTTCAATTAGATATAATTTTATTTAATTTAAGCACAAATATATTGAGGATTATATTTTTATTACAATAAATTTCTACAAGATTTCATTAAAGCTCATACCACAATAATCCATTACTAACTCGCAATACATTGAATTTGCCCAAGAGAACCATTCTCTTGTAAATTTAGTTGGATCATTAGGGTCAAATGATTCATGCATAAATAAAGTCTCACCATCAGTTTCCTTCATCATCATTATTTTATCAAGCTTTTCCTTTTTATCATCACTTGTTAACCCTTCAATGGCTAAGGCTATATGCCATATATACCCTTCAGGTGTATGTGGACTTCCTATTCCTTTTCCATACTTTCCTTCATAATAATATTGATTATCTTTACTTAAAATATAATTTCTTGTATTCATATATGTAATATCATCATTTTTTCTATAACCTATTAATGGAATAGATAAAAGGCTTGGTACATTAGCATCATCAACTAAAAAGCTATTTCCAAGTCCATCAACTTCATAAGCATACATATTTCCATACTTTTCATTATATACTATCCCATACTTTTGTATACCATCTTCAATCTCATTTCTTAAAACATCAGCCTTGTTAGCTAATTCTTCATCTTTTAAAACTTCCCTAGCCATTTCAACTAAATAACCAAGTACAGTATAGGCAAACATATTTGATGGTACTAAATAACCATAAACGCAAGCATCATCACTAGGTCTGAATCCTGACCAAGTCATACCTGTATATACAGTTTTAGTTCCTAATCCATCCCTTTCAAGATTATTCTTAGGTCTAGAATTTAGTCTTTGGAATCTGTAATCTGATTCCTCTTCATGATTTTGTTCCTTTTTCCAAAGGTCTAAGATTATGTTAGCAACTTCAACAAACTCATTATCTATATGGTCAGTTTTCCCTGTAATCCTCCAATATAAATAAACTAATTGTAAAGAAAAGCATAAGGAATCAACCTCATATTTTCTCTCCCATACTTCTGGTAACATATCAGTAACATCATTTTGATGTCCATGTCCATTAGCAGTTTCATTAAACGCATTGGCATAAGGATCAATTTTTATAAGCTTATAGTGCTTCTTAATTAATCCTTCAATCATTTTTTGGATTCCTTTATTCTCCTTTGCAAATAAAAGATAAGGTCTTATTTGACATACTGAATCCCTAAGCCACATGGCTGGAATGTCCCCTGTAATTATAAAGGTTGTTCCATCATCATGAATTTTAACTGTAGTATCTAATGTATTATTTATGCATTTTTCAAAAATATCAGCTACCTTTTTATCATTAATCTTTTCCATTATTAAATCTTTTGCTTTGTTTACAAAATCTCTATTTATGTCTAACATAACAACCACCCTATCTTAACTAATCTAACGTCTAGCAAAATCTACAAATTTAAACTTATCTGTTCTATGTCTAGACTCTGTATATTGGAATAAACTTCTATCTTCTAAATAAGTAAAGCTCCTAACTACAACAACCATATTATCCATACCTAAATCTAAATATTTCTTATCTTCCTCATTAGCCTTTTGAACAGTAATCTCTTTTTTAGCATAGGAAACTTTTAACCCTAACTCCCCCTCTATATACTTATATAGGGAATTTTTACATACCTCTAAAGTTAGGGTAGGAACAAATTTAGAGTTTAAATAATCCTTATCCAGTATAATTCTTTCTCCATCTATTTTTCTTGCTCTTACTATCTTCCACACATAATCTTCATCATTTAATTCTAATTTAGACTTTATCTTACTACTTGGTGCCTTAAGGCTTAATTCCTCTATCTTAGTTTCAATCTCTTTTCCCATACTTAGAGCCAATTCACTAAAACTCCTAATACCTGAAACAGGAAAATTAAATTTGTTGATATCTAATACAAACGACCCCTTCCCCTTTAGCTTTTGTATATATCCATTTTGTTCTAATAGATTTAAAGATTTTCTAACAGTATCCCTTGAAACCCCATAATTATCCATAAGTTGTGATTCCGAAGGCAGCTTACTGTTAACTTCTAAGTTTCCATTTTCTATATTAATAACTATTTCATTATAAATCTCTATATACTTACTCATCCTAAATCCCTACTTCTTTCATTAATATAAGTCTATTATATACTAATTTCAGATTAAAATTAAAGATTGAAGTAAATAGAGCATAACAATTAGATAAGGATGAAGGTAAAAACCTTCATCCATATTATTACTTTATAATTTTATATACTACTGATTCATAAGGCCTTAAAGAAAGATTAGAAATATCTATAGAAGAATCCTTATAATTTGAAAGTAATATCTCTACTTTTTTACCTTCTAATTCAATTTCCTTACTTAAATTAATAACTCCAACTTCATCATAGAAGTTATTAACTACTACTATAGAATCTCCTTCATATGATCTTTCATAAGCATATATCCTTGAATTTTTCTCATCTAAAATTCTATAATCACCATATGATATTATATTCTCTTCTTTTCTTAGTTCTATAAGCTTTTTGTAATGATAAAATACTGAATCCTTATCATTTAAATTAT
Source organism: uncultured Clostridium sp. (assembly GCA_900547475.1). Lineage (GTDB taxonomy): Bacteria > Bacillota > Clostridia > Clostridiales > Clostridiaceae > Clostridium. The sequence goes on along the minus strand of URGW01000050.1, from coordinate 5,937 downwards.
TTTCTGCATTAATTTCTTTATATCTCTTTGAAGTATTAATCCAAGGAGTTCCTGTAGTAAATCCTGCGTTTATAGAGCTGTCCCATTGTATAGGTGTTCTTGAATTATCTCTTGACTTACTTCTAAGAATCCTTATTATTTTGTCATCATCCATTCCATCTTCTTTAAGAATATTATAGTAATTAATAGACTCTACATCCCTATATTCATTAATAGACTCAAACTCAGGATTTGTCATAGCTATCTCTTCTCCTTGATATATATAAGGAGTACCATTCATCATATGAACAGCTGTAGCTAACATCTTTGAAGATTCTTTAAGATAAGTATTTACATCTCCAAATCTTGAATTAATTCTTGGTTGATCATGATTACACCAAAATAGTGCATTCCATCCATCTCCATCTATTATTCCTCTTTGCCATGAATTAAATAATTTCTTTAACTGTTTAAAATCAAAATCCATTAATGACCATTTCTCACCATCTTTGTAGTCTACTTTTAAATGGTGAAAGTTAAAGACCATTGATAGTTCATTTTCATCTTTACCAGAATATTTAATACAATTTTCTATAGTAGTAGATGACATCTCTCCTACAGTAATTATATTATCATATCTTCCAAATGTATTTTCATTTAATTCCTTTAAATATCTATGAATGTTTGGTCCATCTGTGTAGAACCTTCTACCATCACCTATGTTATCATCTTCAAATATTTCTGGTTTTGAAATCAAATTAATAACATCTAGTCTAAAGCCCTTAACTCCCTTTTCTAGCCAGAAGTTAGCTACTTTATATATTTCTTTTCTAACTTCTTCATTATCCCAATTTAAATCTGCTTGAGTTACATCAAATAAATGAAGATAATATTCATCTAAGGCTTCAACATACTCCCATGCACTTCCACCAAATTTAGATATCCAATTTGTTGGCGGGTTTCCATCCTTCCCCTTCTTAAAGATATAATAATTCTTATACTTTTTATCTCCAGCTAATGCCTTTTTAAACCATTCATGTTCTGTTGAAGTATGATTAAACACCATATCTAACATTATATCTATTTCTCTTGCATTAGCTTCTTTTATTAACTCTTCAAAGTCACCCATAGTTCCATAAGCTGGATCTATATTGTAATAATCTGCTACATCATATCCATTATCCTTTTGAGGTGATATATACATTGGGGTTAACCAAATGTAATTAACCCCTAATGTTTTTATGTAATCTAACTTTTGAATTATTCCTCTTATATCTCCAATTCCATCTCCATTAGAATCATTAAAAGATTTTGGATATATTTGATAAACTACACTTTTCTTGAAATCTTTCATTAATATTTCACTCCATTTAAATTATATCTTTTACTACAATTAAGCTGCGATTTTATTTAATTTACTTTTTGATAATATTATTGTTAAAATAAATGATATAGCTGCTGCTACTCCCATACATGCTAAGTAAGGTAACATACTACTTCCTTGCATTGAAAGGATTGCTGGAAGTCCTCCAATACCTATTGAGTTTGCTGTTGCAGTAAATGCCATAGATACCATACCTGCTACCCCTGAACCTATTATAGCTGCCACAAATGGATAGAAGTTCTTTAAGTTAACTCCAAAAATTGATGGTTCTGTAACTCCTAAATATGCTGATATACATGCTGGTACTGCAATTTGCTTCTCTGCTGCATCTTTTCTCTTTAAGTAAATATATCCTAATACTGCTGAACCTTGAGCAATGTTTGCTAAAGCAACTATTGGCCATGCGTAAGTTCCTCCAGTTGTTGCTATAAGCTGTAAATCTATTGGCAATAATGTGTGATGTAATCCTGTAATTACTAATATAGGATACGCAAAACCATAAATCCCTGCAAATAACCAACCAAATTGAGAATTAAAACCTGCTTGTACTACTGTTGCTACTACATCACCTATTTTCCAGCCTATTGGACCAAGTACTGTATGTGCTAACAATACTGTTGGTACTAATGAGAAGAATGGTACTATTATCATTTGTATTGCTTCTGGTGAAAACTTCTTAGCTAATCTTTCTAAATATACATAAGTGAATCCAACTAATATTGCTGGAACTATTTGTGCTTGGTAACCTATCATATCAACCTTAGCAAATCCAAAATCCCAAAATGGAATTGTATCTGCACCAGTTACTGAATATGCATTTAATAATTGTGGTGAAACTAATGTAATTCCAATAACTATACCTATCATTTGATTAGCACCCATCTTCTTAGCTACTGACCAAACAACTCCTACAGGTAGGAAGTGGAATATAGCTTCACATATTAGCCATAAAAAACTATTTGTCCCATTCCAAAATACTGATATTTCCGTTAAAGATTTTGTTCCTTCTTCAAATAACTTCATATCTCCAATTATATTTCTAAATCCTAGTAATAAACCACCTACTATAATTGCTGGTATTAATGGTGAAAATATATCTGCTAAATTTGCTACTATTCTTTGTAACAGTGTCATATTTTGTTTTGCAGCTTCCTTAACAGCATCCTTGTTTTCTCCTCTAATACCTGTTTTCTCTATAAACTCGTTATAGAATGTTGAAACTTCTGGTCCAATTATTACTTGGAACTGTCCTGCTTGTGTAAATGTACCCTTTACTGAAGGTAAAGCTTCTATACTTTTTACATCTGTTATTTTTGGATCCTTAAGTACAAACCTCATTCTTGTTACACAATGAGTAACAGCTGTAATATTATCCTTACCTCCAATATAATCAATTAAATTTTTTACATCTCCAGTGAATTTTCCCACGTCATTTCCTCCTTTGAATACTTATACTTACATCTTACAAATTTAATTTACCATATACGTACATGTTTTGTCAAACGTTTTCAAGAAAAAGTTATAAAATTTTTAAACTCAAGTATAATACTAATACTTTTATATTCTATCAAAATAAAATTATACGTATACCTTAAAATTATTTATTAAATCTCATTTATATCAATATCATTTAAAAATAAAAAAGCAAATCACAAAAATATGAGATTCGCTTTTTTATTAAATTTATATAACTATAGTCTATACATTATAGCTTCATATGGTCTTAATTTTAAGTTTCTTATTTCAATACTTGAGTCTTTATAATTACTAATTAGTATTTCAGGATTCCTATTACAATCGCCCTTGAAGTTAAACTCTACTGGTTTTTCATAGAAATTACATACTACAAGTATATTATCCCCATTAAACCTTCTTCTATAAGCATAAATATTCTTATCTTCTGGATCTAAAAGTTCATAATCACCATATATTATAGATTCATTATTTCTTCTTATTTCAATAAGTTTCTTATAATGATGGAATATAGAATCTTTGTCCTTTAAAGCATTCTCTACATTAATATCTCTATAGTTCTCATTTACTTTCAACCATGGAGTACCTGTAGTAAACCCAGCATTTTCAGTATTATCCCATTGTATAGGAGTTCTAGCATTATCTCTACCCTTTGCATAAATAGACTCCATTATCTCTTCATGGGTAAATCCTCTAGCTATCCTATCCTTATACATGTTACGTATTTCAATATCATTATATTCTTCAATAGTATCAAACTTAATATTAGTCATTCCTATTTCTTCACCCTGATAAATATAAGGAGTTCCCTTAAGTCCGTGTAAAAGAGTTCCAAGCATTTTTGCACTTTGCACCCTATATTCCTTATCATTTCCCCATCTAGAAACTATTCTAGGTAGATCATGGTTATTCCAGAAAAGACTATTCCATCCCTCACCATCTAATTCTGTCTGCCACTTGGAGAATACTCTCTTTAAGTCTCTTAAATCTAATTCCTTTAGATCCCATTTATTTTTTCCAGGAATCTTATCAAGGCTTATATGTTCAAATTGGAATACCATACTTAGCTCATTTCTAGAAGGATTTGAATATAGCTTTGCTATCTCTGGAGTAGCTCCCCATGTTTCTCCCACTGTTAATAAGTCATGCTTTCCAAAACTATTTCTATTCATTTCTTGAAGATATTCATGAAGCTTTGGTCCATTTTCCTTTATCATTTCATCTGGAACCTTGCCAACTAAATCAATAACATCCATTCTAAATCCGCCAATTCCCTTGTCTATCCAGAAGTTCATCATTTCCCAAACTTCTTTTCTTACCTTTTCATTCTCCCAATTTAAATCTGGTTGCTTCTTACTAAATAGATGTAAATAATATTCTCCTGATGCTTCATCTAACTCCCATGCACTACCGCTGAAAGTTGAGATTAACTCATTAGGCTCCTTACCATTAACTGGTTTCCTCCATATATAATAATCTCTATATTCATTATCTTTAGATTTTTTCGCCTCAACGAACCACTTATGTTCATCAGAAGTATGGTTAACTACTAAATCCATAAGAATTTTAATTCCTCTTTTATTAGCTTCCTCTAATAAGTTATCCATGTCTTCCATTGTTCCAAACTCGTCCATAATATCATAGTAATCACTGATATCATATCCATTATCGTCATTTGGGGACTTATATACTGGACTTAACCATATAACATCAATACCAAGTTCTTTTAGATAATCTAATTTTTCAATTATACCCTTAATATCTCCTATTCCATCACCATTACTATCCTTAAAGCTTCTAGGATAGATTTGATATACTACTGAACTATGCCACCATTTTCTTTCCATGTCTATTCTCCTTTTATCTTGTACGTATAAGTTGTCTTTAATATATAATAACCTTTACATATGTAGTATGTCAATGCAAATTTGAAATTTAAGTCTCTATTAATTTAAATAGTCTTTCTTATGCTTAATATCCTTTTATCTATCATTTTCATAAAGTTAAATTTTCTATTACGCCTTCTAGAATATATTAAAAATATCTTATCATTTTTTATCCATTTGTAACTAGCATAAGCTTTGCTGCAAGAAGTTTTACCAAATATTTCACATAAGATTCTTTAATCAAAGGTATTTATTGAAGATAACATTATAATTAAGATAAATACACTTAATTCTTCGCGATTTTAAATTTATATTAATTACTTTTGTATCTTCTTATATATTAGTAATTTTTAATTTGTTAGCCGAAAAAAAGTTTTTCAAAGCTATTGCTGAATTACACATGATTAATACCTCATGACTAATACCTCTTAAATATATTGATGTATTAATTATGTCATATATATATGGATAAATACGAAGAAAAAAATATTAATATTTATATAATATAAATTATTACTTAAAAAATTCAACTAAAGACAGACTTTGTTATGGCATATCTAAAAACTACTATAAAAAAACAAAATACCATTATATTGAAATTAATGTTATAATTAAAAGTAAATAAATTTATAATTTATTAAATTATTTTGTTAATTATTTAAGTATTACTAAAAAGGAGTTAAAATGTTTAAAAAATGGAATGAAATAAAAAAAGAGATTTTCCCAAAAATTGAAATTATAATAGACTTTAACGGAATAGTTAGTACACCTAAAGAAATAATAAATGTGTTGATAAGTTATTGTGATAAAGAAAATAAAGATTTGGTTATTTTAAAAGAAGATATACTACCTATTGTTAAGATTGATGGCAAAACTTATATAGTTAGAACTGATTGCTTGGTAGGAATGATTGGAGGAGGACGTAAATTAAATAGCTCTTATCCACTTCCTTATTTTGCTCGTGCTTCAATAGATCAAAAATTATATTTATACTCTTATGATTATATTCAACAATAAATTTTCCTGTAGAATGTTGTATTTTTAGTTTTATCTTATTTTTTTCCTAAAAAAAAGTACTCAGCTAATACTGAGTACTTTATCTACCTGGCAACGTTCTACTCTCCCACACAGTCCCCCATGCAGTACCATCGACGCTGTAGAGCTTAACTTTCCTGTTCGGAATGGGAAGGAGTGTTTCCTCTACGCCATCATCAC
>URGW01000049.1 GCA_900547475.1 uncultured Clostridium sp. | reverse complement strand
CTTATTCTTAATGCAAAAATAATCTAATAAAGTCTGTAATCCTACAGAAATAATATTACTATCTTCAAAATCAAATGACTTTAATGCAATAAGCATCTCTCTTTCTTTTCTGTTAATTTCTTTATCTAACATAAGCTTATGTAATAAATCTAACTGCTTCCCCATAACTTAACCCTACCTTTCTATACCACTAGATATATAGTTTTTTAACCTCATTTGGTATATTTCATTCAATAATTAAATTTTACCATTGAAATGTTAAGGAAATATAAATTTAAAAAATTTTTTTGTTAAATTAGTAAAGCAAAAGATCATAATTTTTTATTACTAGATAATCAATCCTAAGAAAAAATAATAAATTAATTTCGAGAATTTTTAATTAAGTTGGTGGAATATCAATGAAATTAACAGCACACAAACTTTCGGAAGAACAAGTAAAGGAGATTTCAAATTGGAAATATACTGGAGAGTATTCAATTTACAATCTACCATCATGGGATAAAATGATTCAAGAAAACTATTCATTGACTGACAATGTAAAAAGAGAAAGATACATAGGTTATATAAATGAAGATGGAGAGCTAGTCGGATTTGTAAATTTATTGGATGAAGGAGATACAGTATTCTTTGGAATTGGCATAAAACCTAACTACTGTAGTAAGGGAATAGGAAAAGTAATAACAAAGATGGCTTTAATTGAAAGTCAAAATAGGTTTCCTAATAAACCTGTTATATTAGAGGTTAGGACTTGGAACAAAAGGGCTGTGAATTGTTATAAATCACAGGGATTTGAAATTGTTGAAACAAAACAGCAACTTATCATAGACAAAAAACGGTATTTTGAAAATTTGAAATTATAAAATTCCAGTTTGTATACATAGTTAAAAAATCTCACTTATTACTGATACGGAGAACGTACCTATTAAGAACCAAAATTATTAGAAAAAATATTAATAATTAGTATTTAATTCTAAAAGAACTTTTAAGCTTGTAAAAGATATCTATAGTTTAAGTAATTAAAATCAAGTTACTATTAAATAAATTTTCAGTTAATGTTATAATAAAGTAAATATATGATAACAATTTAACTAAAGATGAGAAGTACGAGGTAATTATATTTTTAGAACTACCTAAGTTTAGAAAGAAAAAAGATAAGGATTATAGAGAAAATGATATAGAGAGATGGCTAATGTTTTTAGAAAAGGATATATCTGAAACTACATTGAAGGAGTTGATTAGTTTGGATGCAGTAATTGGAAAAGCTGAAAAGAAAATCGAATACCTAAGTAGTGATGAAGAAACTATGAGGATTTATTACGAGAGAGAAAGGTCACTTCATGAAAGGGCTAATATGATAAGTACTGCAGAAGCAAGAGGTAAACATGATAAAGCAATAGAAATAGCGAAAAACTTATTAGATGTTTTAGATAATGAAACAATAGCTATAAAGACAGGGTTAGATATAAAAGAAATTAAAGATTTAAGAGATAAGAATTGTTAGGATAGGTGAAAACTTATCCTATTTTTATAAAAAAATATTATTAAAACTTGAATTTGAAATATTATTAATTATATTGTATATGGGAAAGTCTATAATTTTTTACCTATGGTACGGTGAACCGTACCATAAATAAGTAAGGTTTTTACTGAAATTGTAAATGAAAATATGGTTATAAGAGATTAAGAGGGGGCTGTCGTACAAAGGAATTTAACTACAATATATAGTAGATATCATTGTATTAAACAACTATATATTGTGGTAATATCTTTTGGTGCGACAGCTCCTTTTATTTACAATATAAGAATAAATATTATAAATATAATGAATTATTGTAAAATAATAACTTGATATATTTGTTTAAAATGAAATAATATGGTACAATAAGATGTGAAGTAATGAATAATTGTTTTATTACACAACATAAATAAAAATATAAAGGGGGTATAGATATGTGGATAATATTAGGTGTTATTGCTATAGCTGCAACTTTTATAAATCTTTATATGTATAAATCAGGAAAGGATTATAAACTTGCTATGGCAATAGGGTTATCGTTTACATCACTAACACTTTGTTCAGAATATAGTCTTGTATCAGGATGGGTAAAAGCGGAAGATTGGTCGGCTTTATTAGATGTAGTACCTACAATGAAAATATGGTTATGGATTTTGACGATTATATCTATTACACTCAATATAACCCCTATACTTTTAGAACTAAAAAATAAAGAATAATTTTTTTATAATACCGTATTCTTAAATTATCACGAAATGAATCTAAAATATAAATATATATTATAGTTAAGAATAATATATTGAATAAAGACATTATTTAAAAGAAACTTCTATGTGTAATTAGATTGCATATAGAAGTTTTTATATTTTAGGGAGAATTGATGATGAAGAAGATTTATAAAGAAAATCAATTACTCAAGGTAAAGTTGGATAAGGAGAGTACACATACTCAATAGAGAAAATATACATCAAAGAACTAAAGAGATATGAAGTAAGACTCTGTGTTTACAAGGCAACTAGAAGAGGTGATGAAACATATATAATATTGATGTTGTTATATATAAATAATATAATTTTATCATATAAAATATTTATATTTAGCAGATAAATTATTTAATTTTAAGGAGAGATACACATGAAAGATGAAAAAAATATTAAATATGGATTGTTTTCCTCCATATTTATAGCGTTTGGACCTATATTATGGCTATTTATAAATGTATATGATAAAAATTATAAAACTATAGTATTAAATATAGTGTTTGTTATTCTTGGAATTACTTTAATGTTATATAATCTTAAAAATTATTTAAAAGTGTACAATTCTAAATATAATGTTATAGTAGATTTGTTAAGGCATATGGTCTCATTTATATTTTACATTTTATTAATAGCAGTAATAGTAATATTATTTTCAGTATTTTATTTAGGAATTTTATTTATTCAAGAAAAACTATTTATAAAAGGAGAATATCTAACCTATCTTATAAAATCACCATATTCATATTTGATGTTTGTAATAATGATAATGGTTGGAACTAGGATTAGTATTTTATTTTCAAGAAAAGAAAAAACTATTACTATTAACAAGAGGTTATTTCAATTAGGAAAGATTTATATATTAGTAATAATTTTACTTATATACATAATATTAACTAGTGTAGTTGTAGTTACAAAAGATGGTATTTATGATTATAGCTTTTACAACTTAAAAGGCAATAAATATAGTTTTAGTGATGTAGAGTATGTAAATACAGGTTTTGTTAATAAAGGAAGGAATAAAGGTGAGTTCTTTTATAATATTCAATTGAAAAATGGTAAAACAATAAAATTGAACCATCCATCTATTACTCAGCCTTCAGATAAGTATATCAATGATACATGGCAAGAATATGTTGATATAGATAAATATATTATGAATAGTGGAGCTAAAAAGAGTTCTAGTGAAAAAGGCTTAGAGTATGTACAAATGGATAATATATATGTAGATAAGTTATTATATGTTATAAGGAATAAATAATAAGACTTAATGATTAAGTTATAACAATAGTAATAAATAAGCAATTTTTTGGTGAAATTATTAAGAAATTATGGAGGAAAAATGAATAAAGTATATTTAGATGTAACAAAAAGAGAAAATTGTCAAGCTATATGTATAAAAGATACGGAAGTTATTACATCAGGTAGCACTGTTTATCATATGAATCCAAATGATAAAAATGAAAGTTATCAACAATATGCTGATGAGTATGATATACATTTTATTTTCAATGATAATATTCCTAAATTATCATTCTATACAGTTCCTCAAGTAGATATTTTTGCAACAGATAGCGAAGGTGGTTTAATTGGAACTATTGGTTCATTTACAGATTTACAAAGTGATTTACCAATATGCTATATTAATAAAAACAAGGAGTGTTTTCTAATTGCAAAAAGTGGGAAAGAGTTTTTAGAAAGAGCTAAAAATTGGAAAAATAATCTTAAATCGTACGATGAAGTTATATTTTATGAATCTAAATTAGAAGCTGAAAAAGAATTGAAATTTATTAATATTCCATTATAGATTGTAATTTAGCAGTTAGATTCTATTTTAAACTAATGTGAGCTAAATGGTTTTTGAAAATTTAATAATACGGTATTTAAATATTAAATGTAGTAAATAATATTTATGAGGTGAATAGAATGAGAAAGAAATCAATCTATATAGCAGTATTAATAATAACAGCCATTATTTTTACTACAAACAATGTATATGCAAATACTCCTATTAATCCTATTAACAATGTTTATAAGGAAGGAATTTATAAATTAGATAAAAGCGATAAAGGAGAATATAATTTGCAATACCAATTTCTTAATAAAGATAGTGATTCAGCAATTATTGTATTGGATGAAAATGCGGATATAGTTTATAAAAATATAAACTGTAATAGAAAATGTAATGCTGGTACAATAACAAACAAGAATACTATTATATTAATAACCGATGGAGAATTAGAATTAAATTTTACTAAAATAAATTAGAGAGTAAATAACAAAAAATACTGTATTACTCAAAAAAATATGCAGTATTTTTTAGTGTGCAATTGTATAAAATGGGGAGATAGACAATGAAAAAAGAATTAAAAAATTGTTTATGGAGGAAAAGGTGAAAAAATTAATCAATCTAAGAGATAGTTTTAAAATAATAACAGTATATTTTATTACTATTGTTGTTAGTATAAAAGTGACTAACTTAGTTGTGAAATATGAGTATATAAAAAGTTATTTAAAAAATTACTTTTGGGTTTTAAGTATATTTACTATATTATTTTTAATATTAATAAGATTATTTAAGGTAAAATATAAATCGGTGTTAATATTTTTAGGTACAATTATGTTTCTACTTTTATTTGTACTTCTGAACTTAGATCTTTTTATTTCACGATGGAGTACACCTAATGAGATTATATTTCCTATAATAAGTATTGTTGCTATTTATACAACATTACCATTTCAAAGTGTTATAAATACTTTAGTAGGATATGATTTAGGGGAACTTTCATATATTATACTTCCAATATATATGTTAGTATTAGCTTTACTTAGTTATATTACACTTAACTTTAAAGCTAAAAACTATAATAAATAAGGTAATTTTTATAAATTTCAATTTTAAATAATATGTTTAATATATATGATGTAAATAAAAAAAATTATAGGATAACTTTTTAAATCATAAATATCCATGGATATCTATGATTTAAAAAGAAGAGATTAAGGTTGAGGTTTGTATTTTATAGTAAAAATGTTAAATTTTTAATTTGTTGAAAATGATTTCAAAATGTGTTAAAATAAATATTGTAAAAAATAACAAAAATATATACGTATATATTCAACTTGTGTAAGAGTATTTGGAGTTAAACACGAGAAAAAAATTTTAATTTTTTTGTTTAGCTCTTTTTTATTTTAAGTTTTTTTAAAATTAAATATATTAATTACTAGGTGGTGGAGATTCATGGTAAATCAATTCTTGGCTGAGCTTTTTGGAACTACACTTTTGATATTGTTAGGGGATGGAGTAGTTGCAAACATATCTCTTAAAAAAACTAAGGGTAATGGAGCTGATCTTATTGTAGTCACTGTAGGATGGGCAATAGCAGTAGCTATTCCTGTTTATATATTTTCTAGGATAAGTGGAGCTGTATTTAATCCAGCAGTAACTATTGCATTGGGTATAACTGGAGGATTAACTTTGAGTCAGGTTATAGTATTTTGTATAGCGCAATTTATAGGAGCTTTTATAGGCGCTGTACTTGTTTATTTAACTTATTATAATCATTTTGAGTCTACTGAAGATCATGATGCAAAGCTTGGTACATTTTGTACTATACCAGCTATTAGAAATTATAAATGGAACTTTTTAACTGAGTTTATAGGTACTTTCGTTTTAATGTTTGGAATCCTAGGGCTTGGTGATTCAAAAATGGTAGATGGAATTATGCCAATAGCAGTTGGATTATTAATTTTAGTTATAGGAGTATCTTTAGGAGAACCAACTGGATATGCTATTAATCCAGCTAGAGATTTCTCACCTAGACTTGCACATTTCTTGCTTCCTATGAAAAATAAAGGAGGCTCTGACTGGGCTTATGCTTGGATTCCAATTGTAGGACCAATACTTGGAGCTATAGCAGGAGCAATAGTATATACAACTATATTTTAAGGGGATATTAATTTTAGACAATTTTAAGGAGGCTATATAAAATGATTAATTTTAAAAGAATACTTGAGGACAACCCTATTGTGGCAGCTGTAAAGGATATGGACCAATTAAATAAGGCATTAGAAGCTGATGTTGATGTGGTTTTTGTTCTATTTGGTAATATTCTAGATATTATAGAAATTTCAAATAAAATATCAGAAAAAAATAAGATTGGAATATTACACATAGATTTAGTTGATGGACTTACAAATAGAGAAATTGTTTTGGAATATTTAAAAGAGAAAACTAAGTTTCATGGAATAATAAGCACTAAGGCTCAAACAGTAAAAAGTGCAAAAAAATTAGGGTTAGTAGCTATTCAGAGGGTTTTCATTTTAGATAGTCTTTCTTTTCAAAGCACAAAAAATCATTTAGTTGATGAATGTGATGCAGTAGAAATGTTACCAGGATTATTATTTAAGGTTATTAAAGAATTATCGAAAACAATATATAAGCCATTAATAGTAGGTGGTTTAATTTCAGATAAAGAAGATGTTATGGAAGCTTTAAAATCAGGAGCAACATGTATATCAACAACAAAAGAGGATATATGGAAGATATAAAATTAAGAGGTGATTTTTTATGGAAAAATATATAGTAGCATTAGATCAAGGAACAACAAGTTCTAGAGCAATAATTTTTGATAAAGAGCAAAATATTATTGGGGTAAGCCAAAAGGAATTCAATCAAATTTATCCTAGAGAAGGATGGGTTGAACATGACCCAATGGAAATATGGGCAACTCAATATAGTGTACTTCAAGAAGTTATGGCTAAGTGTAATATAACTCAAGAAAATATAGCAGCTATTGGAATAACTAACCAAAGGGAGACTGCAATAGTTTGGGATAAAAATACAGGAGTTCCAATATACAATGCAATTGTTTGGCAATGTAGAAGAACTGCTAATATATGTGATGAGTTAAAAGAAAGAGAAGGGCTTCTAGAATATATTAAAGAAAATACAGGACTTATACTTGATGCATATTTTTCAGGAACAAAAATAAAATGGATATTAGACAATGTTGAAGGTGCAAGAGAGAAAGCTGAAAAGGGTGAGCTTTTATTTGGTACAGTAGACAGTTGGCTTGTTTGGAAGCTTACAAATGGGAAGATTCATGTAACTGATTATACTAATGCATCTAGAACTATGATATTTAATATAAAAAATCTTGAATGGGATGAAAGAATGTTAAAGGAATTAGACATTCCGAGAAGTATGTTACCAGAAGTAAAAAATTCATCTGAGATTTATGGATATGCAAACCTTGGAGCAAAAGGTGGAATAAGAGTTCCTATAGCTGGAATTGCTGGTGATCAACAAGCTGCATTATTTGGACAAGCTGCATTTAATAAAGGGGATGTAAAAAATACTTATGGAACAGGATGTTTCTTACTAATGAATACAGGATATGAACTTGTTAAAAGTAAATCAGGGCTTTTAACAACAATAGCTATTGGATTAAATGGAAAAGTTCAATATGCTTTAGAAGGGTCAGTATTTGTTGGAGGCGCTGTTATTCAATGGCTTAGAGATGAATTAAGAATCATAAGTGATTCTAGTGATACTGAATACTTTGCAACAAAGGTAGAAGATAATGGTGGAGTATATGTTGTTCCTGCCTTCGTTGGATTAGGAGCTCCTTATTGGGATATGTACGCTCGAGGAACAATAGTAGGATTAACACGTGGAACTAATAGAAATCATATAATAAGAGCTGCACTTGAATCAATTGCATATCAAACAAGAGATGTTCTTGAGGCTATGATAAATGATGTTGGATATGATATAAATTGTATAAAAGTAGATGGAGGAGCTAGCAGAAATAATTTCTTAATGCAATTCCAAGCAGATTTAGTTGGCAAAAAGGTAATTAAACCTATAATTACAGAAACAACAGCTTTAGGAGCTGCTTATCTTGCAGGGTTAGCAGTTGGCTACTGGAGTGATAAAGAAGAAATAGCTAAGTTATGGTTTGCAAGTGAAGAATTTGAGCCAACTATTTCTGAAGAAAGAAGAAATAAATATCATAAGAAATGGAAAAAGGCCGTTGAAAGATCAAAGGAATGGGAAATTGAAGATTAAAAAAGTTCTGGAAAAATTTGATTGAATGTGCTATAATTAGATAAAAGTTAATAAATAATTTTAATTTTGTGTATAAGAGAGAAGAGAGCTAGACACAAAAAGGATATTCTTATGTCTTTTTTGAGTTTGGTTCTTTTTTATTTTTTAAAAAGGGAGAGATATTTAATGATTTATGATGTAGCAATTATAGGATCTGGAGTAATAGGTGGAGCAATATTTAGAGAATTAACAAAGTATAATTTAAAGGTTGTAGAATTAGAAAAAGAAAATGACGTTGCTATGGGAGCATCTAAGGCAAATTCAGCAATTGTCCATTCAGGATATGATCCTGAACCAGGAACATTAATGGCAAAATATAATGTTGAAGGAAATAAGATGTTTGAGGAGCTTTGTAAAAACTTATCAGTTCCTTTTAAGAGAAATGGATCATTAATTATAGGTTTTGATGAAGATGACCAAAAAGAATTAGAGATTTTATATAATAGAGGAATCCAAAATGGAGTGGAAGGAGTAAAACTTTTATCAGCAGAAGAAGTTTTAGAGATGGAACCAAATTTAAATAAAGATGTAAAGGGAGCTTTATTCTGCCCAACAGGAGGAATTGTTGGAGCATATGAATTTACTATAGCTCTTTCAGAAAATGCTATTGATAATGGAGGAGAATTAAGACTAAATTCTAAAGTTGTTGGTATTGAAAAAGATGAAAATTTCAAAATAAAACTTGAAAATGGAGATGTAATAGAAGCTAGATTTGTAGTAAATGCAGCAGGTATTTATGCTGATAAGATTCACAATATGGTTTGTGAGGAAGACTTTAAGATAACTCCTAGAAAAGGTGAATATTATGTTTTAGATAAGAGCCAAGGAAGATTATTTGAAAAGACAATATTTCAATGTCCAACTAAACTTGGAAAAGGGGTTTTAGTTACCCCAACAGTTCATGGAAACTTATTAGTTGGTCCAGATGCTATTGACACTGAGGATAAAGATTCAGTTTCTACAGAGTATGATGGATTAGCTAAAGTTAGAGAAGTTTCTTTAAAAACAACTAATAAAGTTAATTTTAGAGAAAATATTAGAAACTTTGCAGGACTTCGTGCCATAGCTGATAAATCTGATTTCATAATTGGAGAAGCTAAAGACGTAAAAGGATTTTTTGATGTAGCGGGAATAAAATCACCAGGTTTAAGTTCAGCACCAGCTATTGCAGTAGATTTAGTTAAAATGCTTGGTAAAAGTGGATTAGCTTTAGAGAAAAAAGATAATTTTAATGAAAAAAGAGAACAAGTACACTTTATAGAACTTTCTCCAGAAGAAAAAGCAAATGTAATTAAAAAAGATAGTAGATATGGAAGAGTAATTTGTAGATGTGAAAATATAACTGAGGGAGAAATTGTTGATAGTATAAATAGAACTTTAGGAGCTAGAACTATTGATGGAGTTAAGAGAAGATGTCGTCCAGGGTGTGGAAGATGTCAAGGGGGTTTCTGTGGACCTAGAGTTCAAGAAATAATATCTCGTGAAACTGGAATGAATATAGAAGAAGTGCTTTTAGATAAAAATGGTTCATATATAATAAGTGGAAAAACAAAGTAGGAGGATTTAGTTATGAAATATGATTTAGTAGTTGTAGGTGGAGGCCCAGCTGGATTAGCAGCAGCTTATGAAGCTCATGAAAATGGAGTAGAAAAAATATTAATTATAGAAAGAGATAAAGAGCTAGGTGGAATCTTAAATCAATGTATTCATAACGGATTTGGTCTTCATACCTTTAAAGAAGAGCTTACAGGACCTGAATATGCTGGAAGATTTATTGATATGGTAAAAGAAACTAACATAGAAGTTATGTTAGATACAATGGTCTTAGAAATAGAAGAGAAAATAATACATGCTATAAATACTGAAAAAGGATATTTAACAATAGAAGCTGAATCTATAGTACTTGCTATGGGATGCCGTGAAAGAACAAGAGGAGCTATAAGTATTCCAGGAGATAGACCATCAGGAATATTTACTGCAGGGGCTGCTCAAAGATTTATTAATATGGAAGGCTACATGGTAGGTAAAAAAGTAGTTATTTTAGGATCAGGTGATATTGGACTTATAATGGCTAGAAGAATGACTCTTGAAGGGGCTAAGGTAGAGGCTGTTGTTGAACTTATGCCTTATTCAAATGGATTAACTAGAAATATTGTTCAATGTTTAGATGATTATGGAATTCCACTATATTTATCTCATACAGTTATTGATGTTAAAGGTGAGGGAAGATTAGAAAAGGTTATTATAGCTAAGGTTGATGAAAATAGACAACCTATAAAAGGAACTGAAATAGAATTTGATGCTGATACATTATTATTATCAGTTGGATTAATACCAGAAAATGAGCTTTCAAAAAATGCAGGAGTTGAATTAGACCTTAGAACTAATGGACTTGTAGTTTCTGAAAGTATGGAAACAAATAGAGAGGGTATATTTGCATGTGGTAATGTTGTCCATGTTCATGACTTAGTTGATTTTGTAACTGAGGAAGCTAAGAATGCAGGAAAAAATGCTGCTAAATATATTAAAGGTAAAAAGAGATTAAATAATTTCACTGAAATAAAAAATGGAGAGAATATAAGTTATACAGTTCCTCAAAAATTTGAAATTGAATCTTTAGATGGAAATTTAAATGTATTTATGAGAGTTAGAAATGTATTTAAAAATAAACAAATAGTAGTTAAGGATGAAGAAGGAAATGTTATTCAAAGCTTTAAAAAGCCTCATGTTGTTCCAGCAGAAATGGAGAGAATTATAATTCTTAAAGATAAGCTTAAAAATGCTAAAGGAGCAATAACAATTTCATTAGAGGATGGTGAATAGTAATGGTAAAAGAATTAATATGCATAGTATGTCCTAGAGGATGTCATTTAACAGTAGATATAGAGTTAGAAAAGGTTGAAGGAAACACTTGCAAAAGAGGAGAAGTTTATGGATTAAACGAGGTTAAGAATCCGACTAGAATAGTAACTTCAACTGTAAAAATAGATGGTTGTGATAATATGGTTATACCAGTTAAAACAGAGGAACCTATTCCAAAGGGAATGATATTTGATGTGATGAAGGAAATTAACAAGGTTTCTGTTAAGCTTCCAATTAAAGTTGGGGATGTAATTATAGAAGATGTTTTAGGAACAGGTGTTAGTATAGTTTCTGCAAAAACAGTTTCATAAATAAAGTAAGAAAGGGGCTGTCGCATTAAGGATAAATACTACAATATATTATGTTGATTTTTAATTATAAAACAATATATTGTGTATAAACTTTTAGTGCGATAGCCACTTTCTTCAGTTTGAGATTAAAAAAGTATTAATCTTATTGACACTAAAAATTCTTTATGATATCATTATCATAAAGTTAATAAAAGATATGGGTTGTTACTGGTTATGCAGGCTTTACCAAATTATTTATAATATTTTATAAAAATATTATTTCATTTGAGTATGGTCTTTTTTTATACTTTGATATCAGTGAAAAGGGGGGATAATAGGTGAAGATAGATAAAATAATAAACAATAATTTGATTAGAACCTTTGATAATAATGGTAAAGAAGTGCTTGTTATGGGATGTGGATTAGGTTTTCAAAAGAAAATAGGAGACACAGTAGATCAAAGCAAGATAGAGAAGATATATGCTATTGAAAATAAAAGTGATTCTAATAAATTGATGACTTTACTATCGGAAATCCCTTTAGAATATATACAAGTTTCTAATGAAATTATTTCTTATGCAAAGTATTCCTTAGGTAAAAGATTAAATGATAATATTTATATTTCATTAACAGATCACATTAGCTTTGCAATTGAAAGATATAAGCAAGGATTAAACTTTAATAATGCTTTATTATGGGAAATAAAAAGATTCTATAATCATGAATTTTTAATTGGTAAGGAAGCTTTGGCTATTATAAAAAAACGTTTAAACATCGAGTTGCCTGAAGATGAAGCAGCATCAATAGCATTACATATAGTTAATGCACAACTAAATTCTAGAAATATGAATGATACTTTAGATATAACAAAAATCATTCAAAATATTTTAAATATAGTTAAATTTCATTTCAATATAGAATTAGATGAATACTCACTTCATTATGAAAGATTTATTACTCACCTAAAGTTTTTTGCACAAAGAATGCTTAGTGGAAAAGTTATAAAAAGTGATGATAATAATTTTTGTGATATGATAAGAGGGCAATATAAAGATGAATATTTATGTGCAGAGAAGATTAAAAAATATATACAAAAAGAGTTTAATCACGAAATTTCAGATGAAGAAATGATGTATTTAACAGTACATATAAAAAGAGTAATAAAAGAAGATTAAAAGGAAACTCAGCTTTCTTAGTTTGCTGAGTAAGTTTGATTAACTAAATCAAAGATTTAGAATTTTACTTAGGATTGTTACTAGTAATGTAGGCTATACCTAAGAATTATGGATTTGAGCGCTCATCTATAATTCTTAGGTTTTTTTATAAATAAAGGCTTAATTATGAAAGGTAGTTACTGTAAACAGAGGTTTTCTGTGTTATGGGCTTTACTTCATTAAAATTTATATATTTTAAATGGAGGAATAATAAAAATGGATTATGCAATAGTTGCAAAAAAGATACTAGAAAAAATAGGTGGAGAAAGTAATGTTAATAGTGTACAACACTGTATGACAAGACTTAGATTCGTATTAAAAGATGAAAGCAAGGCCGATGATGAGGCTATAAAGAAAATAAAAGGAGTAATGGGTGTTACTAAACAAGGTGGACAATATCAAGTAATTATTGGAAACAATGTAGGGACATGTTACAAGGAGTTAGTTAAGCTTGGAAATTTCCAAGAGGGAAGCTCTAATGGAGTAAAAGAGAAAAAAGGTGTAATAAATACTATATTAGATGTAGTGTCAGGCTGTATGTCAGCTACAATGCCAGCTATAGTTGGTGCTGGTATGATCAAGGTTTTACTTGTAATATTACCGATGATTGGAGTGTTATCAAATACTAGCCAAACATATACAATATTAAATGATTTAGGTGATGCTACATTTTATTTCTTACCATTAATACTTTGTATTTCAGCATCTAAGAAATTTAATATAAATGCATATACATTAGCAGCTGTAATTGGTGTTATGGTGTATCCAGATTTTATTGGTCTTGTTGATGCCGGTGAAAAGATATCCCTATTTGGGTTACCAGTAGCATCAGCTAGTTATGCTTATTCAGTAATTCCTGTAATTATGATGGCATGGATTATGACATATATTGAAAAATTTACAGATAAGATTACTCCAGCAGTTACAAAAAACTTTTTAAAACCTATGTTAACACTTTTAATTGCACTTCCAATTGCTTTAGTAGTTATTGGACCTATAGGATTTTATGCTGGTGAAGCATTATCATCAGCTATGGTGTTTATTTATGATAAAGCAGGATGGCTTGCTATAATGGTTATGGGTGCATTAATGCCATTATTAGTTATGACAGGTATGCATTGGGCTTTCGTTCCATTATCAATAATGAACATAAATAACCCTAATGTTGGATTTGACACTTTATTATTAGTTGGAATGTTATGTTCTAATTTAGCACAAGGAGCTTCTTGTTTAGCAGTATTCTTAAAATCAAAGAATAAAGATTTAAAACAATTGTCAGGTGCAGCTGCTGTTTCAGCTTTCCTTGCAGGTGTTACAGAACCAGCTATGTATGGTGTAACTTTAAAGTATAAGAAGCCATTATATGCATGTATGATTGCAGGTGGAATTTCAGGTTTATATGCAGGTTTTGTTGGATTAAAATGTTATGTATTTGCTACACCAGCAATTTTATCAATAGTTCAATTCATTAATCCAGCAGGTGGTTCTAACTTTGTAAATGCATTAATAGTTGCAGGAATGACTATGGCTATTGCTTTTGTATTAACTTTAGTATTGGGATTTGAAGATCCTGCTAATGAAGAAGAGGAAGAGGAAATAAATGAAGAAGTAACTGTTGATAGAACTGAAGTTACATCAAGTTCAGTTGTATTATCTCCAATTGAAGGTAAAGCAGTTTCTTTAAAGCAAGTTAATGATATTACTTTCTCAGAAGAAATAATGGGAAAAGGTGCTGCTATAATACCAACAGTAGGTAGAGCTGTTGCTCCAGTAGATGGAATAGTTTCTGCATTATTTGAGACAAAACATGCTATAGGATTAACTGCAGATAATGGAGCAGAAATATTAATTCATATAGGATTAGATACAGTTAAATTAGGTGGAAAGCATTTTAAAGCACATGTTAAGAGTGGAGATAAAGTAAAAGCTGGTGATTTATTAGTTGAATTTGATATTAAGGCTATACAAGAAGAAGGCTATGAAATAATTACTCCAGTACTTGTTACAAATGTAGATAGCTATAATGATGTACTAGCATTAATTGATAAAGATGTTAAGGAAAAAGATGAGCTTATAAAAGCAGTTAAATAATATATAATTACATAGTTGGGAGAATATCTAGATAAAATTTATTTATATCCTCCTAACTATTAAATAAGATAAATGGAGGTATTTGAAATGATTAAGTTTCCAGAAAATTTCTTATGGGGAGGAGCTACAGCTGCTAACCAATTTGAAGGTGCATATAATGAAGATGGTAAAGGACTATCAATTCAAGATGTTATGCCAAGAGGAATAAAAGGAGCACCAACAGAAGAACCAACAGAAGATAATATGAAGCTTGTTGGTATTGATTTTTATCATAGATATAAAGAAGATATAAAGTTATTTGCAGAAATGGGCTTTAAAACTTTTAGATTATCTATTGCATGGTCAAGAATATTCCCTAATGGTGATGATAAAGAACCAAATGAAAAGGGATTAGAGTTCTATGATAAGGTTTTTGATGAATTAGCTAAGTATGGTATTGAACCATTAGTTACTTTATCACATTATGAGACTCCATTAGCACTTGCTAAAAATTATGATGGTTGGGTTGATAGAAGAGTTATAGGATTCTTTGAAAATTATGTTAGAACTGTATTTACAAGATATAAGGATAAGGTAAAATACTGGTTAACATTTAATGAAATTAACTCAGCGTTACATTTTCCATTAATGAGTGCTGGAATATGGACTCCAAAAGAAAAGTTAAGTAAACAAGATTTATATCAAGCAATGCATCATGAGTTAGTTGCAAGTGCATTAGCAGTTAAGATTGGTCACGAAATAAATCCAAATTTTAAAATTGGATGCATGATTTTAGGTGTACCAAACTATCCATTGACTCCAATGCCAAGTGATGTATTAAAAGCTATGGAACAAGATAGATCAAATCTTTTCTTTGCTGATATTCATGCAAGAGGAGAATATCCAAAGTATATGAATAGATATTTTAAAGAAAATAATATTGAAATTAAGTTTGAAGAAGGAGATAAAGAAATACTTAAAAATACAGTAGACTTTATTTCATTTAGTTACTATATGAGCTCATGTGCAACTGCAGATCCTGAAAAGAATAAAGCTGGTAAAGGAAACTTAATTTCAGGAGTACCAAACCCATATTTAAAAGCATCTGATTGGGGATGGCAAATAGATCCAGAAGGATTAAGATACATACTAAACTTCTTCTATGACAGATATCAAAAACCATTATTTATAGTTGAAAATGGTCTTGGAGCTATTGATGAATTAATTACTGATGAAAATGGTAATAAAACTGTAAATGATGATTATAGAATTAATTATTTAAATGACCACTTAGTTCAAGTAGCAGAAGCAATTGAAGATGGTGTTGAACTTATGGGATATACTACATGGGGATGTATAGATTTAGTATCTGCCTCAACAGCTGAGTTAAGAAAAAGATATGGTTTCATATATGTTGATAGAAATGATGATGGAACAGGAACTTTAGAAAGATATAAAAAGAAGAGCTTTGACTGGTATAAAGAAGTCATAGCAACTAATGGTGGAAGTTTAAAAAAATAAACTTTAATAAAATTAGCCTTTAATAAGAAAATGTATTTAAAATAAATTAGCGAGAAAGCGCTTGTGGAAACACAAGCGCTTTTATCGTATAGTTTTTATAATTATTTTAAGAAAACAAATTCATTAGGTTTTGAATGTTCTTCTGAATAAGAGAATCCAAGCTCTTTAAAGTTTTTAACTTTTTCTATATCTGTAATATTATTTTCAGCTAAGTAACGTATCATAAGCCCACGAGCCATTTTAGCCTCAGTTGCTTTTACTTTAATTTTAGAGTTAACAAAACTTCCAAAAACACATGTTATAAAAGTGTCGTCTTTAGTTAAATATTTTTCTATAGTTTTGCTATATTCTTTCGAAGCAAGATTTAAGATAATATTAGTATCTTTAGTAAGTTCTTTATATAAGGTATCTCCCCAGAAAGAGTATAAGTTTTTATTATTTCCTACTGCTAATTTTGCTTGCATTTCTAATCTGTAAGGAACAATACCATCAAATGGCTTTAAAATGCCGTAAAAACCAGATAAAATTCTTAAATGATTTGATATATAATCAAACTCTGAATTACTAAATGAGTCTGGTGACATATATTTATATTGAATACCTTCATAGGAAAGAATAGCAGGAGATAAGTTTTTATATAAGTTCATATCTTTATATCTGGAATAGTTAAGCTCTGCAATTTCATCATTACAAGCTAAAAGTTTTTTTAAGTCATCATAGCTATAATCTTTTAAATTATTATATAAATACTCTGTTTTCTCCATAAAACAAGGTATAGATTCACTTATAATATCATCATTATTTATATTCATTTTTTTTGCAGGTGAAATAATTATATTAAATGTTTTATTCTTCAAGTTAATCAGCTCCTAAATGAAATATCATAAATAGTATATCATACATAATAATAGTTATTATATAAAAATTAAAGTTTTAAAATAGATTCTAATAATAAATAGAATTATTAATAGGAAAAATTATGAATATTCTATAATTTAATTTTTTATAGTATAATTTATTTAATAAAAGGTGGAAGAGTATAGAGAGGGGAATATATGAAAATTGGATTAGTATTAGCTGGTGGTGGAGGCAAAGGTGCATACGAACTTGGAGTCTGGAAGGCATTAAAGCAATTAAATTTAACTAAATACATATCAGTTTTTTCTGGAACTTCTATTGGAGCCTTTAATTCTATATTATTTGCTATGGATGAAGTTGAGAAAGCAGATAAGCTTTGGGAAGAAGTAACAATGGAAAAATTAGTTCCAATTAGCAAAACTGAATTAATTAAAAGAGGAATTGGATTGTATATTGGAGGAAAGAATCTACAATTAGCAAAGAAGTTTTTAACTGATAAATTAGAACATGGAGCTATTAGTAATGATGGTGCCGTTGAAATAGTAGAAAAGTACCTAGATTTTAATAAAATTAAGGAAAACAACAAGATATGTTATGCAGCATGTACAAAGTTACCTAATTTTAATGCTAAGTATTTTAAAATAAATGATTATGATAATGAAACGGCTAAAAAGATTGTGTTAGCATCAGCATCATTGCCTTTGATATATGATAGTACTGAAGTTTTAGGAGAAAAATATATAGATGGAGGAATAGCTGATAATGTTCCAATTCAACCTGTATACGGAGAAAAATGTGATATTATAATTGTAGTTTTATTATCTAAAGATGCACAAGTTGATAGATCTCTTTATCCAAATTCAAGACTTATAATAATAGCACCAGAAAATTTAGTTGAAAATACTATAACAGGCACATTAAATCTAGATACTAATGCGAAGCGAGTAAGAATAATTGAGGGATATAATGATACACTAAATAAAATAGAACCTATTATGGAACTAATGAGGTTTGTTCATAAGAAAGAGGAGGAAGTAAAGAATCCAACCTTGTATAGAGCTTATAATTATTTAAAGGGTGTAAAAAGAAAAATGAACAAGAAGAAAAAAAGAAATTAAATTTTGTATTCATTATGGATCAAAATTAATTAATAGTTGTATAGAAGAACAAATTTAAAAATATTTTTATATGGATATAAATTATAGTTTTATTTATGTTATAAAAAATATAAAACATCAATATATAGTTTGGAACTATGTGAAATATTATGTTAAAATATGAAAAAGTTATAAGATTGTTTGGAAGGAGAAAATATGGTTTATAAAAGTCATTTATACTATCTGAAAAAGTGTGTAGAGGTTTCTAGGAGGTCACGCGAATCTGGAAATATGCCATTTGGGTGTATTCTAGTAAGTAGTGATGGAGAAGTGTTACTAGAACAAATGAATATTGAAGGTACAAATTATAAGTGCACAGGACATGCTGAAACACAGCTAATGGAAAAAGCATCTATGAAGTATACAAAAGATTTTTTATGGGGATGTACTTTATATTCAACAGCGGAGCCATGTGCTATGTGTACAGGTGCTATATATTGGGGGAATGTTGGAAGGATAGTGTATGGAATGTCGGAAAAGGATTTACTAAAGATAACAGGAAGTGATCCTAAAAATCCAACATTTGATCTGCCATGTAGGGAAGTACTTGCAAGGGGACAAAAAGATATTGAGGTTATAGGACCTTTTAAGGAAATTGAAGAAGCAGTAGCAGAGGTCCATAAGGATTTTTGGAATAGATAAAAAGTTTAATATAAACTTTGATTATTTTGGCATTGAGAAAGTGTCTAGAAAACAAGCTAATACCACTACTACTGATTATGAGCTTTGTATTGTTCTAGAAGATAAAAGAAAAGTTATGAAATTATTATTGGTAACTTAAAGTAAAAAACTTATTAAAAGTTATTACAAAATATTGAAAATATATACATTAAATAGTAAAATGGAATAAAAGATAATAAAAAAGCTAGGGGTGCCAATAAGGCTGAGAAGGAAAAATCCTAACCCTATGAACCTGATATGGTTAATACCAGCGGAGGGAAGCTATAGAAATTTTTATAATTAATAGGAATTTAAAAAGATATACGAAAGTATATTATTTTTAAAATTTTATTGTAAAAAATTATTTGTTTAAAAGCTGTACTGCTGTTGGTACAGCTTTTTTATTTTCGACAAATATAGCGTGCCTCAGAGGTTAATACATATTTTGGAATTGGCTTAGAGGTGAGGAGGTGAAAAGGGTGAGGGTTAATGGAAATGAAATTAGTAATGAAAATATTCATACAATAAGTGAACTATTACAAAATTTTAGCTTAAATGAAAATAGAGTAGTAATTGAATTAAATGGAAAAATAATTATTAAAGAAGAATTTAATAAAGTGAATTTAAATGAAAATGATACTATAGAAGTTATTTCATTTGTCGGAGGAGGTTAAGAAATTAATTAGAATCTGTTAAGCTGATATGAAAAAATAGCTTGATTTTTCATAGAATTGCTCGCTCTTTGAAAATTATATAAGTTTG
>URGW01000048.1 GCA_900547475.1 uncultured Clostridium sp. | reverse complement strand
TTGAAGCGTAAGCGACTTTTACAACTTTAGCAAGTTCAATGGAACAAAGATATAAATTCTAGGTGAAAATTTCACAGCTCCTGGAAAATAAATATTTCATTTTTTCGCTGCTATGTCCTGATTAATTAAATTTTTGTTACATTTATTATTTTTTTCTTAATTATTTTATGTTATCGTTTTCTTTTCTTGGAATATTAGTTTAATAGTTGTATAATAATCTATGATTTAATATTAGTAATTTTTTAACAAATATTTAACAAAGAAATAAACAATAACAGGGGGATTTTTTATGAAACTTTCTTTTAAGGAGCAGTCTACTCGCTCATTTTTGAAATTTTTATTGGCTCCATTAATTATTAACTTTATAATTGAACTTTGTAGTAGAAGAAGCCTAGGTGATACTTTTAGCTATATATTCGGATCTCCGCTAGTATTTTTATATAATTGCTTAATTATATTATCTACACTATCTATTGTATTATTATTTAAAAGAAGGACTTTTTTCTTCACTTTAATAAGTACTATATGGATAGGATTTGGTATAACTAATGGAATCATACTAAGTAATAGGGTAACTCCTTTTACAGCCACTGATTTAACACTTGCTGACTTAGGTTTAGGAATGATATCTAAATATTTATCTGCAACTGTTACTAATCTTATAGCTGGCTTTTTAATTGCTGTAGTCCTTGGAATTATATTCTTATTCTTTAAAGGACCTAAATATAAAGGAAAACTGAATTATAAGAAAAATATATTAATTGTTACATCTGTATGGGCTTTTCTTTTCCTTTCAACAAAAGTTGCTTTAGGATTCAATGTAATCACTTCTTACTTTGGAAATATTGCATTTGCCTATGAAGATTATGGTTTTCCTTATTGCTTCTCTAATACCTTATTAAATACTGGTATTGATAAGCCAAAAGATTATTCTGAGGAAAAAATTGCTTCTATTTCTGATTTAATTGCATCAAATAATACAAGCAATGAACTTGGCAGCAATGATATTTTACTAGCTAGTACAGAAGGTGGATTAAATCATAAAACTAACACAGATAAGCCAAATATAGTAATGGTTCAATTAGAATCATTTTTTGATCCAACATTAGTTAAGTATTTACAATTTTCTGAAGACCCAGTACCTAACTTTAGAAGTCTTATGGAAAACTATTCGTCTGGATATTTAACAGTTCCATCTGTTGGTGCTGGCACTGCAAATACAGAATTCGAAGTACTAAGTGGTATGAGTTTACAATTCTTCGGTCCTGGAGAGTACCCTTATAAGACTATTCTTCAAGAAAGTACTGCTGAAAGTGTAAGCTATGATTTAAAAGAATTAGGTTATTCAACTCATGCTATTCATAATAATAAAGGAACTTTCTACGGTAGAAATTTTGTATTTTCACAACTAGGATTTGATACATTCACATCTTTAGAATATATGAATGTTGAAGAATATACTCCAAAGGATTGGGCAAAAGATTTTTATCTTACAGATGAAATACTTAAATCTTTAAATTCTACTGAAGGATCAGATTTTGTATATACTATTTCTGTACAAGCCCATGGTGATTATCCAAAAGAAAAAATATTAGAAAATCCTAAAATTCAAGTTAGTGGATTACCTGATGAAGAAACTACTAACGCTTTCACTTATTATATAAATCAATTACATGAAGTGGATCAATTTGTGGGACAATTAGTAGAAGCACTTTCTAATAGAGATGAAGAAACTGTTTTAGTTTTATTTGGCGATCACTTACCAACATTAGGATTTAGTGATGAAGATTTAGTTAATAATTCAATATTCCAAACTGAATATGTTGTTTGGAGCAATTTCGATATGCCTAAAAATGATCAAGATTTAACTGCATATCAATTAACATCATCTGTATTAAATAGCTTAGATATAGATAATGGTGTTTTAACAAAATTCCATAATCAATTTAAAAACACACCTAACTATTTAGATGATTTAAAATTATTACAATATGATATGTTATATGGAGAACAATATATCTATGGTGGCATTAATCCATTTATAGCAACTGACTTAAAAATGGGAACTTACGATATTTCTATAACAGATGTTTATGAAGAAACTACCACTGCTGAAGAGATTGAAACTCTAGAAAATATTGAACCTTCGGAAGATTCTGAAACTATTGAAGGAATAGATGAACTAGAAGGAGATAACAATCTTGTTATAAAAGGTGAGAACTTTAATGAATTTAGTAAAATATATATAAATGGTAAATATACTAAAACTGTATTTATAGATTCTAATACACTTATGGTTAATGATATTACTTTAGAGCCTAACTCTTCAATAGTAGTCACTCAACGTACTACTGGTGGTGGAAAATTAAGTTCTACAAATGAGTTTATTTACCCAATTGTAGATGAACAATAATTATAGCTATAAAAAATAGATAGGATTTTTATATCCTATCTATTTTTTAATTATATAATGTTAGTTCTTTTAATTTTTCTAACTCTTCAGGGGTAAGTTTTCTCCACTCTCCATATGGTATATCATCTATTTTTATATTCATTATCCTAATTCGTTCTAATTTTATTACAGTATATCCAAAGGCTTTAGTCATTCTTCTTATTTGTTTATTAAGTCCTTGAGTTAAAACTATATTAAAAGTATTATCATCTATTTTATTAACTCTGCATTTTCTCGTTATAACATCACCTATGTCTACTCCGTTTGACATTTTATTAATAAAATCATCATTTATTATTTTATCTACTGTAACTATATATTCCTTTTCATGAAGATTATCAGCTTCTAATATTTTATTTGATAAAACTCCATCATTCGTCATTATTATTAATCCCTGTGATTCCTTATCTAATCTCCCAACTGGAAATATATATTGACCATAATTCATATAGCTTATTATATTATCCTTAACATTTTCAGCTGCTGTACAAGTTACTCCTACGGGTTTATTTAAAGCTATATATATTCTTTCTTTTGCTTGTACTCTTTCTCCGTCCAATAATATTTCATCATATTCTTCTACCCACTGTCCTGGCTCACATAGAACACCATTTACAATAACTCTTTTTTCTTCAATTAATCTATTAGTTTCTCTTCTAGAACAAATTCCCAAATTACTAAAATATTTGTTTATTCTCATATAAAAACTTTGTCCTCTCATTTTAATTAATCTCGTGTTATCTTTATAATAAATTATAAAAATATTATAAAATAATAATTATTATACTTATAATACATTATAAATTCAAACAAATAAGTCGGATAAATCCGACTTTATTTATGAACTCCCCTTAGTTCTTATATGGTTCCGTATGAATATTTATTTCTTTAATATAGCTTAAACCAGAAATTATAATATGCTCTAAATTATCTGCAATCTCATGAGCCTCTTCTAATGTTTTGCTTTTATCAATAAAAATACTCATATCAATGTATGCAACAGATCCATACTTTCTAGATTTAAAATCTTTTATTCCATATATTTTTTCATCACTATCTACTAATGATTTAATTGTACTAATATCTTGTTTACTTATTGAACTATCCATCAGTTCATTACAGGCTGATTTTAATATATCAATTCCAACCTTTACAACAATTATAGCTACTATAATTGATGCTATTGGATCTAATATCTTTAATCCAAGCATTGCACCTCCAATTCCAATAAACGCTGCTATAGATGAAAGCGCATCCGATCTATGGTGCCAAGCATCAGCCTTTAATGATGATGAATTAATTCTTTTAGCTACTCTAATCGTAATTTGATATTGGTATTCCTTAACTGCTATTGATATTAAAGCCACAATTAACGGCAACGCATTAGGTACTAATATATTATTTACATTAATTAACTCTTTAAATCCATCATATCCTATTTTAAAAGAAATACCTATAAGTACAGTTGCTAAAGTAAAAGAAATTAAACCCTCTGCCTTTTCATGTCCATATTGATGTTCATCATCTCTTGGCTTTCTAGAAATCTTATTTCCTATAAGAACTCCAACAGAAGTAATTATATCTGATGCTGAATGTACTCCATCAGCTATTATAGCTGCAGAGTTACCTAAAATACCTGATAATATTTTTAGTATAGTTAATCCTATATTAAGTAAAATAGATATTATTGTTACTTTATTAGATTCGTCATATCTATTCACTATAATACACCTCCAATTATCATTTGATAATTATATTGTATGTTATCTCTTTATATATGTACGTAATTCCATTCATTATCAGTAATATCATTTGATAATGAATTTAATTAGTAATAATAAAAAAATAAGTAGATTATTGTTAATTTTTGCCTATCTTTATATAAGCTATACATATAAATATCTACTTATTTATTTTAATTTATAATATCCTTTATCTTTATTTTTAATATACAAACTCTAAATTTTCTTTTTCATTAAAGAAATCAGAATAATCTATATCAAAAAGTGGCTTCTTAACTTTTCTTATATCAATGTTCTCCTTTATAAGTTGTGTTAGTACTCCAACATAAGATAAATCACCTTGAACTATAGCTCCATATATTATTCCATCTTTATGAATTATCTTTTTATAATCTTTTCCCTTTATTTGAGTCTCTTCCTTATAGCTATCATCTGGTTTATTTACTATTCCTAGAGACATTGTAGCAACTCCACAGAAATTCATTGTATTTTTACTTCCAAAAAAGTCATTCATATAAATTTCCTTACCAATCATATTATTGGCTGCAATAATTCCTTCCTTAACAGCTGTTGGCCATATTGGATTTCTTCCTGTTATATCTCCTGCACCATAAACATCCTTTATATTAGTTTCACCCTTTGTATTAATTATAAGTCCAAATTTATCACATTCTATACCACTATCTTTTAAAAATCCTATATTAGATCTAACACCAGTACATGCAATTATTAATTCACAAGGTATTTCTTCTTCAGTATTTAATTTTATTGAAACTGGATTATTATTATCATCTACTATAACCTTTTCAGCTTTTACTCCAAACTTAAAGTTTACTCCCTCTTCCTTTAATCTTTCTTGATATACTTCTGCTGCATAATTATCTAATTGAAGTGGTAATATTCTATCTCCCATTTCAATTAAAGTAATATTTACATCATAATCTAAAAGCCCTGCCAAAGCATCTACCCCAACTAATCCAGCACCTAAAATAGCAACATTCTTAACCTTATTAGCTTCTTCCTTAATCTTAATAGCATCATCTAAATTTCTAAGTCCAATTATATTATTTGCTGTTCTTAAATTTTCTATTGGTGGTAAAAATGATGATGATCCTGCAGCTAATAAAATTTTATCGTAACCTAAATCTTCATTGTTTGATAATTTTAGCTTTTTCTCTTTTATATCTATTCCTACCACTTCTACTCCTTTTATCCACTTTATCTTATACATTTCAAAAAAATTATTTGGAGTAAAGTCTAAAGCTTCTATTTCCCTTCTTCCATCTAAAAAATGGTGAAGTATGCATCTTGAATAAACATATTCATCCTTAGATACTAATATTATTTCTGCATTTTTATCATTTTCACGTAAAGTTTTAGCTGCATTAATTCCAGATGCAGATGCTCCTACTATAACATATACCATTATTCATCTACCTCCTCTAAAGTTAATGCATTCATTGGACATTTATCTACACATTGAGGAAAATTTTGTTCTGTTGACATACACATATCACACTTCATTACTTCCCTATTTGTTTGATAATCCATTTTTAAAACTCCATATGGACATGCCATTATACACATATAACAAGTTGCACACCTACTTTTATCATAAATAACATATTTACTTTCATCATCTTTTCTCATAGCTCCAGTTGGACATGCATAAACACATTCAGGTCTAGTGCAATGTCTACAATAAATTGGTGCAAAATTACCTTCACTATTAATAACAATTCTCCCCCTTGTATCCCTTGAACCATGAGATACCTTACATGCAGTAGTACATGTTAAACACCCAATACATTTATTTCTATCTATTTTTATTCTTTTCATAGCTATCTCCTAATCAATCTTTTCTATTTTTACTGGTACATATTTAAAATTAGGTTCTTTTGAATATGTGTCAAATATAGATGGTAATAGTGAATTTGCTTCTATATAATGCATTGGTGCATATATTTGATCTTTTTTAACAGTTCTACTTAGTTTAACAAAGAAATTATTACTTACACCATTTGGTGATGTTATTTTAATTGTTTCATTATCTTTTATTCCTAATTCATCAGCTAAATCAGTATTTATATTTACATATCCTTCATGGGGAACTATAGAAAAAACATCTGGTATCTCTCTAGTTCTTGTTTGTGTATGCCATTGACCAACAGTACCTCTTCCAGTATTAAACAAGTATGGATATTCCTCTGATTGTTCATAAGGAACTGGTGCTACATCTTCATAAATAAATTTAGCCTTACCACTTGGTGTATAGTACTTATTATCTTCAAATAGTCTTCTTTCATCTTCTTCTAATTTTTCACCAGCTCTAAATGGCCACTGTACTCCCCTTGAGTTCTTTAACATATCATAATCTACACCAGTAATATCACAAGGCATTCCTTTAGTGCATTCTTTTAATGTTTCAAAAGCATCTCTTGGTGTTTTCCACTTATCTAATAATTTTCCCATTCCTAAAGCCTTACCTATTCCCAACATAATATCATAATCTGTTAATTCATTCTCCTTCTTTTCTAATACTGGATCAAGTTTTGATAATCTTCTTTCTGTATTTATTAATACACCTTCTTTCTTTAATCCATTGGCTGAAGGTAATAATAAATCACAATATCTAGCTGTTTCAGTATCAGAGTAAATATCTTCTACAACTAAAAACTCTAATTTTTCAGCTGCTTTTTTAAACTCTAAATTATTTATCCAAGAAACTATAGGGTTAGTTGCCACTACCCATAAAGCTTTTATCTCACCAGAGTTTATTTTTTCTATTATAACATTGTATGGTAAGGTAGGCTTCTTAGGTAACATTTCAGGATCTATATCTAAAGCTTCAGCAACAACTTTTCTTCTTGCTTCATTATCATACTCTCCTCCACCATAAAGCCCTGTAGTATTACTAAAAAGTCTAGAACCCATAGCATTACATTGACCAGTTATAGAATTTGCTCCTGTTCCAAGTCTGCCTATATTTCCTGTCATTAAAGCTATATTTATAATTGCTTGTGCCGTTCTTACTGCTTGGTAGCTTTGATTTACTCCCATAGTCCACCACAATGATACTCTTTTTCCATTATGTATTATTTTGGCTAGCTCTAAAACTCTCCCTTTCGATATACCTGTTTTTTCCTCAATATCCTCTAATGTATATTTTTTCACATGTTCTTTAAATCCCTCAAAGTCCTCTGTATACTTCTCAATATAATTATTATCAATCCATCCTTTTTCAATAAGAACATTGGCTAATGTATATAGAAGTGTTAAATCTGACTTTGGTTTTATATCTATCCACATATCACAATTAGTTACGGTTTCTGTTCTTCTTGGATCTATTGCAATCTTTATGCAATCTTTATTATTTTTAGTCTTTCCCCAAAGAATAGGATGAGCAACTACAGGATTACATCCAATAAATATAATTACATCTGAATGCTCTAAATCATTAAAAGTATATGGAGGAGCATCAAATCCAAAACTTTGCTTATATGCAACTACTGACGTAGCCATACAAAGCCTTGTATTTCCATCTCCATTTCCTCCTAAAAATGTTCTTCCTATATGTCCTGCCAAGGCCATTTCCTCTGTAGCTAATTGACCTGTACTTAAAAATGCAAAACTTTCTTTACCATATTTCTCTTGTATTTCAGTTACTCTCTTAGCAAACAAATCAAATGCCTCTTGCCATTGAATTTGTTTTAATTCTCCATTTTCATCTTTTACAAGTGGTAATACAGGATTTTCATGTTCAGTATTTTGCTTATCTAAATTTAATCCCTTTACACAACAAAATCCCTTATTAACAGGATAATCAACAGTAGGCACCACTCTCTTAATAAAACCATTATCTTCAACATGAAAATCTAAATTACATGCTATAGAACAATAATTGCAAGTAGATCTTATAACTTTCAATGAAATCACTCCTTATTTAATTAACTCTATTTTTTATAAACCTCTTATAACCTATTAACTTTTAATACTTGATTCGATTTAAATTATTAAGAAATATTATCTTACTTTCTCATATAATGCACTCCATCCCAATTCACATTTTCACTTACTTCTGCTAATTCAGGTAAATCAATTCCATCAAGAGCCCATTTCTTATACTCTTTATATCCAACCCTATCTACTATATATCCAATATGTTCTTTTCCATATGGTGCATCAGGATTTATATACTCCCTAACAAACTTATAAGTATTATCTATAATTTTTAATACAGTATCTTCATCTGCCCATTTTATAAAATCTTCTGCTATTCTTGGATTTGTTTTTCCGGTTCTTCCCATAATAACAACTCTAAAATATTTTTTAGGACTTCTAGTCCAAGCATTATTAGGACATGCTAAAACACATTCTCCACATCCAATACATTTACTTGGATCTCTAATGACTTTATAATTTTTTGCACTTAATGCTGTAGTTGATACTTGCTTGCATTTTTTAACACAAGCTCCACATGATATACATCTATATGAATCATAAACTGGCAGACACATTCCTATTATTCCTATATCATGCATTCTAGCCTTTATACAATCATTAGGACATCCTGTTGCTGCTATTTTTACATGTAAATCATCTGGATAAACCATATCTTCAATTTTTCTTGCTAATTCTGTTGTATTATACTGAGCTTTTGGGCAAATATTATTTCCAATACAAGAAGTTATATTTCTTGTACCAGCTGAAGGATATCCACTACCCTTATGATTTTGATTAGTTCCCATATTATCAATAATAGGCTGAAGTGCTTCATTTACTTCTTCCATTCTTTCCATTGGAATTCCTAGCACCTCAAATCCTTGTCTTGTTGTAATATGAATTCTTCCATCTCCATATTTATCAGCAAGATCTGCAACTAATTTTAATGTATCTGTATGAATTGATCCTCCTGGAATCCTAATTCTTACAGCTGTCATATATTTATTTTTAGTTATTCTAAAAGCATTTTTCATTGCCCTTCTTGTATTTAAATCATGTAAAAGCTCCATAGAATATCCCTCCTAATCATATAAAGTCTTTCCAAAAGCATAATTAAATACTGGACCGTCGGTACATATATAAGTTGTATCCATCCTACAGTGTCCGCATTTTCCAAGGCCACAACACATTTTTCTTTCATAAGAAACCCACATATTATGATCTTGTATACCAATCTTTTGGAATTCACTTATTGTAAATTTCATCATCATCGGAGGTCCAACAATTACTACTGAAACATTATTTTTATCATTTATACTTATCTCTGGCACGTATTTTGTTACAAGCCCAACCTTTCCATTATACTCTTCATGGCCTTTATCTACAGTTAATATAACATTAAATTTAGATTTCCATTTCTCTATATCTCCTTTAAATAAAATATCATCAGGTGACCTAAATCCACATATTAATGTTACACTTTTACATTTATCTATATTCTCATAAAAGTATTCTAAAATTCCCCTAACTGGTGCTAATCCACTTCCCCCAGATACAATTATTATTTCTTTATCTATATAATTTTTTAACTCAAAACCATTACCGTATGGCCCTCTCAATCTTATAATATCGCCTATATTTAGTTTAAATATCTCTTCAGTAACCTTTCCTACTTCTCTAATAGTAAAATCTAAATATTCATCACTATATCCAGATACTGATATTGGCGATTCCCCATATTTAGGCATAGAAATTTCAAAAAATTGACCTGGATTTATTTCATTACATTTTCTCTCTACTCTAAAAGTGCATTCTTTAGGTGTATGCTTAATAATATCTAAAATTTTAACTTCATAAGGAATATATTCATTTACCATCTTTTATTCCTCCCCTTGTTTGCTTTTAACAAATTGTGTTACCTTATTCATTGCAGTTGATATTGATATATATTGAGGGCATACATCATCACATCTTCCACAGCCTACACACATTTGTGGACCAAATCTCTCACCATAATCATACATCTTGTGCATAGTTCTATATCTCATTCTATCTCCATTTCTTACTCTAACATCATGCCCTCCTGCCATTAAAGAAAATCCTGGTATTTGACATGATGCCCCAACTCTTCTTCTTTCACCACATCTAGGATTCTCTCTGCTTACTATATCCTGCATTGTATAACATGAACATGTTGGACAAGAAAGATTACATCTTCCACAAGCTATACACCTATAATCATACTCTCTCCATAACTCTGCCTCTGCAACTTCTAAAGGGTTTAATTTTTCTGGTAATGTTACTTTTACATCATTAGAAGTTACAAAATCAATATTAAAATCTGCTTTTTCTCCCACAAATATATCTTTAAATTCATCATCTTTTATCTCTATATATACATCACCTTTATCAACCTTTACCCCTAATGAGTAATCTTCAGTTGTATTAGTACCAAAACTTACACAAAAACAATTTCTAAAACTTTTTTCACATCCAATTAACACTATCTTAACCTTATCTCTAAGTCTCTTATAATAATAATCTGGTTCTTTTCCATTTTTTAAATAAACATTATCTATTCTATGCAAACCATTGACATCACAAGAACGCATAAATACTAGCATCTTTCTTTCATCAATGGTTGGTATCTTATACTCTCCCTCTGTATAATAAAATAAAGTTTCTGTAACAGGCATAACTACTTCTTTAGCTGTAAAATGAGATTTAAGATTAAATTCAATTTCATTAATACTTTTTACTTCTTCATATCTAATTACATCAGTATCTGAATATTGCCCTGCATAAGGTATAGATACTGGTGCAATAACTTTATACTTATCTTTAATACTATTTATTATATTATCAAATTCTTGAGCAGTAATTTTTATTTTCATTAGTCCCACCTCTCTTTATCATAAAAGTATTTTCTGTAAAATTATTCATTTATATTCATCTATTATCTTTTATATATAAATTCATAATAATTATATATTGCATAAAAATAGCCTACATCTAAATAACCTTTAATAAGATTATTTAGATGTAGGCTTTAATTTAATACATTCAAAAACTTCTCTATTTCCTCTTCATTTAAATATACATCACCAATCATTCCATGAACTCTATAACATTCAATATAATTATGAAAATCTGATCCAGCAGTATAAATTATATTCTTTTTATTTGAAATATCTATAAAATATTTTGTATCATTTTCAGTATTTTTAAAGTATTTTGCTTCAATTCCATCAAAATTTATATTAATAATACTATTAAAATCTTTTTTACATAAAAGCACTGGATGTGCAAGAACTACTGTAGCTCCAAAAAACCTTAATATATCAACTCCAGTCTGAACACA
The DNA here is from genome assembly GCA_900547475.1 of uncultured Clostridium sp. Taxonomy (GTDB): domain Bacteria; phylum Bacillota; class Clostridia; order Clostridiales; family Clostridiaceae; genus Clostridium. The sequence goes on along the minus strand of URGW01000048.1, from coordinate 9,469 downwards.
AAGTTTATTATTAAATCCACAAAAATCAATTCTATCTTGGAATATTTTTCTTATTACCTTAATTTCTCCTTGTTTAATCTTTAAAAGTACTTCCTTAAGCAAATCACTTTTATAACTATCATCTTTAAAGTATCCTAATACATGTACCCTACAATCATTATATCTAGTTGATAATTCTACCCCTGGTATTACAGTAATATTATTTTTTCTTCCCTCTATAATAGCTTCATCTATACCATCTGTATTATTATGATCAGTTATGGCCATGATATCCACATGTCTTTCTTTTGCTAATCTCACTACCTGACTTGGTGTTAAACTTCCATCTGAATAAGTTGAGTGTATATGAAAATCGCCTTTTGTATACATACTATTTCTTTTCATCCTAATATTTATCTCATATATATTATATTCATAATGATAAATTATTGATTTAATATTAAATATTAAAAAAAGCAATCCTTTCGGATTGCTTTATGTAAATAAAATTATTTGTTTAATTGAGCCTTTGCAGTTTCTACTAAGTTTGCAAATGCTTTTGGATCGTTGATAGCTATTTCAGATAACATCTTTCTGTTCATGTCTATTCCAGCTAACTTGATTCCGTTCATGAATTTTGAGTATGAAAGACCGTTCATTCTTGTAGCAGCATTAATTCTTGCTATCCATAATCTTCTGAAATCTCTCTTCTTTAATCTTCTTCCAACGTATGCATTTCTTAAAGCTCTGATTACAGATTCGTTAGCAGTTCTGAATAATCTGCTCTTTCCACCGTAGTAACCTTTTGCAAGCTTTAAAACTTTTTTATGATTCTTACGAGCATTTACCGCTCTCTTAACTCTTGCCATTTTGTATTCCTCCTAAGTCCTCTATATTATAGGTATGGTAATAATTTCTTCATTGCTTTTTCTTGAGTAGTTGAAACGTAAGCAGCTTTTCTTAAGTTTCTCTTTCTCTTAGCGCTCTTCTTTGTTAAGATGTGGCTCTTGAAAGCTTTTGCTCTTTTTAACTTTCCAGTACCAGTCTTTTTAAATCTTTTAGCTGCACCTCTGTGCGTTTTCATTTTTGGCATGATAATATTCTCCTCTCTGGTTATGCTTTTTTAGGGGCTAATACCATAGTCATGTTTCTTCCTTCTTGCTTTGCTGCTTTTTCAACAGTACAAACATCTTCAAGTTTAGAAACAAAGTTTTCTAAGATCTTTAATCCTAGGTGACCTAATGTTGCTTCTCTACCTTTGAATCTAACAGTGACTTTAACTTTATCCCCGTCTAATAAGAACTTTCTAGCATTCTTAGCTTTGATAGCTATGTCATTTTCTTCAATAGTTAAACTACATCTGATTTCTTTAATGACAGTTACCTTTTGCTTTTTCTTAGCTTCTTTTTCCTTTTTAGATTGCTCGTAAATGTATTTGCCTAAATCCATTATTTTACATACTGGTGGCACTGCTGTTGGAGATATCATTACTAAATCTAAATCTTTCTCCTCAGCCATTTGTAAAGCTTCTTTCGTAGAAATTACACCTAATTGATTACCATCTGTATCAATTACTCTAATTTCCTTCTCTCTAATACTTTCATTACAAGTAAAGTTTTTACTGATAACATTCACCTCCGATAAAATCTATCAAGAAAAATATATAAATAAAAGGGCGACATAATTGCCGCCCTCGTATTATTTAGAAAATCTAGACATACTTCTAGATAAAAATCCAATAAACTCATTACCTTACTAAGCTTAGCCGTAAGGCGAGAAACGGCAGTTTCTTCTTGACGAAACTTATTATATCATCTTCTTAATATATTGTCAATTTTTATTTTTAATTGACTTTTTAAATTATAATTTATACACAGATACTAATCTGTCTTATCATATTTCCTTTTCTTATATAGCATTTTTCTACTATTTTGAATCCAGCTGAAATTATTAAATTATCCATATCTTCAAATGTTATTATAACTATCTTCCGAGCAATCCTTCTTGAGGTATTAATTATATCCACCTGTTCCTGTAGAGTTACTGGTGAAAACAATCCATAAGGAATATCAACTATGGCAACATCAAAACATTCATTTATATCATGCATATCGCCACTAGTTATTATTTCTCTATTGTAACCTAAAAATTCTATATTATTTCTAGCATTACATGCAATAGGTTTACTAATTTCATAACCTTTTACATTAATCCCCAAATCAAGAGCTTCTATAACAACAGTTCCAACACCACAACATGGATCAACTAATGATAATTCTCTATTATCTCCAACTGCAATATTTACTAATGCCCTAGCCATTCTTAATGGTACTGCATTAGAATATGAATGTGGTTTCTCATTATGTCTTTGCCACTTAAAATTATTTCTAATTAATTCTCCAAATATCCATTTATTCTTAACTTTAGTTATAGCTAATTCTATCTTTGGATTGTGTATATTAGGAAATCCCGTTACAACAAAGCCAATTCTCTTAACAGCTTTAAGACGCTCTTCATATGAAACATCTCCATTTTCACTTTTTATATAATTAACTTTAAAATCATCATAAGATATTTTAGTATGTTTTATTTTATTAATTATATTTTCTAAGTTTTTCTCTATGTATATTGATTTAATTTGTAACTTAATAAATGGACTTCTAGATGGATCAAAATTCTTTTCTGAAAATAAATACTTTGCTTCAGGCTCTTTTCCAAAAATACTTCTTATTTCCATATTGCATAATTCTTTTTCCATCTCAGAGCAGTTAATAAAATAAAAATATTTACTTAGGGTGTCTTCACACTCACTTTTAATCATTTCATTCTCCATTTTAACACCCTCTTACAAATAATTTATTAATTGTTGTTATCACAATATTCTTCTATAGAATCTGCAACTACTTTTGCATATGCAACTGCATGAACTACTGTATTAGCTCCAGTAACAACATCTCCTGATGCAAATACTCCATCTCTTGTTGTATGTCCCTTTTCATCAGTAAGCAATAATCCCCATTTATTAGTTTCTAAACCTTCAGTATTAGCAACTATATTCTTTCTTGGTGATTGACTTACTGCAATTATTGTAGAGTCACAGTTAAACATTCCTTCTGTCCCCTCTATAGTAACTGTGTTTACTCTACCTGATTCATCCACTTCATTTCTAGTTTCTATATATTTAACACCTTCTTCAGTTAATTCTAAAGGTGCCTTAAATAATTCAAACTTAATTCCATCTTCTTTAGCCTCTTCTAATTCAGCTCTAGTACATGGCATATTTTCAAAGCCTTTTCTATAAAGAATATATACTTCTTCAGCACCACTTCTTTTAGCAACTCTAGCCGCATCCATAGCAACATTTCCTGCACCAATTACAGCCACTCTTTTTCCTAAATTATAAACTTGTGGTGACTTTAAATAATCTATTGCATAATGTACATTTCCTAATGACTCTCCCTTTATATTTAAAGTCTTAGGATTCCATACGCCAGTACCTATAAATACCGCCTTATATCCATCAAAAAATAGCTTATCTAATGTGATAACAGGTCCAATTAAAGTGTTTGGCCTAATTTTTACTCCAAGCTCAATAAGTAATTCTTCATATCTATCTATCATAGAATTTTTCAATCTATACTCTGGAATTCCATATCTAAGAACTCCACCAATTTTCTCATGAGCATCAAAAAGTGTAACTTTAAAGCCTTTTCTTGCTAATATTATTGATAAAGTAATTCCTGCTGGTCCTGCTCCTATTATAGCAATTCTTTCATTTCTTGACTCTACCTTATCAAATTTAACTTTATATAAATATTCTCCAGAAATATATTCTTCAATCTCACAAAAGCTAACAGGTTCACTTTTTATTCCTCTAATGCAATTTCCTTTACATTGATCCTCATGTGGGCAAACTATAGCACATGCTGCTGATAATGGATTATTACTAAATAATATTTCACCAGCCTCCATTATTTTGCCTTCCTTAAATAGCTTAACTACATCTGGAATTTCTGTTCTTATTGGACAATTTGCCTGACATCTGGCATTTTTACATAATAAACATCTATCTGCTTCTAATAATAACTCTTTCATATATATCTCCTTATTGTAATGATTTCCTTCACTATAGAATCATTATTTCATCTTCAGTGACCTAAATAGCCTATTTAAGAATCTCTAAAACATAATTTTTAAATTCTTCAAAGCTTCCTTTTTCACTACTAGTCCCCTTATTTATTTTATTAGTGGCAAAGTTATATTCTACTGTTCCATAACTAAATTTTGGACTTGCTATCATTACAAGATCTTCATTTGCACTAAAAGTTGCTTTATTTAGCATTGATATTTTACATAACTCTAAAAAATTCTCTTCATTTTTTAATTTACTTTCATTAATTTTTTTCAATACAAAATTGAATAATGAATAACCTCCACCTAATGATATCATACTATTATTTTGAATATAAAATACTTTATCAGTATTATAGAAGTACTTCATTTTTCCAAAGTTAATAGTCTTAAACTGTGAATTTACCTCAACTTCTTCAATACTATAATTATTAACTTCAGCTTCTATAGCATCCCATGAATTTTTTTGCTCTATAGCATTATTTTTAACTACTGAGTTAAATTTAAGAAGTGCACCTTCCATCTCCTTATCTGTATATACAACACTTTCATTTATAGCAACATTAAATTCCCCGTTTTCATATGTTAAAGTTATCTTATTTCCCATAATACTATCTCCTTATATAATTAATAATAATTATTATAACATATTAAATATTAAGCAACTACTAGATAAATAATAGATTTATTTATTAGTATTTCCAAATACAAAAATAGTGTTAAAAAGATTATTAAATAACCTTTTTAACACATTATTTTATAATTATTTAACTAATTTTGCTGTATCTCTAGCTATCATTAACTCTTCATTAGTAGGTACTACATATACTTTTACTCTAGAGTTCTCAGTAGATATTTCTTGGATATTTCCTCTTATTTCATTTTTTTCTTCATCAAGTTCAAAACCAAAGAATTCTAAACCTTTTAATATTTCTTTTCTTGTAATAGCAGAATTTTCCCCTATACCAGCAGTAAATACTATTACATCTATTCCACCCATTGCTCCAGCATAAGCAGCAATTTGAGTTCTAACTTTATAGTAGAATATTTCTAAAGCAAGCTTTGCTCTTTCATTTCCATCTTCACCTGCAGCTAAAACATCTCTAAAATCTGATGATACTCCTGAAATTCCTAGAACTCCAGACTTTTTATTTAATAATTCGTCTATTTCTTCTATTGTATATCCATGTTGTTCTATTAAGAAACTAATAACAGATGGATCTATACTTCCTGATCTTGTTCCCATCATAACACCTGCTAATGGAGTAAATCCCATAGAAGTATCCACAGATTTACCATTCTTAACAGCAGCTAATGAACAACCATTTCCTAGGTGACATGTAACTATCTTTAAATCTTTCATATCTTTTCCTATAGCTTCCGCTACTTTATTTGAAACATATTTATGAGATGTTCCATGGAATCCATATTTTCTAATACCATACTTTTTATATAAATCGTATGGCAATGGACAGATATATGAATGTTTAGGCATTGTTTGATGGAATGCTGTATCAAATACTGCTACCATTGGAGTATTTGGCATCAATTCTTTGCATGCCTCAATTCCTATAATATTAGGTGGGTTATGTAATGGTGCAAGCGCTATACAATCTTTAATTGATTGTAAAACTTCATCATTAATTAAAACTGAATCTGAATATTTTTCTCCACCGTGAACAACTCTATGTCCTACTGCTGAAATTTCCTCCATAGATTTAATAACTCCATGAGCTGGATCAATTAATGCTTCTAATACTAGTTTTATTGCGTCCTTATGATTTTTAATTTCTTTATTTATTACATATTTATCTTTTCCCTCAACCTTTTGAGTTAATATAGAACCTTCGATTCCTATTCTTTCAACTAATCCTTGAACCATACATTCTTCTGTACTCATATCGATTAATTGATACTTTAAAGATGAACTACCACAATTTATTACTAAAGTTTTCATTTTCCCACACTCCTTCAAAAAATTCTTATTATATATATAATAACACTAAATCTCTAAAATAAGTAAAAAGATTCATTATTCTATTTTATCTGAAAACTCTTTAAATTAAATATAAAAGTAATTTTTAATTTCATTATAATAACTTTTTAAATTATCAATATTAGCTATAATATCTTCATATTCAGGATAATCCTTAATAATTCTATTAATACATCTCATACAAAAATCTTTTCTTTTCTTAAAATTATCCTTCATTTCTTTCTTATATCCCCAAGTATGAGTAAATAATTTTTGATTATTAGAAAATAAGTTTTCTAAACTCATTATCTCTTTAATTTCTATATTTTTTCTTTTAGCACACATTGATATAAGCCTTTGCTCTGCAAAAACCATGTTAATAATTTTATTATCACTATTAGATAAATTACTCATAAAATCTATAGCTGTTTCAGTATAATATTCTTTAAAGTCATTATTATAAATATATATAAATGCAGTATTACTGGGTAACACTGTCCAATCCCATTCTTTATCTAAATAATATCCATTTTTAAACTTAAAATACTCTTTGTTTGGATATACTTCCTCTATTATTCTTTCCTTATGTATTACACTTAATTCTGTATTATTTAAAATATCCTTTACATTTTCCCATACAATAAAATCAGTATCCATCATGACACATGGAGATTTTTGACTCTTTAAGGCATAAAGCTTTCCTGCTGCCCAAAATATATTACTATCAATTCTATCGCTAATATTATCTAAAGATATATCAATTCCTAAATCCCATATATTTTCTAAACCTATACTCTTATAATAATTAGCACCTACTCTATCAGTAATCATTTTTATGCTTCCATTTTTCTCTCTCCACTTCAATGCAGAAAGAATAGTTGTTAATATTTCAAAATCCTCTACATAATACTCTTTATGTGGATTTGCATTTAAAAATGGCATAGTCCAATTTGAATGAAATGCTTCTATCATTATTTCTTTCCTTTCTTCATAAAAATAAAGTCTATATAAGGTTTAATCCATATCCACCTATACCTGATACATTATATTCTGAAGAAATATTTTCACTATTACATTTGTATTGTATATCTCCCTTTTCCCATATAATTAAATTTTCTTTATTTTCTTTTTTATTTACACATAATACTTCATTTTCTTTCTTTATTTTATCAATTGATTCTTTTCTCATAATTTCTCCATAAAAAAATATTATAGCATAGTAAATTCTCATTATTTTACATATGCTATAATATATCACATTCTTATTCTTCTAATAAATCACGAATTACTCTTGTTGCATCCATATAAGAAGCAATAGACTTATCATAATTTAACTTATTTATTATTTTTGATACTAATTCTGACATATCTACAGCTCTGTACCATTTAGAATCACGTAATTCATCAGATATATATGTTAAATTAGTAGAATATACTCTAGATATTATTCCATCTTCATAGAATCTATTAAACTTTTCTAATCCTTCTGTAAAGAAAGCAAATGTAGTTGCTACATAAACATTTCTTGCTCTTCTTTCCTTTAGCTCAATAGCTATATCAAGTACTGATTCACCAGATGCTATCATATCATCAACTATTAATACATCTTTTCCTTCAACATCTCTTCCCATATATTCATGTTGTACTATAGGATTTTTTCCATTTACTATTGTTGAATGGTCTCTTCTCTTATAGAATAAACCTACATCAACTCCTAAAACACTTGAATAATAAATAGCTCTATCCATAGCTCCAGTATCTGGGCTTATAACTATAAGCTTGTCTTTGTTTAACTCTAATGTATTTTCATTCTTTATAAGAGATTTTACTATATCATAAGTTGGATAGAAATTCTCAAAAGATAGTAGAGGAATTGCATTTTGTACATTAGGATCATGTACATCAAATGTAAGAACTTCGTGTACTCCTAATCTTTCCAATTCTTGAAGTGCTAATGCACAGTCTAAAGATTCTCTACCCTTACGTCTATGTTGTCTTGATTCATATAGAAGTGGCATTATTACTGTAATCTTTGCAGCTTTACCTCTAATTGCAGAAACCGTTCTCTTTATATCTTGGAAATGCTCATCTGGCCCCTTATGATTAATAAATCCAAACATTTTATATGTACAACTGTAATTACCAATATCGCATAAAATGTATATATCCTTACCTCTTACACTCTCTGATATTTTGACTTTTCCCTCTCCGTTAGAGAATCTTATTTCATTGATTGGTATTAGGAATGATTCATTAGTATTTCTCTTTTCTTGAATAAGCTTATCAATAGCGTTTCCAAGTTCTTTACAACTTTCTAAAGCTATTATTCCTAACTCATGTCTTAATTCTGTCATCAAACTTTCCCCTTTACATTAAAATTTCAAAGATTCAAATTTAATAATATATACTATAAATCATATAGCATATCATATATTTATAAAATTCCACTCATTAATAGTATATACTAAAGCCGAATATTAATAAATAGCTATATAAAAATATTCTACTTTATTATAGTTTTTATATTATTTTCGTTAAATTCTACTAATTTTAATACATATTTTTTTAAATTTTGCTAATTATCCATAAAACCTAGGAATAAATATTTTTTAATATATATATTTGATATAATGTATAAATAGTTTATTTAAAATTATAAATGACAAGGAGATTAATTATGGATGATATACATTATGAAAGATTACTTAATATAAAAACAACTGGAGAACAACAAGGCTTTTATGAATCTCATCATTATAATAGATATGAAGCTACATCTTATATGGCTTTAGAATCACTATTTAAAAAATATACACTAAATAGTTCAGATCATTTAGTTGACTTTGGATGTGGTAAAGGAAGACTAGCATTTTATATAAACTATTATTATAACTCATATATTACTGGGATAGAAATGAACAATAACTACTATGACATATGTGAAAATAATAAAAAAAGTTATTTTAAATCATTCTCAAAGCCAAAAGAAAAAATTAAATTTCTAAATATATTTGCAGAAAATTATAAAGTATCACCATCAGATAACAAATTTTATTTCTTTAATCCATTTTCATTACAATTATTTATTAAGGTTTTAAATAATATTTTAATTTCAGTAGAAGAATTTCCTAGAGAAATAGATTTAATATTTTACTATCCTTCAGAAGAGTACATAGATTACTTAGAAAACTATACAGCGCTAACTTTAAAACAAGAAATTCCAGTACATAACCTTTACCTAATAGATAAGCGCCAAAAATTCTCCATCTACACACTCCCTATCTAAATTGTTCGTTACAGCTTTAATTGCCGTGATGCCGAAAATTAATGATATTATCTCCATGAATTGTGTAATTTTCGTTAAGAATTTATATTGTTTTTTCC
>URGW01000047.1 GCA_900547475.1 uncultured Clostridium sp. | reverse complement strand
TATGGAAGTAGCTAAGGATTTTTTATTAAAAGGAACTTATCTATGGAATTCAGGTATGTTTGTTTTTAGGGCAGATGCTCTTATCACTAAATTGCGATGCTAAAGTTTCTAAATTGTTATCATTGGTATACATTTTTAGCCTCCTGTGTATTTTGTATTAGCAATCTGATTTAATTATCAGGTTGCTTAAATTTTATATTAACTGCACCTGTATCTCCATTTACATAGACTCTTTCAATAATACTAGAAATAAGTTTTTTCTTTTCTTCATTAGTAGCTGTGTCTATATATTTGGAAATGTTTTTTAAACGCTCAATTAATTTAGTGCTATTATTTAAAAGTTTTTTATGTGAAGCAATTTCATAATTTAGTTCAGTAAGTTTAGCATTGAGCTCTTTATTTTTTTCTTTAAGTGCAGATATTTTCTCTAAAAATATTTTTACTATATCCTCATCAGTTGTTAAAGCTATATTGCTTAATAAGTTATTTATGCTTACATTATTTGATTCTATTTCTTTATTTATAGAATCATAATATGAGTTTTCAAAAGATGAATCTATAGATTTACTATGAGCTAGTAATTCATTTAAAAGAATTTTCTTATTTGTAGATAACTCTTTTATTTTATTTATTACAATAGTATCTAAATCTATTCCATTAACATTTCTAGAATCACATCTAGTTTTGCCAGAGTTATGCTTTAAGGTACACATGTAATAAAATCTCTTATTATTTGAATTAGGAATTTTAGTACCATAAGCAACTCTCATAGGTTTATTACATTTAGCACAAGTAACTAAGCCAGATAGTAAAGCTGTGTTACTACATCCTAGAGCAGGAGCTCTAGATTTATTTGAATCAAGCATCTTTTGAACATTAAGCCAATCTTCAGCAGCTATTATTCCTTCGTGTGATGAGATTGAGTATATCCATTCAGATATATCATGTGTTTTACCTTTTTTACCTTTATGTTTTTTATAGATAAGAACTCCATGTAAATCATCAGGATTACCAAAAGTATTTATTTTTAAGGATTTAAAGTATTTAAATACATTTTTATCAGCTTTAACATAAGCAGGATTTCTTAAGATAGAGCTTAATGATGTTTTACTAAAATCTTTATTCCTTTTGGTCTTAATGTTATTTGATAACATATATTTTTCAAGTTTGCTTAAGCTTCCAAAGGATAAATATTTTTCAAAAATTAATTTAACTAATTTAACTTCCTCAGCTATTGGTTCAAGCACTGAATAACTTTTTTGTTTACCTGATGAATCTGTATAGAAGACCCTCTTGTTTTTATATCCAGTAGGGCATTCACCTCCTAGCCAATATCCACTTTCAGCTAATGCATACATATTATCAGTAACTCTTAAGCAAGTAGTTTCTCGTTCGAGCTGACTAAATACACTGCAAATGTTCATCATAGCTTTACCTATTGGAGTAGAGGTATCAAATTGCTCACTTAATGAAATAAATGAAATACCTAGCTCAGTAAGTTCATCAACTAGATTTGAGAAATCTGATACATTTCTACTTACACGGTCAAATTTATAACAAATTAATGTTGTAAATTTTTTATTTTTAGCATCTTTCATCATTTGAATAAATGCAGGTCTATCAGTATCTTTACCAGAAAAGCCATCATCTTTATAAATTAAAACATCAGTTATATCGAGATTATTTAAGTGGGCTTTACATTTATTAATTTGGTTTTCAACTGAAGCACCCTTTTCAGTAGCTTTAGATTTTCTAGCATAAATTGCCGCCTTACTCACAAGAGTATCACCCCCACAGTTATAACTCTTTTTTCACTTCCTCAATAAAATAATTCAATAGTTCTTTATCATTAGGAAGTGTTGTTATTATTTGATTAGCAACAGATAAAGTAAGAAATTTCGATAAAATATCTTCATCATAGTTATCTGTGTTTTCGATAAAAAGATTTACTTTTGGATATTGATTTGCCATGTTTCCCCCCAGAATACAAATACTATCAATAAAGTATATGCAGTGGTGAAGCAAAAAATAGCAAATTATTTTAAAACTATTGTTATTTCTAAATTCTCATTAATGTAAAGAGAATCAAATGTATCTAGAAGTAATATTCTGAATAATCTTCTAGATTGTAGACTATCATCAAGGTCTAATATTAAATTATTAAATGATAGAAGTTTATTCGCAAAAGAAGTTTTATCAATAAGTACACTATCAGCATTTTTTTGCTTTACATCTAATTCACTTTTTAGGATTTCTATATCAGATTTAAGTGTCATAAGTCTATTATTAATAGCTGTAATTAAAAAAGCATTTTTTGTTTTGATTTGGAGATTTTGAGCATTAAAATACTTCAATTTTTCAATACCTTGGTTATATAATAAATTTTTTTCATTAAGAGAGTTATTTATTATATCAATTTCTGTTTTTATAGATTTATTTTTGGCAGTGAAGAGGTTAACATAATTATCAAATAACTCATTATATTTATTTTTATTAGAATTAATTAATTCAGTAATATCAATATCTAACAATTTAAAGAATGAATTATGCAATATATCAGCCTTTAAAGGCTTTATCTTTTTACAAGCTTCATTTGGACAAAAGTATACATTTCCAGTTGCATTACCATTATTTTTAGTTTCTAATACAGTATTGCAATGTTCACATTTTAAAACATCTCTTAATAGAAAGTTAGTGCTGTGAATTGTAGTTGATGCTTCTCTTTGTAATCTAATTTGTTTAGCTTTATCCCATATATCTTGAGAAATTATAGCCCAATCTTCATTATAATCAGCATATATAAATTTATCTTCAGAATTTCTATTAGGCTTTCTTTTCCCTCCACGTTTATTATAAGCTTGAAATCCTTTGTATACTGGATTTCTTAAGATACTTAGAATGGCATCAGTAGACCACTTACGTGAGTAAATAGAGTTAAGTTTTAGATTTTTGATTTCCGCAATTATCTCACTGGGAATATATCCTGTCGTATATAAATAAAATATTTTATTAACAATAAAAGCTTCTTGATAACAAACTTTTAATTTACTTTGGCTTTTATTTTTCTTCTTGGTATTAGGTATTTGTTGTAATGTATATCCAAATGGAGGCTTTCCACCTCCCCAAATACCATTTCTAGCATTAATTTCACAACCTTCAGTTACTCTAGTAGATATTTTAAAAGCTTCTATATTAGCAAAACAAGAAAACATATAATCTAAAAATTTACTACCTTTTTCTGGGCTATTAGTACTTTGTTCAGTAGGGCAACAATAATGTATTTTAACTTTAAATAGTTTTAGAGTAGTTAGAATTATAAATGTTTGAAATTCATCACGAGAAAGTCTATCATGAGAATAAACACATATATCAGTAAATTTGTTTAGTTCAGCATCGCTTAACATTCTAATTAACTCAGGTCTATTAAGTAATTGCCTAAAGTCGTATTTTTCAGGATAGTCCTCATTATTTTTATTATGTTGTATGGGAATTGATGCACTCATCGTTTCATCATAAATTATAGTTTTTACATTAAAGTTATTAAAATTAGAAGATATATAAGTGTTTATAACTTTTAATTGATTTGGCTTAGAATTATTTCCATCTTGCTCATCAGTTGATACACGCACATATACAGCTATTGTTTTTTGTTGTAACTTCGTACTGGATACTTCCTGAGAGTAATGCTGATTTATTATCATATGATATTATCACTTCCTTGATAAGTCCATTAAGCAGGCTACTATAGGTATCTTCGTTATTTAAAATATTAAAGATTAATAATCTTTTAAGTTCTTGCCTTTTTTCACCTATGCTTAGTGATAGATTTTCAGTATTCAATACAGGTTCTTTTAAGTCTTCAATAAGAGCTTTTTTACATTCATGATTAGCAATTAAATTTAATATTTTTTCTATAGATTGAGTATTATCATAAATAGATGCTTCTATAAATTCATCAGGGTTAAGTATATATTTGTCTGTTAATTCATCATTTCTTTTCCTAAAATAATTTAATTTTTTATTTAGTCTAGAAATGTTTAAATTTAATTCTTCAATAAATTTATTAAATATATTTTTACCATCTAGAAGAATCTCATCAATAATGCTTGATAAAACTAATTCTAAGACAGTATCTTTATGATATTTATGACATTTCTTATTATTGCAAGATAATATTCCAGGCTCAATAATATATAATTTTTTTCCACAACTACATTTAAGTTTCTTTTTAAATATGAAATGTGGGGTTAAATCTTTTTTACCTATTTGTAACTTATAGATATAGCAATAAATTAATTCAAATATATGTCTATTAATAAAACCATCAATATTGGTGGTTTCATTAAATGCAGTATAGTCTAACAAAAAAGTATTAAATCCTTCTACTATAGCTTTAGCGGGTATAGAAGATTGATTTTTTTTATTTCTTGGTATCATATATAGCAAGCCTGTATAAACAGGATTTAATAATATATCTTTAACATATGAGCCCAAACTTTTTTTTGATGAAAATACAGTAATAAAATTATTAAGTTGAAATTTAAATAAATCATGAGAGTTATATGTTTTTAATAATTTAATTAAATCTTTTATTAAAGTAATATCATTTTCTTTTTTGAGTGTATATAATAGAGTATTCAGACCATCAATAGAAAAATTATTTGAAGCTTCTCTAGCTAAATATAAGGCATTTTTACCAAGTTTGCTATATTGGATTTGTTTATAAGCTTTAACATATTCAATTGAAGATTCAAATAAATAATTAATAAATTTACTTTCTATAATATTTATTGAGTACTCTTTCGAATTTGGAACTTTTGAATATCCTAGTGGAATACCACCACCACTAGAATATTTTCCGTTAGCTCTACTTGTAGCTTTGCCCAAATCAGTTCTAGACTTAATATTTTCAGCTTCATGTATAGCATTTAATAATTCCATCTTTATAATAATGTCTGAAAATGGAGAATTAATATCAAAGATAGTACCTTTATCAGCGAATATTAGTTTTATATTGTACTTATTTAAAAATTCTTTTGTTTGTATCCAATCATCATATCTACGAACTAATCTATCTAAAGTTGATACTATCAAAGTTTTAAATCTACTAGCTTTAGCATCGCAAATTAGGCTATGAAACTCTTTACGTTCATATATTGGAATTTGAACAGCAGTAACCTGTTCAAAATAAAATCCATATAAGGCTAAATTATTTTTAGTAGCAATCTCCATACATTTATCAAATTGATTTTCTTTAGTATTATTATCATAAGCATGAGACTTTCTTCCATATATAGCACACATTTTAGAGGAGTCAATATAAGTATTTTCACTTTTAATATTTTTCTGAGGCATAATACAAACCTCCTTTATTAAAAGTATAAATTAGCGACTATAAGTTTTATATTAAGTTTTTTTAGCAATAACTTTAAATTTAAATATTCATTATAATTTCTGGTTAATCTATCTATAGAAGGAACTATGATTGTAGAAAATTTACCCATCTTAGCATCATTAATTAGTTTTGAAAATTCAATTCTAGAGTATAAAGAAGTATCTTTACTAATTGAGTCATCATTATAAATTTTAAAAAGTTTAAGATGAGTATAATTAAGACATTTTTTACAATCTTCAAAGTGAGTTTTAAGATTTTTAGTTTTATCGAAAGATAGTTTAGTATATATAACAGCTAAATCATTAGAAGTATTAGAAGTAGTTAACAAAGTTAAATTCATAAATATCACTCCTTAAAAATAAATTTAAATTAGATAATTCATTCAATATATTGAATAAATTATCTAAAAAAATATAAAAATAAACTTATTGTAATTTAAATATGTTAGCTCTTAGTGCCATAATTAAAAATAGCTTCGGAAACAGCTTTTTTTACACAGTAATCATCTGTATTAATTCCAGTCTTAACTAATAATTCAGTATCAATAGCTTTCGAATTTACATAAGCACTTTTTAATTCATAAATCATATTAGGATGGAAATTTATTTTACATCCATCATTATCGGAAATAGCGGGATAGCTATTTTGTATCTCTAAAATCTGTTTTTGTTTTTCATCATTAGTTATAGAAAGAGATTTTATTTTTTCATGTTCAGAAGCGAGTTGAGATTTTAATAAATCTATCTCTGAATCTTTATTTTCAATTTCTTTTTTTAATGAATTAATTTCAATATTCATTTCATCGATTGTTTTAACTTTATTTTTATCAATAATTGCACTATCAATTTTATTTAGAGTATTATTGGCTGTTAATGATAAATCATAATTAAAATCATTAAAATCTTTTGTTTTTTCAAAATTATTAGAGGCTGATATAGCTTCTACAAGATTACAGTCTTTATTGGTATAATTATCATTTTTATTAGATTCTTCTTCTTTATCAGATGCTACCTCTTTAAAATTATCAGTTTTCTCAGTATTATCTTGGTCAAGTGAATCGATATTTTGGTTATTTGTAGATGCCTGTGAATCAGCTCCGTTACTTTCTTTTAGAATTTCTCTAGCTGTACGTATAAAATGTCCAGTAATCTCGATAGCAGGGAATGTTTCAGCAAGTTTAGTTTTAAGCTTACTCCCAGATAATTTAGATAATTCATATCTAAGGTCTTTATTTGAACGTAGTTCATTATAGCAATTAGTAAATTTTGATGACTTTAAAGTTTTTTCTTTACTCATAATTTTACCCCCATTATTTGAAATATCTTTAAATATAAGAGGATAAAGTCATAAGTATAAAAATTATCTTTTATTAACTATCAGATTTCTTAATGCTTTTATCTAATAGATTATTTTCAACAATAAATCTAAGCATTAAGTCTAATAATTTTTCACAAGTTTCTTGTTTATCCTCGTTATATTTAATTGTTATTTTATAGTCTTTTTTTTGTTTTTTATTCATTTAGTGAATCCTCCTTAAAAATATATTAAGTAATGAAAATATATATTACAGTTTATTTTATAATTTTCTAAAATTTATCAATAAACTACTTAATAACATTTTGTGATTAAGTAGTTTACATGCTTACTGTCGTTTTGTTAATGATTAGATAGAAGCAATAATATAATTATTAAATATAATCTAAAGAAATAGTTGTTATTGATAGATTATTGACATAAAAAAATAAATTATTCAAAATAATGAATAATTTATTTAAAAAAATGAATATTTATTGTTTAAAAAGTCGTATATTAAAAATCTCATGATTTGGTTAAGATATAAAAATAGTTAATTTCATTTATTAGTTTATCTAATAAAATAGCTATATTAATTTTATTTGTATTGCTATTTATTAAGCTTGTTAATTTGTATAGTAATTCATCATGTTTATTAGATATGTCTTCAGTTGGATTTAGATTATTAAATGAATAATTTTTATTTTGTGTGTTTTGTGAGAGAGCTAGATATAAATCAATATCAAGAGCATTGGATAGGTCATTTAAAAGTTTTAAATTAAAAGTATCTGTTTTAGCATTTTCTATATTATTTATTGACCCAGCAGAAATACCAATTTTATCAGCTAATTCTTGAGTAGAGTAACCACAATATTTTCTTTTAGACCTTATTAAATTTCCTAAATGTTTATTTAAATTAATATTCATAATATCCCCCTCCAGAAACTTATCCTTTTAATATTAATATTGTGGACAAGTTATAGGAAAATATACAAATTGATATTAATTTTTTCATTAATTAAGGAAATTAAATCTAAAAAATACGATTTACATTTATTACTTGTATTAAAGAAAGTTAACTACAATAATTTTCAATATTAATATTGAAATACTCTTCTAAAAAGATTTTAAGGTATTTATATACATTAAAATCACATATAATTTTGGCACACCATTTTTCAATATTAATTACATCAAGGCATTGAGGGTTTAAATCTTCTAAGTAACAGTATTTAATTGATTCAGGAGAAGAGTATAGCCAGTATCCAATTATTATAGATGTATTAATAATTTCTCTTTGTTTTACCGAAAGATTTTTAATAAATTTATATAATGGGCTTTTATAAAAAGGGGAATTGTAATAGTTGGCTTCACTATAGCTGAAGGATAACTCTTTGGGTTTAATAAGAGTGTATAAAGTGACAATTTCATCTAATGAATTTTCTAAGTCTTGAATTGTAACCATAAACGGCACCTCCTAAATATATTTGTATATTAGGATAGACATTTTTAAATAAAAATAAACATATGTTCAATTGATAGTTTATAATAAAAGTAAATATTATATTTTTATTTAGTGTTTATGGTAAAATTAATATTAAGAGAAAATGTAATAAGAAGGAGAAATTATAATGGCTAAGCTTACGTTACAAGAGTTAGAATCAACACTTTGGCAATGTGCTGATATTCTTAGAGGAGAATTAACTGGTGCAGAATACAAAGATTATATATTTGGAATGTTATTTTTAAAGAGATTAAATGATGAATTTGATGAAGAAAGAGAAGCTAGAAAAAAAGAGTTCTTAGAAGATGGTCTTGAAGGAGATGAAATAGAAGAACTTTTAGAAGATGCTAGTATTTATGAAACCTTTTTTGTTCCAGAACATGCAAGATGGTCAAAACTTAAAGATTTAACTTTAAATATAGGACCTGAATTAGATAAGGCATTTAAGGCAATTGAAGATGAACCTAAAAATTCAGAGCTTGTTGGTGTTTTAAGTACAACTAACTACAATGATAAAGAAAAGGTTCCAGATAAGAAATTATCTCAACTTTTAATATTATTTAATAGTATTAATTTAGCTAATTCAAATTTAGAATCAGAAGATATGCTTGGCGATGCTTATCAATATTTAATTAAACAATTTGCAGACCAAGGTGGTAAGAAAGGTGGAGAATTCTATACTCCTACTGAAGTAGTTAAGATTCTTACTAATATTTTAAAGCCTCAAGAAGGTGATAGGATTTATGACCCAACTTGTGGCTCTGGTGGTATGCTTATTCAAAGCATAGAGTATGTTAAAAAGCATGGAGGAAATCCTAAGAATTTAAGTCTTTTTGGGCAAGAAATAAATCTTTCTACATGGGCAATATGTAAGATGAATATGTTATTCCATGGAGCAAAAGGAGCAGATATTCAAAAGGGTGATACTATAAGAGAACCTAAACATACAGAAGGTGGAGCATTAAAGGTATTTGATAAGGTTTTAGCTAATCCACCATTTTCTTTAAAGAACTGGGGAGTAGAAGAAGCACAACATGATGCTTTCCATAGATTTAATTATGGAATCCCACCAAAGTCTTATGGAGATTTAGCTTTTGTTGAGCATATGTTATCTAGTTTGAATATGAAAGGTAAGATGGCATCAGTTGTTCCACATGGAGTTTTATTCAGAGGTTCTGCTGAAGGTAAGATAAGAAAAGGCTTTATTAATGATGATTTAATAGAAGCTGTAATTGGAATTCCTCAAAATATATTCTATGGAACAGGTATACCTGCTGCTATATTAGTTCTTAATAAAGCTAAGGCTGAAGAAAGAAAAGGTAAGATTTTATTTATTGATGGTAGCAATGATTTTGTTAAGGATGGAAATAAGAATAAGCTTAGAGATGAAGATATAGAAAAAATAGTATCCACATTTGATGCTTTTGAAGATGTGGAAAAGTATGCAACTGTTGTGGATGTTGAAACTATTAAAGAAAATGATTGTAATTTAAATATTAGTAGATATGTTGATATTACTGAAGAAGAAGAACAAGTTGATATCCCAAAAGTTTTAGGAGAGATTGCTGAACTTGAAAAGAAAGAAGCTGAAACTAAAGAAAAGCTTAATGGATATTTAAAAGAGCTTGGTTTTGATGTGTTGTAAGGTGGTGATTTAGTGAAGAAAATTAGAGACGGATATAAGATGACGGAACTTGGTGAAATACCTAGTGAATGGGATGTAAGAACAATTAATGATTTAATTAAGGAAAATATAATTATAGATGTTATGGATGGTAATCATGGAGAAATACATCCAAAAGCAAGTGACTATGTTGATATAGGAATACCATTTATAATGGCGAATAATTTAAAAAATGGTAAGTTAGATATTGAAAATTGTAAGTTTATTTCGTATGAACAAGCTAAAAGTCTTAGAAAAGGATTTGCAAGAGAAGGCGATGTCTTATTAACACATAAGGGGACTTTAGGAGAAACTGCAATTGTTCCTAAATTAAATGATGAATATATAATGTTAACCCCACAAGTAACTTATTATAGAGTATCAGATAATAATATATTAATAAATAGATATTTAAAAGTGTATTTTGATTCTAAAAAATACCAAGATAAATTAAAAAGTTTTGGTTCACAATCAACAAGAGACTATGTTGGAATAACTGAGCAAAGAAAATTATCAATAGTATTACCAACGATAGAAGAACAAGAAAAAATAGCTTTAATTCTTTCAACTGTAGATGGGCAAATTGATAATGTCGATGCTCTTATTGAAAAAAATAAAGAATTAAAAAAAGGTTTAATGCAAACTTTATTGACTAAAGGAATTGGACATACAAAGTTTAAGAAGACTGAGATTGGAGAAATTCCTGACGAATGGGAAGTTAAAAGCTTAGATGATTTCAATATATCTAATTCATATGGACCAAGATTTAGTTCGGATTTATATGATGAGTGTGGAAACTGTAAAGTAATTAGAGGAACAGATGTTATCAGAAATGGAAAGGTTCAATATAAGGGAATACCATATGCTAATATAGATAATCAAATATTAGAAACTCATAAATTAATAAAAAATGATTTTGTTGTTGTAACAACTGCTGATTGTGGAATGTCATTTGTTTTTAATGATAATGGTACATATATGCCAAGTGCATATATGGTTAGAATAAGGTTTAACGATAATATAAATCCTTATTTTGTTAATAAATTTTTTGAAACCAAAGTTATCAGGAGACAAGTTGAACAACATATAAGAAAAGGAACAATTGCTAATTTACCAGGTTCTGATTTGTTAAAGTTTAAGATTTATGTTCCATCTCTTTTAGAACAAGAAAAAATAGTTTCAATACTATCAGAAGTTGATAAAAAAATAGAAGAATATGAAAATAAGAAACAAAAGTTAGAAGAGCTTAAAAAAGGGTTAATGCAACAATTATTAACAGGTAAAATAAGGGTTAATTAGGAGAGAAAATATGAGTAATATAAAAATAGATAGAGATATATTAAAATGTGCAATAAATAATTTAAATTTAAATGAAATTCAAGCTACATTAGAGAGTTGTGGAGAAACCATAGATACTAAAGATAAGAAGCATGAGGTAGTTCAAAATATACTAACTAAATTAGATAATGAAACTTTAAGTGAAGACTTATATTTAGCTTTAAAAACAAGAGCTTTTTCTATTAATTATAATTTTTATGATGGATTTTTCTATAAATATAATCAAGAAAATATTGAATTTAATCATGAATTATTTATAAAGTATTTAATTGAAGAAGGAGAAAAGGAAAATTCATCAAAGCAAAGTAATATAACATTTAAGCATGAATTCTATAATAAGAATAATAACGAAGAAAAAGGTATATTTACTTTTACATTTTCAAGAGAAAGTAAAAAAGGAGTTTATGATTATAAAGAAGATGGAGTAAAGTTCTTTCATAATAAAATTCAAGCCAACATTGAAATATATTATGAGAATGGATTAGTATATATTCATTCAAAAAATTCGTCTGAGAGTACAACGATAAAAACATTATTACAAAGTGCTATTAATAGATTAATTATTGATAAAGAATCAAATAAGACAAAATTATCTTTACCTAAATTTGATAATACAATAGTTGAAAAATGGTCTAAAGACAATAAAATAAGTGTAAGTGGAATATCGGTTATTTCTATTCATATGTTAGATTTGTTATGTGAATTTGAAAAAGAAGAGAATAGCTTTTCTGAATTTAGTGTAAAAAGAATCTACTTGGAAGATGAAATTATAGATACGGTTAACGAAAATCTAGAAAGCTTTAAGATATCGGGACATATTTTTTTGGGAGAAAATTTACAAAACGCTCATGATGTTTTCAAAGAATTAAGTAAAGGAAAAAAACTAAAAGGTTTTGAGTTACTTGTGAATTATCAATATAAGGATTTAGAAAGTAAAAGAGAGATGGTAGCCCCAGTATTAATAAGAATATTACAAGATAATCATTATATTAGATTATCACTTTCAAAAGAAGAAACCTATGTAAGAGAGTGTATTTTATGTGAGATATATGAAAATATAAAATTAGTATTTTTAAATAAAGTTAATTCAAAAAACATTCAAAATACAGACTCTTTAATAGAGTTTATAAATAAGTGCAAAGAGGTTAAGGTAGAAAAAAATGAGGAAATACAAGAGCCAGTAGAGGTTTATTAAAATGAATAATGTATATTTATATTATTACAATGATTATTCTGAAGTAGTAAATTATATAAAAAATTTTAAAATAGAAGATATATTTTGGGGAGAATATTATGATGAATATTTAATATCAGCATTAGAAAGTAGTAGTATTAAAATAATTATATATAAACAAATAAATATAATAGCTATTCAATGCAATAAATATAAAGATATAAAAATATTAAATATAATTAATAAGTTTTTAAAGGTTAATTTATTAGAAAAGAGATTTTTTAATTTATTAGAAAAAAAGAAATTCTTCTTAAATTTATGTAGAATTATTATCGATATAGATATTTTAGGAAATGATGAAGAATTAGTAGAATTTAATGGATGTGAGTTATTAAATAGAGATTTTATTGATTCTTTTGGAGTTAATGATGTAGATTCAATAAGTAAATTAAAATTATATTCAGTGCAACCAGATGGATATAAGTATTTAATTAATTTTAAAGCAACTAATAAATTAGAATTTAGTAAAAAGTTTAATGAAGATGAAATAAATGAAATACTTTTTAAATTAATTGGTATGATAGGTGAATTAATAGGGGGAGAGTAAAATAAATAATACTATTTTGAAAGAGGAGTTAATAAAGAATGATGGATATAGAATAGGAGTAGATGAATTACAGAGAATAAGAATAGAGATTATTAAAAAGGATAAGATAGATAGCAATGTTCAAGTAAGCAATCTAGTTAAACTTGTAGTAGATATAGATAGTTTACCAATGGATGATAATGAAAGGATATTATATAGAAGAGATATAGCTAACATATATCAGATTGGGTTAAATGAAGGGGAAGATGTAGCTATAGAATATGCTAAGAATATAAAAGCAATAATAGAAAGAAATTTAATATTACAAAGAAAGAAACAATTGTTTTTACCATGTATAATAGGATTTGCGTGTATAATTATAATTTCATCTATAGATATTTTAAAGAACATATTAAGTTATTATTATTATCCAATAGTATTTGGGTCTATAGGAGGAATGCTTTCGGTTATAACTCAAAACAATAAGCTAAATATAGATTATAAGATTGATAAAAATCTTCTAGGCTTTGAGTCAGCAAAATTGATATTAATATCAATTATTACATCTATTATAGGATGTGTTGCTATAAAATCTAAATTTATATTAGGAAACTTACAAGGTTATAATTTAGAGTATTTTATATTTTTAATGTATATTGTATGTGGATATAGTCAAACATTTATTCCTAATTTATTGAAAAATATAGAGACAAGCTCAGGAAATAGCAATAATGAAAATTAGTTAAAATAATTTTAAATATTATAGAGTTAAATTAATAAATAAGAAACAAAGGTCATAGAAAAATCTATGGCTTTTTCTGTTATAAGATAACGATTAATTAGTTTAATCAACTAGATTATGGTTCTGTTAAATATATGTTTAATCTAATTTATATGGATAATTTTTTAGCAGATAAAGTTTTGAATGCTGTAAAGGCGAAATTAGTATTAGGAAAAGAACTTATATTAACTGATATTACAAGGTTAGAATTTACTCCATTAATGGAAAGTAAAATTAGTAAGGATAATGTAATAGAGTCTTCATTAGAGTTAAGTACAGATATTAAAGATAAAGAAGTAAAAATTCAATACCAAACTATTTTATTATCATTGGCATTAAAGTTTAATGTTAAAATTAGTGATGAATTAGGTGGAAGATACATATGTCACCATTAGGACAAAAAGTATTTAATGAAGGTCAATTAGAAAATCAAAAGGAAATAACTAGAAATTTAATGGATATTCTAAATGATGAAATGATTACAAAAAAGTGTGATTTATTATTAGATGAAGTAAAGCAGCTTAGAAAAGAATATGAATAAGCTAAATAAGATAAGGTCATAGATTTTTTTATGACCTTATCTTATTTAGTTGTGAGATATAAATTTAATTGTAAAATGATGTATAATTAAATTAATATTAGTAAAAATTCGGGAAGGTATAATTTTAGATATGAAAATATTAAAGAAAATAAATGGAATAATATTATTGAGTGTTATTATAGTAATTAGTATTCTAATAGGGTATGAGTTTAAAGGGTTTAGAAAAAGTATTAAAAATATAGTAAACGGGTTATTAGGGTATAAAGTTTCAATTTTAGTCAATTTTCTGTATATATCATGTTTAAAGAAAGTTATGCAAATTTTCTTATGTGGTATATGTATATTTTTATTTATTGAGTGTGTAGTACAATTAATAAGTAAATTAATATATAAATTTAAAAAGCCTAATATAGATGAGGATGATTTATTTAATTTATCATTATATAATTATATTTATGCAAAAGAGAAACGTTCTTTTATCATATCAGGAGAATGGGGAGTAGGAAAAACTTATAAAGTGAGAGAATTTGTTGAGAAGTTCTTAAGTAATACTAATTGGAAAGTTTATTACGTCTCTTGTTTTGGTTTAGATTCCAGAAGTGATTTTTTGAATTATTTAAAGGAATTATATGAGAAAGAAGATGAGTCATTTAGAACAATGATAGTACAAGCGGTTAAGGTAATTCCTATTATAGGAGATATTCTATATAATTTATTAAAACCTAAATATGAATTCAAAGATATGGCTAAAAAATCAATTTTTATATTCGACGATTTTGAGAGGATAGTGCCTATAATTAATAATGAAGAGAATGAACAATATTATTCATATAGTGAATATAGAAATAGTTATTACAGTAATGGACATAATAATGATAATATTAAAGAGTATTTAGAAGAACAATTGAGGAATATTGAAAGTGGATTCTATAAGATTCAACAAGAGCAGAGTAGAGAAATTAGATATAGGAATCTAGATAAATATAATGTATTAACTGGTTTAATAAATGAGTTAGTTGATATATATGAGATGAAAGTAATTATAATATGTAATTCATCAATGGTGGATATTAAATATTATAGGGATATTTTTGAAGGAAAATTAGAGTTTAAAAAGTATAATATTGAGATAACAAAAATCGATGTGCAAGCTATAGTTAATGATAATATTGAAAGAATAGTGTCATTAAAAAAAGAGAAAAAGAAATTATTAGAGGAGTTTTTTTCTAAAAATAATCATGATATTAATAAGGTATGGGAACTTACTAATTTAAGCAATATAAGGATATTTTCAGGCATAGTAGCTGCATATATTAATATTGTCCATGATATAGATATAAATTTAATAAAGATATATGGTAAAGATATATTCTATAGTATTTTTATTGCTAATGTTAGTTATTATAATAATTTTAGCACTAAATTGAAAAATTTAACAATAGGAGAAAGTTTGGCTTCGTATAATAAAAAGTATTCAGATTTTTTTGGAGATAGAAATGAGAAGGCAAATGGAATTTTTAAATGTTTAAAATATGTAGAAGGTATAGAAAGTGTTAAGTGGTGTGGAACCCCAATAGCATTTTCTTGGATTTTAGGTAGAGTTTTATCTAAGAGTTATATTATAGATGAACTCAATAAGATTAATAGTTATAATAGTGGAATAGAAGAATATATAATAAATACAGATATGAAGTTAAGAGAAATACTACAAATTTGTAAAAGTGTTCAAAGTTTTAATATAGATGATTTATTAATACTATTAGAAGGGGCTAAAAATGAGAATAATATTGATATTATTGAAGAAATTTTTAGTATAGAATTTATTAAATTTGAAAATCTATCAAAAGTTTATAGCATTAGTGATAAGAAAATGTATGAAATAATTTTCTTATTAATGGTAGAAGCAAAAATAGAAGTGTATATTAATCAAAGTGAAGTACTAAAAAATAATATATTTAGGAAGATATACGATGTATATGGTGATTGTAATGATAGTAGATTACAGTCAAATGAAATTTTAGAGTTATATAAAAATTGGGTAAATGAAGGTATGAATAGAGATTAAAAAGTCATAGAGAAATCTATGACTTTTTCTTTTAAGAAAATAAGATTAATAATTGTAAATTAGTGTATAATTAAATTAGTATTAATAGAAATTAGGGGGATTGGAATGTCGTACTTAGGAAATGAAGAAACCTTAGTAGAGCTACCAGCAATTGAATATTTAGAGGAGAAATTAAAATATAACTTCATTCATGGAAAAGAATTAACTCCTGAAAGTGGAGAAAGAGATTCTTTAGCTGATGTTGTATTATCTAGAAGATTAAAAGTATCATTAAAAAAGCTTAACCCTTGGATGAGTGAAGAAAATTTAGATAGAGCAATAAGATATATTAGTAGAGCTGATAGTTTAGGAACTAATTTATTAGAGATAAATGAAAAAATTTATGATGCTCTTGTAGATTTGACTTTTACTGTAGAGCAAGATTTATATGGTGATGGTCAAAAGAAGCATCATACTGTTCATTTTATAGATTGGGAAAACGTTAATAACAATGATTTCTTAGTTGTTCGTCAATTTGAAGTTCAAACTTTAAGTGGAAAGTCTATTTTCCCTGATATAGTTATTTTTATAAATGGTATTCCTGTAGTTGTTTTAGAAGCTAAGTCTCCTTTCTTAGAAAAAGGAAATAATGAAAGCATTGGAAAGAAACAAGCTTTTGAACAATTAAGAAGATATATGAATGTTAGAGATGAAGCTTTAGGTGAAGGAGCTCCAAGGTTATTTTATAGCAATTTCTTTACAGGGATTTTAAATAGATATAATGCTTATGTTGGAACAATAAGCTCAAAATATAATCATTATTCTCAATGGAAGGACCCATATCCATTTAAGAAAGAAGAGATAGAAAACTATAAAGATTGTGGACAAAATATTTTTATTCAAGGATTTTTAGAAAAGAAAAATTTACTTGATTTAATGAGAAACTTTATTGTTTTTGAAGCTGATAATGGAACTGTTATTAAAAAAGTTTGTAGATATCAACAGTTCAGAGCTGTTAATAAAGCTATAGATAGAATTATTAATGGAAAAGATAAGCTTACTAGAGGTGGAGTTGTTTGGCATACTCAAGGTTCAGGTAAATCTTTAACTATGGTTTTCTTAGCTAGGAAAATTAAGAGAACTAAGGGATTAACTGATTCTACAATCGTTGTAGTTACAGATAGAATTGATTTAGATAAACAGATTTATGCTACATTTGATAGAACTTTATCTAAAATAACTACTCCAGTTAGAGCAGATAAAATTGAGATTATGAAGAAGCTATTATCTAATCCACAACCTCAAATAATAATGACAACCATACAGAAGTTCCAAAATGAAACTGAAGAAAGAGAAGTATTATTTGAAGGTAAAAAAATTAAACAAAAATATGCTGTAGATTATCCTCTTTTAAGTGCAAAACAAAATATTATTGTCTTATCAGATGAGGCACATAGAAGCCAATATAAAGATACAGCAGCTAATATGAGAACTTCATTACCTAATGCTGTCTTTATAGGATTTACAGGTACTCCAATAGATAAAGAAGATAAATCAACACCAAGAACTTTTGGTGGATATATAGATAAATATTCTATTAAATCAGCAGTTGAAGATGGAGCTACGGTTAAGATTGTTTATGAAGGTAGAAGACCAGATTTACAAGTGGTAGGTGATTCTTTAGAAGAATTATTTGACCAAGAATTTAGTGATAGAACTGAAGAAGAAAAAGAGGCTATAAAAGCTAAATATGGAACTAAGAAAACTATTGTTGAAAGTGAAGAAAGAATTAATGATATAGTAGTTGATTTACTTAATCATTATAAAGAACAAATACTTCCTAATGGATTTAAAGCTCAAATAGTATGTGTTTCAAGAGAAGCTTGTGTTAAGTATTATGATGCTTTAAATAAACACATGCCAGAAATATTAGGTCAAGATTTTGAAGCTAAAGTAATATTCTCAGGAGATAATAATGATTTACCATATTTAAAGAAACATTTTACTACTAAAACAGAGCAAGAAAATCTAATTAATAGATTTAAACAACCTATAAATAAAGATAAACTTTGTTTTTTAATAGTAAAAGATATGCTTTTAACAGGTTTTGATGCACCTATTGAACAAGTTATGTATATAGATAGACCACTTAAGGAACATACATTACTTCAAGCTATAGCAAGAGTTAATAGAACTTGTACTAGAGAAGTTGAAATAACTTTAGAAAGTGGTAAAACTACAAAAGAAAACATTATAAAACAATGTGGATACGTTGTTGATTATTATGGTATTTCTAATTTTTTAGAAGAAGCATTAGCTATCTTTGATAAAGAAGATTTAGGTAAACCTATGGAATCCTTAGATGATTTATATAATGAAATGCTTTCTTATAGAGAAGCTATAATGTCTATGTTTAGAGGAATAAATAAAAATAATTTAGATGAATTAGTTAATAAAATTGAACCTGATGATAAAAGAGCAGAGTTTGAACTTATGTATAAAAAGTTTTCAGGAGCAGTAGAAAGTTTATTACCTTCCCATGTAGATACTGAAATTTTAAATGATTTAAGATGGCTTTCTTATATTAGAGCTGCGGCAAAAGCTAAGTTTAATCCAAGTGATTCTATAGATATTTCAGATTGCGGTGAAAAGGTAAGAGAAATAATTGAAAATCACTTAAAATCTCTTGGAGTTAGAGGTTGGATTGAACCTATAACTTTATTTGAAGATAACTTTAAAGCTAAAGTTAAAACTTTAAAATCAGATGAAGCACAAGCATCAGCTATGGAGCATGCTATAAAGCATATTATTAATGTAAAAATAAAAGAGAATCCAGTTTACTACGAATCTTTATTTGAAAGACTTCAAAGAATTTTAGATGAAACTAAAAA
The DNA here is from genome assembly GCA_900547475.1 of uncultured Clostridium sp. Lineage (GTDB taxonomy): Bacteria > Bacillota > Clostridia > Clostridiales > Clostridiaceae > Clostridium. Next base: position 3,005 of record URGW01000047.1, on the reverse strand, counting down.
TGACTGGATTGCAAGAAAGAAGCAATTAGAAGAGTTTATTAAAAATGATGTTGAAACAGGAGCCTCTAATAAAGCTAATGATTTAGGTCTTGATGAAAAAGAATTTGCATTCTTTGAAGTCGTTAGAAAATACTTAGAAGATGATGTTGAAGAAGGTATAGTAAAAGATGGCGAAGCATCATATATAAGCGATGAAACTATGGAAATTTCTAAGGAAATAGCGAAAGATGTCAAAGCTGTAGTTAAAGACAATTATGTTATTGATTGGGTAACTAATCAAAGCAAAACTAATGATATTCAAAGAGCTATTAAGCTTATGATAATTAAGAAGTATGCTAAGAGAATTCCTAGAGATGTTAGAGAAAAGATAATGGAGCCATTATTGAATTTGGCTAAGATACATTTTGATATGTTAAATTAAAGGGGTAAGTATGAGAGAAAAGTTTGATTGCTATTTAAAATATATATGTGAAATTGAACCTATAAAAAGTGATAACAAAGTAGTTGAGATGATTCCTTATGATATAGAAGATATAAAAAGTGGTAAAACTTTAATAGAGAATGGGATAGGTCCATTTTGTATATTTAATGTTCCTGTAGATATAGAGGATAGTTATGTATATGCAATTGTTGTAGATGATTCTATTAAATATATAGGTAGAGCTACTAATTTAAAAAGGATTTTACTTCATTATTCTAAGATAAGTAAATCAAGTTGTTTTAAAGGTGGAAATGCAACATATTGTAAGGTAAATAATTTTATTTTAAATCAAGCTAAAATAGGAAAAAGAATTTATATATATGGATATAAATGTAGTAATATCAATGAAATGAAAAAGATATTTTTAGAAAAGTATACACCAATATTAAATTCATAATTATGGAGTAAATATGAAATATAAGATTGAGTATGGAACAAAAGAAGTAGAATTCAATGTTGAATTTAAGAATAGAAAAACAATGAGTATCTCTGTTGAGCCACCTAAGAATATTACTGTGGTGGCTCCAGTAGGTACTAGTGAAGAAGAAATTAAAGAAGCAGTTAAATCAAAAGGAGCTTGGATAGTTCAGAAGCTTTTTGAATTTAGAAATATTGAAAGTAAAAGAGTTAATAGAGAGTTTGTTAATGGAGAATCTTTCATGTATTTAGGGAGAAATTATTCCTTGCAAATTCATGTAGATGAAACTTTACAGAATAATTCAAGTGTTAAATTATTTAGAGGAAAATTTCATGTCTATGTTAAAGAAAAGAATGATGAATTAATAAAAACTGCTATGGAAGCTTGGTATAGAGAAAAAACAGAAGAACAAGTTAAGAAAAGAATTAAGTATTATCAAAAATACTTCAATAAAAAACCAAGTGATATAAGGGTGAAGGAACAGAAGAAAAGATGGGCTAGTTGTACTTCTAAGGGGGAACTTTTATTTAATTGGAGATGTGTAATGGCTAAATCTACAGCTCTTGATTATATAGTGGTTCATGAAATGTGTCATATGTATTATATGAATCATTCACAGGAGTTTTGGAGTTTAGTTGCTTCTATAATGGCTGATTATGAAGTGAGAAAAGAATGGCTTAGAGATTATGGAATAAGGTTAGAGTTATAATAAATATAGTGTTGTTAATAGATTTATATAGTGTAAAATAGTAAGAAAATGCTCAATAATTAGTGAGCATTTTCTAGCTATTTTCATTATTTGTTAGTATTGAAGTAAGTATTATAGGTACAACTACTTTAAGTACTTCACCAGCAATGTTGCAGAATAGTTTAATATTTTTTTTATTCATAGGTATTCCTCCGTATTATTAATTCTGTTTTATTTAGATTCTTCTTTAGATTCTTCTTTAGATTCTTCTTTAGAATCAGTAACTATTGCAGTAACTATTATTGGGATAGCTATAGCAATCACATCTCCTAATACCTTACATAATTTTTCAACGCTTTTTTTATCCATATTAATTACCTCCAAAATTTAATTATTTAATTTATCTTATGTATTAATTTTAATTCAATAATGTGTTTAGGTGTGAGGTGCACAATGCACACTATGTTATATAGGGGAGAATAATATGAAAAATAGATTTAATGAATTAAACAAAAAAATATTAAGTCAATGTAAAAATATTAATGATATTGAAGAGAATATTCCATTTGCGGATAAAATATTAGATGATGAAAATGAGAAAAATATTTATGGGATGAGTAGTTGCATTAATATTAGCATTATAGGTGGAACTACATCAATTGCTAAAGGATTAATTAACAACTACAATAAATTAAATAGAAATATATTAAATAAAATCAACAAGTTTAATAAAAATGAGACTAATATAGAACCAGGTAGTGGACAGTGGACTAAGTTATTAAGAGATAATTCTATTGATGAAATTATTGATAAGGTTAATTTTAATAGATTTTCTATACAACATTATTTAAATCATTTGAAAAATGAATGTGGGTTAACATTTGAAGAAATATGTGAACAATCCAATCATAAAGAAAGTTACATAAAACCAGTATTTACTTTAAATAAAGAGAGAAAAAGAAATCCAAATAGAGATTGTATAATAGGATTATCTTTTGCATTCAAACTTAACACATATGAAGCTAATTACTTATTAAAGGCAGCAGGATTTAATGAATTATATTTAAGAGATAAAAGAGATTTAATTATTGCTAAAGGTTTGTTAGATTTAATGCCTATTAAAGATGTTAATAGATATTTAAAAAAATATAATTGTGAAGAAATAGGAAATTTAGAAAGTAGTCTAATCAAGGTTGGATAGAAAGCAATATTAAAAATATAAAAAATATTAGGCGATAGAATGGTCACGGTATACCGTGACCATCCTACTGCCTAACTTTTTTTGTGATTTATACTTTTATGATGTAAAATAATTTATAGTTAATTAAAATATTACAAAATAAAGGGGCTGTATCAAAATAAATTTTGATACTAGCCGATAAGAAAAGGAGGATTCGAATTTGAATCCTCCTTTTTGT
>URGW01000046.1 GCA_900547475.1 uncultured Clostridium sp. | reverse complement strand
AAAGGAGTTTTTTTATATACTCACCGCTTAAGCTACTCTGAACATACCTGCAAAGCAGGTAGTATTCATTTATACAAAAAAGAAAAGTGAAGAATTTCTTCACTTTTCTTTTACTTTTTTTCTATTGTAGCTTTTACAAAAGCTTTAAATAATGGATGTGGATTATTTGGCCTAGATTTTAATTCTGGATGGAATTGTGCTGCTACAAACCATGGATGATCTTCAACTTCTACTATTTCAACTAATATACCATCTGGGCTTGTACCTGTTATTTTCATTCCAGCTTCAATTATTTGTTTTCTATATTCATTATTAAATTCATATCTATGTCTATGTCTCTCATATATTAATTCATCCTGATAACATTCATAAGCTTTTGATGTTTTATCTAATTTACATGGATATAATCCTAATCTCATTGTACCACCTAAATCTTCAACATCCTTTTGCTCTGGCATAATATCTATTACAGGATATTCCGTTTCTGGATTAATCTCTGAACTATTAGCGTCCTTATAATCTAATACACTTCTTGCAAATTCAATTACTGCTGTTTGCATTCCTAAACATATTCCTAAGAAAGGTATCTTCTTTTCTCTTGCATATTTAATAGCTTCAATCTTACCTTCTACACCTCTATCTCCAAATCCACCTGGAACTAGGATTCCATCAACATCACCTAATAATTCATTAGAATTCTTTTTTGTAACATCTACTGCATTTACCCATTTAATTTCTACATTCGTTCCATTAGCTAGTCCACCATGATTTAATGCCTCTACTACAGATATGTAAGCATCATGCAACTCAACATACTTCCCTACTAGTGCAATTTTAACATTACCTTCTAAATTCTTTAATCTAGAAACCATATCAATCCATTCTGTATTATCTATAGCCCTGCATCCTAATTCTAATTTTTCAACTACTAATCTATCTAACCCTTCCTTGTGAAGCATTAATGGTACTTCATATAAATGGTCTGCATCTAGATTTTGTATTACGCACTTACCTTCTATGTTACAGAATAATCCTATTTTAGATTTTAAATCATCTGATATTTCTTTTTCCGATCTACAAACTATAATATCTGGTTGAATCCCAATACTTCTTAATTCCTTAACAGAATGTTGAGTTGGTTTAGTTTTTAATTCACCTGATTTCCCTAAGAAAGGTACTAACGTAACATGTATAAAGCATACATTTTCCCTACCAACATCATATTTTATTTGTCTTATAGCTTCAAGGAATGGTAATGATTCAATATCTCCAACTGTTCCACCTATTTCAGTTATTACTACATCAACATCTGCCTCTTTAGCCACCCTATAAACTCTTTCCTTTATAGCATTAGTAATATGCGGTATAACTTGAACAGTTCGTCCAAGATATTCCCCTCTTCTCTCCTTAGATATAACTGACCAATAAACTTTACCTGAAGTAATATTGCTATTTTTAGTTAAATTTTCATCTATAAATCTTTCATAATGTCCTAAATCTAGATCTGCTTCTGCTCCATCATCAGTTACAAAAACTTCACCATGTTGGTAAGGACTCATTGTTCCTGGATCTACATTTAAGTATGGATCAAACTTTTGTATAGATACTTTTAATCCCCTATTTTTTAATAATCTACCTAATGAAGCTGCTGTTATTCCTTTTCCTAATCCAGATACAACTCCACCTGTTACAAAAACATATTTAGTACTCATGCTTACCCCCATATATCTAAAATTTAATTCAAATTTTCTATTGACTATTGATTTTTATAGTGATATAATTTAAATTACCTCTCTTGTTGCCAAAACGAGAATAATCATAGATATTATAGTATCACATTAGTTCAAATTAGGCTAGTGTTTTTTATGCATTTTTAAAATTTTCTTTTATTTTATCTTCTAATTCAAAATATTCATCTCTAAATTTTTTATTTATTAATATTTTTTCCTCGGCTTTTTTCATTTTATAACCCAACATTCTATTATTTGAAATTCCTAAACTTTGTTGAATAACTTCTAAATTCAAACATTTAAATTTTTTCATAAGTAAAAGTGTTAAATACATATTATCTTTCTTTTTAAGTCTCTTTTTAAAGTCTTCATAACTCATACCATAATAACTGCTTAAAATGAATATTATAATTTCATACTTATTTATATTATCCACGCCCCTTTATAGCTCTTTTCTCTAATTATTTCCTGTGTGACTTTTTTTATTCAAAAAAATACTTCTATGAATAAATAATTTCATAGAAGCCTAAAAATTAATTTACTTTAATTTTTATATTTAATTCAGTAGTTATTCCTTCTTGACCTTCAAGTCCTAAAATATACTTAGAGTAAATTTCCCCACCATTCTCATTAACATTTATATTTAACTTTTCAGTATCAACATTTAAATTTAATACTCCATATGGTGTATTATATAAAGAAACAGCCATTGTCCCTTCTTTAAATTCCATATTTGTAGTAGTTGATCCAACTCTCTCTAATACCATGATATTATCTTGTATGTTTAAAGTAGTAGTTGTTCCTTCCATTCCTGATATTTCTGATTCTTCATATATTGCTTTAAATCCATTCTCCTCAATTATAAATTTACCAGGAGTTACCACTTCAATTGCCTCATTAGGATCTAAATTTGATGAACTTTTTACAGATATAATTGCTCTCTTCTCCATTTTATCCCCCTACTTTATAGAAATCATATATTTTTCTAATTCTTTATCACTTATAGGCTCTACAACTATAATATTTTCTAACTTTTGTCCATATATGCCGTATTTAACCTTTAATTCTGATTTTTCTCTTCCTTTACTATATCTTGCAGCTATTCTAGCAGCTAAGTGTATATCTTTTTCTGTTCCGCTTCCTTCTAGTAATACAAGTGCTCCAGAAAAATCAGTTGTATGAAAAGAATAATATTCATTATGTATAAATGATTTAATTGCTTCTCCCTCTTCTTGAGTTCTTGCAACTATTATTTTATTGTTGTCATCAGTTCTAAAATGTCTTCCATATCTTAAAAGGCTTAACTCATCTTCTTCAACTTCCTCTTTAAAGCTTAAAAGATCCTTTAATCTTAATGCATAATTTGGTTCTGTTAATTTACATCCACCTGCTGGTGATGGATATTCTGTAATTCCCCATTTTGCCGCTAACTCCATTTGTGGCTTTCTGCTTCTTCCAGTAATATTTAATAACTTTTCCCTATCAACTAATCCACTTAGCTCCATTTCTGTAGGATCCATATTTTTAGCACATAAAGGTCTTAAAATTTTATTAGCAAATCCAGATTCTTTTTTTACAATATTTAAAGCTTGTCTATTCTGAGACATAGGTCGTTGATTTAATACTTCACCTGTAATAATAAAATCTGCATTATGCTCCTCTAATAACTTTCCTGCATAATTCATCATCATAGCATGACAATCTATACATGGATTCATATTTTTACCTCTACCATGCTTAGGATTTTTAACTAACTCTAAATGCTCTGGTGAAAAATCTACTACTAATAATGGTATATCTATTTGCTTAGCCATCTTTATTGCACTTTCTTCACTAAAGAAGTATGATCTAAAACAAATTCCTAATACCTCTATACCTTGTTCCTTTATTAATTTTGCTGCTAAAATGCTATCTAGTCCTCCTGAAACCATAGCTAACGCCTTTGCCATACTCTTCCTCCTATTAATCAAGAATGCCCTTTATAACTTCTACTATCTTAAACTTGAATTTAACTCCATTATTAACATTGCTTGATTCTTTATTTTTTTCGTTATTTTCATTTGTTGTCTCATTATTTTTAGGTTCTATATTTTCAATTTCCTCTTTTAAATCACTAGAATCTACTGAGTTTTTACTCTCATCAACAAAACATAATGATGGAAACATAACACACCACCAATTTTGTCCTTTTCCTTCTCCTATTATAATTCTAAATGCTTCATAATTTCCTTGCGGAAAAATATAATCTCCATATACCTTATCAGGAAAATTCTCATAAGACAACATTGTATTCACTTCATAAGTATAATTATTTTCTTCAATAACCTCTTTTGCAATTTTATTAACATAATCTATATTTTCATCTAATATATTTTCTGCTTCTTCTAATGAATTTACATTCCTTAATTTTTCACTTAATGCTTCAACCACTTTATCTCTAACTTTTAGCTTAAGATTTTGATCTTCATCTGTATCACTATTTGCTATTACATGAAATCTTATAAGCTTGTCCTTAATATCATTATAATTTAATTCTGTTAACTCCAAACTAGATTCCTTTGTATTGTTTTCAATGCCTTCACATCCATTTAAAATTAAAACTGTTAAAGCTATAGATAATATAAAATAAATATACTTTCTCATAAACATAACCCCTTTCTAGTTTTAAGTATTGACATTATAAAGGGGTTTATTCATTTATATTTAATTTTTCTTTAAATAGTTCTAGTTAAAAATACTTCTCTGTGATTTTCTCTCATCTTTTCATAACATTTTTGTGCTTTTAACATATCATCAAAAAAAGCAAATACACTTGGACCACTTCCACTCATCATACTACCTACTGCACCGTATTTATTCATCTCTTCTTTTATTTTAATTAATATATTATGTTTTCTTAAAGTTACATTTTCTAATAAGTTTTTCATATTACTTGCTACATAATACAAATTATCCTGTTCCATAGCTTCTATTAAATTCTCAGTTTTAGGGTGTACTCTAACTTTATCTAAATCAAAAGCTTTATATACTTCTTTAGTTGACACTCCAAAACTAGGCTTTACTAAAACTAATATTTTATCCTTAAAAGGTGGTAAAGATGTTATCTTTTCTCCAATACCTTCACAAAGTGCTGTTCCACCATTAATGCAATATGGGATATCTGCCCCTAACTTTAATCCAAGTTCCATTAGTTCTTCATTAGATGCATTCACCTTAAATATCTTATTCATAAGTTTTAAAACAGCAGCTGCATCTGTACTTCCTCCAGCTAAACCAGCTGATACTGGAATATTCTTTACAATATCAATATGAACTCCATCTTCAATATTATATGTCTCTTTAAATAAACTTGCTGCTTTATAAGCTAAGTTTCTTGAATCTGTCGGAACATAACTTTTATTGCAACTTATTGTTATGTCTTTCTTCTGTTTTTCTATAGATATTTCATCATACAAATCTATATTCTGCATTACCATTTTTAATAAATGATATCCATCACTTTCTCTTTTTCCCACTATATCTAAAGAAATATTAATTTTTGCATAAGCTTTTATTTTCATATATTCAAATCCTTTCAATGGAAAGTTCATAATTCTAAATTAAAGTTCAGGGTATAAACCCTGAACTTTATAAATAATATTATATATATTATTTTTCTTATAGTAAATATGTCATTGTTGTATTCTTTAATTTGAATTAACAACATTCCCTAAATCTGTATCATTATTTTTATTGGATTTGATATAATCTATTAATGGGGATAATCTTTCAAAAAATACAATTACAATATCACCCTTAGAAGATTCATTTAATGCCATTTGTAAAGCTTCAACTTCATCTAACACTATATTTAAATTTGCATTTTTATTTACTTCTAACACACCCTTTTTAATTAAATTAGGTATTTCTCCACTTTCTCTTCCTCTTCTATCTTTATCTTCTTTAATTATTATTTTATCAAGATATCTAGCACTTATACTTCCTATTTCCTTAGCAACATAATCATTTCTATCCCCTGGAACACCAATTACCCCAGTAATATTACCACTACTAATACTACCTAGGGTAGGTAAAACCTTTTTATATCCTTCTATATTATGACCATAATCTAATATAACCTTTATACCATTATAATCATAAATATTAAATCTTCCTGAGTTATCCTCAGAGTTAAAATTCTCTAACCCTATTTTTATCATGCTATAATCTATTTCCATAGCTACTAATGCTGCACAAGCTGCCATTGCATTTTCAATATTAAATTCCAATGTACCATTTAATGATATTGGAATATCTTTAACATTTATTATTTTATGTTCTATCCCTCTATTATTAACATATATATAATCATCTTTTCTGTATACAGCAATATATTTCTTATCTATATTTTCTCTTATTAATTCATTATTGAAATCAGAAGAATAGTAAATTATATTTGAATTTATTCTATTTATAATTTTTCTGCTCCACTCATCATCGGCATTAATTACTACATTTCCATTTTCTTTTACAGCTTCTGCTACTAATGATTTTACTTTACACAGCTCTTCCATAGAATTTATATTGTCTATTCCTAAATGGTCATCAGTAATATTAGTTATTACTGCAACATCTGCTAAATCATATGCTAATCCTTTTCTTATAATTCCACCTCTTGCAGTTTCTAAAACTGCTATATCAACATCTCTATTGTATAATATGCATTTAGCACTATCGAAACCTGTATCATCACCAGTATCAACACATTTACCATTAATATATATTCCATCAGTGCTTGTCATTCCAACACAATATCCCATTTTAGATAATGTACTATTTATTATTCTAGTAGTTGTTGTTTTACCATTTGTCCCAGTAATAGAAACTACAGGTATATTTTTTGGATTATTATTATACATCATATTGATTATATCATTTCCAATATTTCTACTAACTCCTTCATAAGGATATGAATGCATTCTTAACCCTGGTGCTGCATTAACTTCAAGTATAACTCCATTATTCATCAAAGATTCACTAATATCAGTTGTACAAACATCAACGCCACATATATCTAATCCTATAGCCTTAGCTGCCCTTATGCATATTTCCTTATTTTCTTCTGAAATAACATCTGTATAATCTATAGCCATTCCACCAGTAGATAAATTTGAATTCTTTCTTAAAAATAATTTCTCTCCATTTTTTAATATAGAATTTAAATTATAATTATGATTAATTAAATTTCTTTCTAACTCATCATCAATATTTATTTTAGTTAAAGGTTTTTCATGGTCTTCGCCTCTAAGCTCATCATTATTTAATTCATCTATAAGCTCTTTAATATTTCTTTCTCCATCTCCAATTACAAACGGTGGAATTCTTTTGGAAACTGCTACAACCTTATATCCAACTACACAAACCCTATAGTCATCACCTTCACAGTATCGTTCAACTATTATATCTTTAAACTCCTCCGTTAATTTTTGATAATACTTTAATAATTCCTTTTCATTACTTATATTTAATATAACTCCTCTTCCCTTACTACCAAATTCAGGTTTTAAAACAACAGGATATCCTATTTCTTCAGCAGTTCTTAATAAATCAATAACATTATTTGCCTTTTCACCTTTCGAAACAGGTAAATTTTGTATTCTTAATAACTCTTTTGTTAGTAACTTATCACATGAAATATCAGCAGATACACAGCTTGTAGCATTAGTAATTGCTGATTCTATTATTCTTCCTTGTTTTCCATATCCAATTTGATAAAATCCACTATTCCCCATTTTAAGCACTGGTAATCCCACATTTTTAGCAGCATTACATATTTCTAAAGCACTAGGTCCTATAAGTTCTTCTGGAATGATAGCTTTTATTAAATTTAATCTATCATTAAAACTAATTTTTTTTCTTTCTATAAGTGAATTAATAATATCTATAGCTAATTTTGCAACTTCAATTCCCACCTTAGGATATTCATATTGATATACAATTATATATCTATCACCGTCAATTTCCCTTGCTTTTCCATAAGCCACATCTATTCCTAAAATATTTTGTATAGCTATAATGATATGTTCACAAATATGAGCTAAATAAGTTCCTTCATTTAGTCTCTTTACAAATCCACCTTCCTCGTCTATCCCACATCTATGAGTATTAAGAATTGGAAGCATCTCTACTAAACTTTTATTAAAGCCTTTTATATCCTTACTAGGTATCTCAGAATATCCTTCTAAATCTACGTCTAGTTGTATGCACTTTTTATGAGAATGTATATTTCTTCCAGAATAAACAGTGCTATTTATGATTTTCATAAAAATCCTTATCCTCCTCAAATGGTTCCTTGTCTAGTAAATTAAATCTATTACCTTCTTTTAATACATGAAGCTTTACATTAAACATACTAAGTACTTCATTACTATATTGCTCCGATACATTACTATAATTAATTGAACTTCCATCTATGAAATATACTGCACCTGATCCAATAACTTCTGCAACTCCTTTATCACTTACTACTATTGCTGTATCTTCGTCTATACCTATACCCAAAACTTCAGGATTTTGAGCTATAGCTGTTAATAATCTTCCTATTCTACCTCGTTGAGCAAAATGTTGATCAATTATTATATTGTTTACTAACCCTAAACCTGGTGACATTTTTAAAGTACATTTATGTGGTGATTCATCGTCCTCTCCCTGAACTATCATAGTATCACTCATAACAGATGCTCCTGCAGATGTTCCAGCAATTAATCCACCGTTAGCACACAGTTCTTTTACCGCATCATATACCGGACTTCCCCCTATCATACTAGTTATTCTTAATTGATCACCACCGGTAAAGAATAGTAAATTTGAATTATTTATTAATTCAATGTTTTTCTTATTAAATGCATCTTCTCTAGTACTAATGTCTAATTTATCTATATTTTTAATTCCTAAATTAGAAAATACATTTTTATAATTTTGATAACTTTTTTCTGGATATTCTGTTGCTATAGTTGCTATTATTAACTTTTCCTTTTCAGGATCTATATATTTTGCTACTCTTTTTAATATTTCTTTATCGCCTTCTTTATCCTCAGCTCCTCCTATTATTATTAAGTTACCACTTACTTTCTCGCTCAATTTATCACCTCAAATCACATATTTCTTATTTTATCCAATCAAATAAAATATATTCAAAAATACAAAAAAGCTATTGCTCAACTTTGCAATAGCTTTTTTGTATTTTAAGTCTTATTAAAATTTACACTTTCCTGGTATTATTATCTTTTTACCTTCAGTTAATGATTCCGGTCCCTCTAATTCATTTATTTCCATTAATGAATCCATTGTAGTATTATATTTTTTTGCTAAATCCCAAAGTGTATCACCCATATTAACTACATATATTGTAACTGAGGCTTTTTTACATTCTTTCTCTTCTTCACCTTCAACAATATCAACTATCCACTCTTTATTAACCTTATAACAAGCCTTAACTAAAACAGATAATGTAGCCCTCACACCAACTGTGTTAGCTTCAACAGTAGCATCTAAACTTTCTAAATGAACTTTACATAAGGCGACCATATCAGGTTTTGTACCTTTTAAATCAATTACTGAAGTAAACGGAATTTCTCCATTACACATATCAATCTTACAATCATCTTCAGTTGTTTTGTAAAGAACTAATACTTTTATTATTCCTTCAATCTTTATTTTATCTTCTTCAACAACTTTATCTGTTATAACAGGACATCCTGTAGCAGATATTACAGATCCAATTTTATCATTTTCATCCTTAGGATATAAGTTATCTTTTATTATTAATTCTGATGTAATTATTCCATGAACTAATCCTATTTCATAATTCTTCTTAGTTAATTCTATTGATTTAGTTGGTGAATAAGCATCTTGAATTACATCAATAACCTCTTTAGATATAACTTTAATAGTTCCCTTAATCATAAATTCAACATTTACAACTCTACTCTCACCTAAATCATCAGCATTGACTATACTATCAAAATTTACTATATCTATTTGATGAGATGTCATCATCTCACTATTTACTCCAATTGCTTCTTCTTCTTTTGATAAATAAATATCATCTTGTAATAAGAATATATCATTTTCATCTTTTCCTTTGCATAGTGCTTCTATCTTGCAATAACATCCAAAATATATCTTTCCCTCTCCAAGTTTAACTTCTTTCTTGTGTAAATTCATAGAGCATTTTAATATTTCATCAATTTCAGGTTTATCCATAGTTACTTTTATCATAGATTTTCCCATTAACTCTATGTCTTTTTCACACTTTATTTGATTCATTTCTTCGCTTTTTGTCTTAACTTGTATATCATCTCTTCCTTCAATTTCTTTAACGAATTCAAATTCTTCAATCTTATAAAGCTGCCATTTAGTTGACCTTATTCCATCAATAGCAATCTTACGTTCATTCATAATACTAGCTTGAATATGTTCTATTACGCACTCGACTTCACAAATCACTTTATGTTCTTCATTATTAAGATCAATATAGTCTGCGAACTTTTCTGATAAATAAACTGAGTTTATACTAGTTACTTTACTTTCATCTTCTGATAAATAAATAACAGAATAATTAATTTGCCCTTCTATCATTATTTTATCTGCTAACGTTTCTTTGTTCGTTATAGTTGCTTTAGCCTCTACCCCTAATATTTGATATACATCTGGATGAGAGTCTTTTATTAAATATTCACCCTTTAGCACATTATTAGTAGCGCTTTCTCTTAGTAATTGTTCATTTTGAATACTTTCTTTAATAACATCTATCTGAGACATCATATCCCTCCCTATAGTATAACTACTATAATTTATATTCTTTAAATATATATTTATTCTAATATACATTAACTGTTTACTAATTTTTATATAATATTTTCATTTAAAATTTTACGACCTATTCATTTTTACCATTTGATTACATTTTTTTGTCGAATTTTTGTACCCTAAAAAAAAATTTTAATTTTTTTTAAATAAATTGTTGACTTTATTATAAATATGTCATATTATAAATATGGTTATTGACCATATAACCTCTCATAAATTCTCAATACCCTTTTATACCATAGTTGAAAGATGGATACCCGCCATCTTTCTTTTTTTATTTCTTTATAAATATATTATTAAAAGTTAATTTTTAGAAATAAATTTTAAATATTTTTAAGTAAAATAAATAAGAGCTTCGAAAATTTCGAAGCTCTTATTTATACTGCATAATATAATAATACAGTTTTAGTTAAGACATCTGAATAACTATAAGTTACTGTTCTTTGGGTGTCACTTTCCAATCTTACAACAAAAATACTAGGATGAACACTTTCAATTACTCCATCATTTACAAGTATCTTCTTTCTTCCACCATTAGCTTTTAGTGTTACCTTTTCACCTACATGATTTTCAATATCTTTTCGTATGTTGGCTAAGGTTCTATTCTTTTCCATATGACCACCATCTTTCTAATTATATTATAAAGCTTTTTAGCACTTTTGTCAAATAAAACCAAATATTTTAACACTTTCCAGTGATATTGTCAATGTAAACTTTTTCTATGTTATCAACTATTTATCGCATCTATCAATTATTATTGCATTTTTTATTGTTTTTTATTCATTTATCAACACATATGTTGGAGCAAAGATTTATACACAAACATACTATAGATTGTAATAATATATTTATTAGGAGAAGAAAATGGTAATAGGTGATACCGTAGTTAGAAAATCTTACGATAAAGATATAACTTTTAAAATAATAGATATAAAAGAAGTAGATGGGAAAATAGTATATATTCTTAAAGGAATTAGCATAAGAATAATTGCTGACTCACCTGAAACTGACTTAGAGCCTGTCGATATTGATTTTATCGGAGAAAAAGAAAAAATATTAAATACTAGAGTCAATGATGCTATAAAAAAAGCAGTTAATACTCGCTCTGTAATGTCTACTAAAAGTAATTCAATCTTATTATCTAGAGGAAATAAAAATCAAAAAAATGCTCCAAATAAAGATTTAATGTTTGGACGTCCTGGAAAAATTCTTCACATTGATGGAGATAGAGATTATTTAGAAACTTGCCTAAAGGTATATAAACAGCTTTCATTAGATGCGGTTGGACGTGCTATTTCAGAAAGAGAACAAGCTGATCATGTTGTAGATTTAGTCAAAGAACTTAAACCTGATATAGTTGTATTAACTGGACATGATAGTGTATTAAAAGAAAGCAATGATTACTTAGATTTAAATAATTATAGAAATTCAAAATACTATATTGATGCTGTTAAAGCTCTTAGAAATTATAACTCAAGCTATGATGAATTAGTTATATTTGCAGGAGCTTGTCAATCATGCTATGAATGTTTATTAGATGCAGGAGCCAACTTTGCTAGTTCTCCAAGCCGTGTACTAATTCATTGCCTAGACCCTGTATTCGTATGTGAAAAGATTGCATACACAACTATTGATTCTGTTGTTTCAATAACAAATATAGTTGAAAATACTATTACAGGAATAAAAGGTGTTGGTGGATTGCAAACTCGAGGTAAATATAGGGAAGGATATCCTAAATCACCATATATCTAAAAATTTTTATAACTTAAAAGCCGGCTTTTAAAGCCGACTTTTAAATCGTATTGTATTCATTTTTAAAATCATCTAAAAACTTAAGGTATTCATCCTTTTCTTTTATTATGCTTTCTAATTTACTATCAAAAGTATTTTGTCCCCAATTAACTTCATTATAATAATATCTATTAGCTAACCTCCAATATCTTTGTGGAAATTGTAAGTAAGCGTATAATACATTATATTCACACTCTTCTAGATTAGAAACTTCATTATAAGAATCTATTATTGCTTTTGCAAATTCCATATTCCATTTATTTCTCTTTAGTACCTTTATCATAAAGTTTGAAATATCGAAAGTTCTTATTTCTCTCTTACAATAATCAAAATCTATTACACTAACAGAATTATCTTTTCCTAGTACGATATTATGATAAGTATAATCATGGTGGCAAAAACCTTTTTCACTCTCAGCTCTCTCACATAACTTATCATATTCTGATGATTTTAATGTATTTAAAGCTCTTTTTCCCATTTCCTTATAGAAATCCATTGACTTCAGATATAATAAATCAAAATCACTTTTTCTATTCTTTTTTCTAATCATATCTCTCATCTTATCTAATGATTTTATTCTTTTTTCCATAAGACTTGGCCATCTTCCAAGATCACTCTTTAATTTAGAATTTTCAGGTGGATCATATCCCTTAGATGCCTCGTGCAGCTTTGCTAATGTTGCTGCAGCTATTTTTACTTCATCTATGTTATGAAAATCACATTCTCTTCCTTCTAACCATTCAGATAGAGTATATAAATCTTCATTTACTAATGCATATGGCTCGCCATCTATGTTTAAAAAATATCTGTCTACAGTATTAAATCCATTATTTATTAAATGCTCTTTAGCACCATAAACAAATAATAATTTTTGTGGCCCATAATTTATCTTCTTAAGACATCTCTCACCTTTATTTGTCTTCAAATAATAGATACCTTTGTTAGCTTTTATTATATCTATTTTTATTTGAAATTGTCTTTCTATTTCAAATTCTCTCATCATATTCCTCACCCCCTCTATATTTATATGTACATATTCACTGTTTTATTAACATTTTTTATTTATTCTAATATAATAAATTATAACTATTTTGAAAGGATTAAATCATGAAGATTGGTATTGATGGAAGAGCCGCAAAATGGTATAGAGGTACCGGTATAGGAACCTATACCTATCAACTTATAACTAATTTAAGCAAATATGATGATTCAAATCAGTATCTTACTTTCATTCCTAAAGATTCTGATTTAAAGCTTGGAGATAATTTTTCTATAGAGTACTCAATAGACTCATCTAACAATAACTTTTGGGATAATGTAAAAGTTCCTAATTTATTAGACAACTTTAATATGGAACTATATCACGTTCCTCAAAATGGTGTAGGCCTTTCAGACAATATTAATTGTCCTAAGACTATTACATTACATGATATAATTCCACTAAGAATGCCTGAAACAGTAAGTGATCGCTATCTACGAATATTTAATGAAGAAATGCCAAGTATATTGAATAATTGTGATGGAATAATAACAGTTTCAGAATTCTCTAAATTAGATATAGCTAATGAATTTAATTTTCCACTTGAAAAAATATTTGTTACTCCTTTAGCTGCTGAGGATATCTACAAACCAATAAACAGATTTTATTGTAAAAATGTAATAAAAGATAAATATAATATCACTGATAATTTTATATTATATGTTGGTGGATATAGTCCTAGAAAGAATATTATTGGTATTATGGAAGCATTTTCTCTATTAAATAATAATCTAAAAAAAGATTTAAAGATTGTAATTACAGGTAAAAAAGGACTCTCATATGAACGCTATAAAAATCGAGCTATAGAATTAGGTATTATCAATTCTGTAATTTTTACAGATTTTGTTCCACTTGAAGATTTACCACTTTTTTATAATGCTTGTGAATTTTTAATTTATCCATCATTCTATGAAGGATTCGGACTTCCTCCATTAGAAGCAATGGCTTGTGGTACACCTGTAATTGCATCTAACATTACATCAGTTCCAGAAGTATGTAAGAATTCAGCAATTTTAGTTAATCCTAGTGATGTTAATGAATTATCTTATTCAATGGAGAGGGTTTTAACAGATAGTTTTTTGAAACTAACAATGATTGAACGAGGATTTATTACTAGTAACAAATATTCTTGGAAAAATACAGCTTTAAATACAATTGAAGCATACAAAAATATAATTAACTTCTAAGTTTATTGAATTTTATTTATTACTATATTTAATAAGGGTTATGCAATGGCATAACCCTTATCTTTTTATATTAAATTTTCATTTATATTTACTAATAAATCACTTCTAAAAGAATCATTTTCAATCTTATCCTTGAATCTACTTAAAAATACCTCATAATCCCATGACTTTTGTTTTAAATAATAATCCTTAGAAATATTAATAAAATCCCTTGGATAATTTAACATTGCAAAAATTATTTTCTTTTCTTCATCTGATACTTTAGAAATACTACTATAATTTTCTATTATTTTATTAATTATTTCTTTATCATAAGCATAATTTTTTATTACCTTTATAATAAAATTATATATATCCATTACCCTAATATCTATCTTACAGTAATCAAAATCTATTATATTTACTTTGTCTTCATCTATTATAAAATTGTGATGAGCTAAATCTAAATGGCATATAACCATATTTTTTATATCTGAGTAAAGTTCATTATAAGAGCTCTCAGTTAACAAGTTTATACTTCTATTCAAATCATTTTTTGCTTTTGAAATATTATTTAAAAATAAAAAATCAAACTCATTTTTATAACTAAATTTACTTATAACCCTCTCAGCCTCTGTAATAAAACATAAATCATTTAAAAATTCATATATTAAATTTTTAGATTTATTTAATATAATATCTTCCTTAGTTAAATTATCTGTTATATTTATTGATGCATTATGAAAATTCGCTAAAGCTTTTGTACACCATTCTACTTCTACTGGATTTGTGAAAGTAGCTTCTCTTCCATCCATCATATCTAATAATACATAAGACTTTCCCTTCCACTCAGTAATTATATCTCCATTAGAGTTTGTACAATATTGAAGCACATACTTATCCTTTTCTTTAATTATATTTAAAGTGTTATTTATAAAGTTTATTCTTTCTACTGATGAATTCGTTATTTTTAATATTTTCTTTCCCTTATCTGTAAATAAAACAAATACTTTTCTTAATGGAATAATGTCATAAACCTTTACTCCTAGTTTAAAAAAGAACTCTTCGCTTAAATCATAGCTACACAATATTCTTTTATCTATATATCTAAACTTATTCATTTCACTCCCCCATTCATAAAAGCTCAATACCATCTATTTTTTTAGCAATATCAATCTCTTTTATCCATTCTTCATCACTAAATCTATTCCTATCTTCCTTTAATTTTAATAAAGTTTTAACTGATTCAAGAGGATAATTTGATAGTAAAATCATGTAATCTATACTATCTTTATTTAAATTTGATTTATATGCAAAATCATTTATTAACTTAATAATATCTCCTTCATATCCTCTTTTTTTTAATCTTTTTATATAGTTATAGCAATCATGCTCTATCATATTATAAGAAATATATCTAGTTGTTCTTATACAAATTGTTAAACCTTCTTTTTTCAAGCTACCTTCATCTACTCGTCCTAAGCATATATCATAGTTATTCATACTCCTTATTATTATTTTTAAGTACTTATCCTCATCTAAAGCATTTAATGACTTCTTAGCTCTACTTAGTATCTTATTTCCTTCATCTATGATAAATAAATCAAAATTACTCTTTTTATATTTTTCCTCAAAAGATCTAATCATTTTTAATGTCTTTTTTGTTTGAACAATAAATGACTCTATTTCTTTTCCTATAGAACTTTCAACTCTAGGAATTATATTTGTTTTTTTACCTTGCAAGATTTTTTGCACTTCAATTATTAAAGATATTTGATTGTTTGTATCTAAAATATATTTTTTCCTGCCACTCTTATGAAAGTTTTCTTCTCCAACAATAATTCCATTACCATTTAAAAATTCTACTATATCCAAACAATATCCCCTCCTTAATTGAAACACTCTTCTAAAAATTCTTCTCTATATTCAATATCTTCTAAGTATTTATTAATCTTTTCTATAAAAAAATCTTCTCCCCAAGGCTGTTGCTCCCAATAATATTGAATTCCAACTTGCCAAAATACTTGTGGAAACCTAATAAATTCTTTTATTAATCTTAATTCTTCATCATATATATTGTTACTTTTACAATAATTATTTAAAATCAAATTTGACTTTTCCTTGCTCCATTTACCATCTTTCATTGCTCTTATTAATAGTGAAGATAAATCATGTAAATGAGTGTCTAAAATACAATAATCAAAATCTATTACATTAAATTCACCATTATCATCAACTAAAATGTTATGATGTGCAAAATCATGATGACAGAATCCCCTTTTCATTACCTCTTTATCCATTATTTTTATATAATTACTTTCTTTAAGACCATTAATTGCAACTTTTCCTCTCTCTATTTCAGCTTCTATATTATCTAAGTATATATAATCAAATTTGGATTTGTATGCCTTTTGAGATATTCTATTTTTAAAATCTAATATCTCATTGCATCTTGTTTCAAAAACATTTATCCAAGAATACCATCCTATTCTAGGATTCATATCATTATTTAAAGTAAATCCAGAACTACAATCATGAAGCTCTCCAAGTTTTTTAGCTATAGCTGCTAATTCTATAGGATTATTATAATTACTCACTCTAGATGGTATCCATTCTGTTAAATATGCATATTTATTTCCTAATTGTATATAGTCTCCACCTTGATTGTTCTTTAATATATTAGGAATCTTATTAAAGTTTCTCCTTTGCAAATGTTTAATTGCTGATAAAATAAAATAAAAATGTCCAAAATCATATTTAATTATTTTTATTGCATAATCTTTATTTTCACTTTCCACTTTATAGCTATTCTTAACCTTTTCCATGGATTTTATTTTTATATCATAATTAGATTCTATAGAATTTTTTAGATTTTCTATATCCATAGCCAACTCCTAAAGTTTTATTCAATTCATTATATGAAATTATATATTTCATTGTGTTTACTATCACACAAATTACTTAATTATAATATTTATAATATTATAGGTTTTATAGGAGGCGTTACGCTTTGAAATTTTCAATAGATGCTAGGGGGATTAATTTATATAAAGGATCTGGTATAGGTACTTATACTGAAAATCTTCTTAGAGAACTTCTTAATATAGATACTAAAAATAATTACTCTATTTTTTGGACTGGAGAAAATTACGAAAATTACAAAAAAGATAATTCAAAAATTATTTTTACCTCAAGAAAACATGGTACCTTTTATGAAAATTACTACTATCCCAATTATATTGAAGAAAACAACATAGATATGCATCATATACCTCAAAATGGCATTGGATTAAATGAATTATATACATCACCATTAGTAGTAACTATTCATGATTTAATTCCTTATATCTTGCCCGAAACTGTTGGACGAGGTTATCTACAAAGATTTTTAAGAGATATGCCTTTAATAGTAAATAACTCTAAAATAATTTTAACTGTTTCTGAATATTCCAAAAAAGATATAATGAAATTTTTTCCTTTCGTTAATGAAGAAAAAATATTCGTTACACCTTTAGCTGCTAATAAAAGTTATAAACCATTAAATAAATCTAATTGTATTGAGTATATAAAAAATAAATATAGTATTGATTCACCCTTTATATTATATATAGGAGGCTTCAGTACAAGAAAAAATGTTAAAGAACTTATTATAGCTTTTAATAAAATTAAGAAATCCTTAAAAAAAGATTATAAATTAGTTTTATGTGGCTCAATAAAAGATGAGGGTGTTAAACTTCAGAATTTATGTAAAGAGCTTTTAATTGATGATAAAATTATCTTTACAGGCTTTATACCAGATGATGAATTGCCTTTATTTTATAATGCTGCAGAACTTTTTATTTATCCTTCGTTATATGAAGGATTTGGCCTCCCTCCACTTGAAGCTATGAGTTGCGCTACACCTGTAATTACATCTAATTTAACATCTATTCCAGAGGTAACTAAAGATTGTGCTATATTAATAGATCCATTTAATAAAGATGAGTTAGCTTCTTCAATTCTTAATTTGTTGAATTCAGAGTCTTCACTACAAGAATATAGTCAAAAGGGCTATAAAAATAGTCTAAATTTTACTTGGAAAAATACTGCTATTGCTACCTTAAAAGCCTATGAACATGTTTTTAAAAATATAAATAATTAAAACACAAAGGTTATGAAAATCTTCATAACCTTTGTGTTAAATCATATTAATTTGTTGTAGTTGTAGTAGTTGAGCTTAATGTTATAGTAGCATTTTGAGTCTTTCCATCTCTTATGAATTCAATATTTATACTATCTCCCTCTTCTTTAGAGTTCTTAATTTCTTGTAACTCTTCAAATGTCTTAATTCTTGTTCCATCAACCTTAACTATTAAGTCTCCACCCTTTAATCCTGCTTTTTCTGCTGGTGAAAATTCTGTGACTTCAATAATATAAAGCCCCTCTTCCATTTTTAATTTTTTAGACCAACTTTCATCTATAACTCTTATTGACACACCTAAGTTTAATATTGGTTTTGATAATGAATCAATCTTAACTTTTACATCATTAATAGGAATTGCAAATCCAATACCTTCTGCACCATCACTTGCCTTTAATGTATTTATACCAATGACTTCTCCCTTAGTATTTATTAATGGACCACCACTATTACCTGAATTAATAGCTGTATCTGTTTGTATTAAATTTGTGCTAACTCCTGTTTCTGTCTCAATACTTCTATTTAATGCACTAACTATACCTTTTGTTAATGTAGATGATAATTCCTTAGATAATGGATTTCCAATTGCTAATACTTCTTCACCTGGTTGTAATGCATCTGAATCACCTAATTCTACAACTCCAGGAACTTCTATATCTTCATTAATTTTTATCATAGCTACGTCTTGATCTGAATCGTAGTTAACTACTGAAGCTGTTACCTCATTACCATCACTTAATGTTACAGTAACTTCATTTGCCCCATCTATAACATGATAATTTGTTAAAATATATCCATCAGTATTTATTATAAATCCTGAGCCCATTCCTTCAGCTTCTTGTTGGAACCATCCATTTACAGTTTGTATTGTTTTAGTAGATACCATAACTACTGCTGGAGCTACCTTTTGATATATCTCTGCTGCTGATAAAGCTGTACTATCTGTTGCAAATGAAACTGGATCTACAGTTACAGTATTACCTGAACTATTATCGCTTACATTCTTACCTGTTACAAAGTAAGTAACTCCAGAACCAATTACTCCTCCACATAAGGAACATATAAGAGCCAATGCTATATATTTAGCAATTCCTTTACCATTTCTTCTTTTTTTCTTTTTCTCTTTACTTGGCTCCTCATTAAAAGTATTTTTTACTTCAACTTCATCACTTACTTGTGCCTCACTATAAGCTGCGTCATAAATATTCTCATTATCCATATATACTAACTCCTTTTTTTATTTTTTATTTATTCTATAGTTATAATATAACCACTCAATGTGTCAAATATATGACAATCTAGAAATACTTAATATAAAAAAATAGACATCAACTTCTTGATGTCCATTTTAAACTATTTTTTGCTTTCATCTATCTCTTTCAACTTCTTAACAGTTACTCTTATAGCATTTAGAATATTATCTTTATCATTTAATGATAAGAAATCTTTATCACAACTAGTAGTATATACGGTTGTTAATTTTTCACTTCCTAAACTTTTTAATGAATCATCTTCCTTTTTTGTAATTAAATAATATGGAATATCACTAAATACACCATCAACTTGGCTGTTACTTTTTCCTTTAAGAATATTATTTAACTCATGATAAACTGCATTTGTATAATTTGACTTAGTCCTTAATGTTAAAAATTCATCTAAGCTACTCTCTGAAAGTACTGATTCAAAATCCTTTAGACTTACATCTAAGTTCAGCTTGTCCAAAAGCATTGTAAGAGAACATATTGAGCCAACTCTTTCAATATTTCTTCTAAGCTTAGTAATAATTTGACTCCTTTTATACTCTTTAGTTTGAATTTCTTTCTCATTAATTGGATCTATCATTATAGCAGCCACAACTGAATCCTTAAACTGTTGTGCAAAGCTTGTTAATACAAGAGATCCGTATCCCTCTCCAACTATTATATATGGCCCTGATAATCCTGCTTTTCTTAATAAAATCTTCAAATCTCTAGCTTGTTCTTCAGGAGTTCTTCCAGATGATCCATCACTATATCCATAACCCTGTCTATTGTAAACGAAAGTTCTAACATTATCATTTTGTTTTAATTCCTCTACTATAGGAGTCCACCCCTCTAAAGTAGCACCCATATCACCATCAAAAATAATAGTATAACTACCTTCCCCTTCAATTCTATAATCTAATCTTAGATCATCAACGGTAGTATAATTAACTCTTTTTTTTAATCTTTCCCCATCAACAAAGTCAACTACGTTTTGAGTAACAAATCCAATAATTATTATTATGACAATTATTCCAGAGATTATTTTAAATTTATCCTTAGGACTTCTTTGCCTTTTCATATTTACTGATCGTACTCCATTTGAATACGGCAAAAACTTCATTTTATTTCTCTCCCCATACTTTCTTATATACAATACATATTACTCTACTTAAGATTTTGAAATTATATGTACTTATTATACATATTTAAATTATATTATTAACTATTTAATTTTAAATTAGGCTTTGCATTTAAATTTAAATCATTAATTTTTCCATTAACAAAATTAAAGTAAGCTGCACTTCCAATCATGGCAGCATTGTCAGTACATAAAATTGGTGCTGGGAATAATACTTCTATACCTCTTTTTGAAGCTTCTTTAATAAGTGTTTCTCTTAAACTTGAGTTAGATGCAACACCACCTGCAATTGCAATTGTCTTAACATTTCTCTTCTTACAAGTCATTAATACATTTTCTTTTAATACATCTATAACTGCATATTGGAAAGAAGCCGCAACATCAGCTTTGTTTACTTCGATATTTTGCATTTTACATTTATTTAAATAATTAAGAACTGCTGACTTTACTCCACTAAATGAGAAATCTAAAGTTTCTTCATGGAAGTTAGCTTTTGGAAATGCTATAGCTTTTGGATTTCCTTCCTTTGCTAATTTATCAATTTTAGGCCCTCCTGGATATCCAAGACCTAATGCTCTTGCAACCTTATCATAAGCCTCTCCAGCTGCATCATCTCTAGTTTGCCCTATTACTTCATAACTTCCATAATCCTTAACATGTACTATAAAAGTATGTCCTCCTGATACTACTAAAGACACAAATGGTGGCTTTAAATCTTTATGCTGTATATAGTTAGCACAAATATGTCCCTCAATATGATTAACCCCTATTAAAGGTTTTTTAGTTGCAAATGATAATCCCTTTGCAAATTGCAATCCAACTAGCAACGCACCTACTAGTCCTGGACCATATGTAACACCTACTGCATCAATTTTATCTAAAGTAATATTAGCCTCTTCAAGAGCCTCTTCAACCACTCCACTAATAGCTTCTATATGCATTCTTGAAGCCACTTCTGGTACTACTCCACCATATTTTTTATGTGTATCTATTTGAGAAGCAATTACATTAGATAATACCTCTCTCCCATTAACAACAACTGCTGCTGAAGTTTCATCACAACTTGATTCTATAGCTAAAATATATTTATCTTCCATCTATTTTTACCTCTTCTTTTTACTATATAACACCAAAATGTATTATAACGTAATCATAAAACATAATCAAATTATTGCTTGTTAATACAAATTTGCTCATGTATAGTTTAAATATAATAAAATCTTAATTTAGATTATATACTCATGAGTATTATATACCTTTAAAAAACTTTATTCACTATTTTTTGTTTCATTTTATGGATTTTTAAGGATTTCTTAATAATTCTGTATTATTTAAATCCTTACTATATAATTATTACCATTATCATTTCATCTTATATCATTTTATTCTTAATATTATGGGGAGAGAAAATATATGAAACCTTATGCAAAAGTAATAGTTTTAGGATCACCTATCACTAAATCAAATTTTAAATTACATAATAAAGATGGAAGGGCAATATTGCCTTATAATACAGGGAAATCGCATGATAAATATGCATTATATGAAGAAGAAATAGCTTATCATGCTAGAAGTCAAAATCCTGATATAGTACTTTACGAATCACTTATTGCAGTATTAAAAGTTTATTATAAAAGCGAAAAAAGACATCCAGATACGGCTAATATAACTAAAAGCATATTTGATGGTATTGAAAAGAGCGGATTAATAGTTAATGATGCTCAAATTAGAAGAATAATAGTAGAAGAATTTTACGATAAGGAAAATCCAAGATTTGAATTAGAGCTATTTGGAGAAAGTGAGTTTTCAATTTCATATTCTATTACTCCAAAGAATTCTCCAGATGAAAAAAGAATTTATTCATCATTAAAAAAATCAGTAAATTCTACTGTTAAACCTTCAAAAACACAAAAAATAATAGAAAATGATAACAATTCTATTGCATCTACAAATAAATGCTCTATTTGTAATAATATTTTAAAAGACAATAATTATATAAAAGCTGATAAAGGGAAAACTCTTATTTGTAAAAATTGCTTTAATAAATTATTTTAAGGAGGCTATTAATTATGAAAAATAAATATGTATTTTTAGGCGATAGCTTAATATTTGGATATGGTGTTAAACCTAAAGATAATTGGGTTAATAAACTTAAAACTACTTACGATTTAGATATACATAATAAAGGAATTAATGGAAGTACATCTACAGATATGCTTGTTAGATTTCAAAAAGATGTCATTGACTTATCTCCTAACATTTTATTTTTAATGGCATGAACAAATGATTTGCTTTCTAATAGACCTGTAACTTCTATTATTAATAATATTGAAGTAATGATTAAAGATGTATTATCAAATAATATAGAAGTGCACATAGGAGTTCCTCCTAATATTATTCCTGAAATGGCCAATGAGCTTTTCATGAAATGTGATACTTATGATTATTGTAAGGAAAGTTTGCCTTTATTACGCAATGAATTATTAAATCTTTGTAATTTTTACTCTTTAAAATATATAGATTTTTATTCATTAACAGAAAATGCAAAAGAACTATCTAATTTATATCTTGATGGTATTCACCTTAATCCACAAGGCCAAAACCTACTATTCAAAACCGCCAAAAAATTATTTTACTAAATTGTTCGTTAGAGCTTGAATGCCGTGATGCCGAAAATTAATGATATTATCTCCAGGAATTGTGTAATTTTC
>URGW01000045.1 GCA_900547475.1 uncultured Clostridium sp. | reverse complement strand
GGACGGATTCGAACCATCGAAGCGAATCGCAACAGATTTACAGTCTGCCCCCTTTGGCCACTCGGGAACTCCCCCATTTGGAGCTTCATGTCGGAGTCGAACCAACAACCTGCTGATTACAAGTCAGCTGCTCTGCCATTGAGCCAATGAAGCATATTCCAATTTAATATTATATACTTTTAGTTATTAATGGTGGGGGAGGACGGATTCGAACCATCGAAGCGAATCGCAACAGATTTACAGTCTGCCCCCTTTGGCCACTCGGGAACTCCCCCATATCTTATATTAATAACTTTATCGCCGTTCGTTATGTTACTGCCGAACTGACAAGGACTAGTATATAATTAAAGCTAATATAAATCAACCCCCATTTTCAGCGTTTTTTTAATATTATTCTTATATAACTCTTATTTTCTCTATTTTTCTTCTTTTAAATACAATATTCATTTTTATTTAAAAAATAATTAACATATTAACATAAATAAAACTAACACTATTTTATTTATTTTAGTAACATATATGATTCCATAAAAATATATTATAATTGCAAGAATATTTTAATATTGAAAGTTGATCTATATTATTTTATTAATAAAATTATATTATCAAACCTCCAATCATATATTTTATATATGATATTCTTTCATCTATTATCATGATAGGGGTGAATTATTTGATAAAACAAAAATTTAACTATAAATCTAATTTAGCATACTATGAAATTGCTGAATTTATGAGAAAGTATATTAACTCTGATACTATAATAGTTTGTATTGGCACTGATAAATGTGTCGGTGACTGTTTGGGTCCATTAGTTGGAACATTTCTTGAAGAACATAATTTCCCCTTACCTATATATGGTACACTAAGAGATCCTATTCATGCACTAAATCTTGACAAGAAATTAATTGAAATAAATAAACTACATCCCCATGCCTCTATAATAGGCATAGATGCATGTCTAGGTGATACAAACTCAATAGGGGAAAT
The DNA here is from genome assembly GCA_900547475.1 of uncultured Clostridium sp. GTDB lineage: Bacteria > Bacillota > Clostridia > Clostridiales > Clostridiaceae > Clostridium. The sequence continues at coordinate 23,009 of URGW01000045.1, read as the reverse complement.
TCATACTCGCGATTATCCAATTCATCCTGGAAAGGGTGTTGGAAAATCATTACCCGATGTTGGTACTGCTTCAATAATAGGAATAATTGATTCAAGTGATACTGCTGAATTCTTTACCTCTAGAAGTATACGACTTCACTTGGTATTTGAAATGGCAAAAATTATTTCTCAAGGCTTAATTCATGCATATTATCTAAATACTATAATCAATAAATAAAGCTAGAAGTTAATTACTTCTAGCTTTATTATATAATAAAAAATATCATAATTATTAATTAATTTATTAGTTGTATCTCTCTACTTGAAAAATCGTTGTCCAATTTGCTGACATAGCTTAAAACTTCACCAGTTCCTATTGCAACAGCTTCAACTGAATCCTCTGCTATTTTAACTGATATACCTGTATTTTCTTCAATAAGCTTATCCAACCCATCAATTAATGCGCCACCACCGGTCATTAATATTCCCTTTTCTATTATGTCTGCAGATAATTCTGGTGGAGTTTTCTCCAGTACTGATTTTACACTATCAACTATTAATGATACAGGCTCCATTAATGCTTCTCTTAACTCTTCAGTAGAAATAACTATTTCATCAGGTAAACCTGTGATTAAATTCCTTCCTTTCATTGTAGTTGTTAAATCCCTAGATCCTTTAAATACTGATCCAATTGTCACCTTTAAATCCTCAGCTGTTTTTTCTCCAATTAGAATCTTATATCTATTTCTAACATATCTTGTAATTGCCTCATCAAATTTATCACCAGCAACCTTAATTGATTCTCTTATAACTACTCCACCTAATGAAATTACAGCTATATCAGTTGTCCCACCACCAATATCAACTATCATATGACCATCTGGTTTAGTTATATCTAATCCGGCACCAATTGCTGCTGCTAATGGTTCTTCTATAAGATGCACTCTTTTAGCTCCTGAATTCATTGTTGCATCTACAACAGCTCTTTTTTCTACCTCTGTTGCTTGAGATGGTATGCATACCATCACTTTAGGAGCTATTACTCGTCCCTTTCCACATGCTTTTTTTATAAAAGCTTTAAGCATTTTTTCTGTTATATCATAATCTGAAATAACACCATCCCTCAATGGTCGTACTGCAACTATATTTCCAGGTGTTCTACCAATCATTTTTCTAGCTTCTTCACCAACTGCTAATACTTTATTATTATTTTTATTAATAGCCACAACTGATGGTTCTTTTAATAAAATCCCTTTTCCTTTAACATACACAAGTACAGTAGCTGTTCCCAAATCTATTCCTAAATCGCTACCACTTCTCCAAAACCACATTTAATTCACTCCTAAATATATAATAATTTCAAAATAATTGTTTTTTCTACAAATTTATCCCTACTATAATTATATATGTAATGAATTTATCATTCAATATTTTTATATTTCATTTTCTTTATATTTCATTTTTGTAGCTTCTCCGCCTCTTATATGTCTTTCTGATTTATTTAATTCTAATATTAAATGTGTTTGTTCTGCTATTGCTGGATTAATTTTAGGTAATCTTTCAGTCATATCCTTATGAATAGTACTCTTACTCACACCAAATACTTTTGCTGTTTTTCTTATTGTAGCCTTTGAGTCAATTATATACTGCGCAACTTCTAAAACCCTTTCTTCAATATAATCCTTCAAAATTATACCTCCTTAATCGCTATTTATTATTTACTTAACATAAAGAATTTACAAAGTTTAAATAAAAATAAATATTTTTAAGTATCAACCATAAAATGGTTGATACTTAAAATAATTACTTAAAATTAAAGTATGCACTAGGATCAACATCATTTCCATTTGCATCTTGCACTTGAACATTTAGTACATCACCGCAAACTTTTGATGTAAATATACCTGAAGTGTTACCAACTGTACCTATTTCTGTTCCAGTACTAACAACATCTCCAACTGCAACTTTAACCTCTTCGCTTAAGTTAGTGTACTTTGTCTTTAATCCATTTGCATGTGCAATAACTACATAAGTACCATCAGTAGTGTTACTTGACACTTCTTCAACCTGTCCTTCAGCAGCAGCTTTAACTATAGTTCCTACTGAAGCATTAATATCAATCCCTCTTCTAGATGTATCTTCACTTCTAGTTTCATCTACATAAGTTCTAATCATTGTTCCAAATTCTCTTGAAATAGCTACACTACCATCTATAGGTAATGATAAAACTACTTGTGTATCTGTTCCTGCAGAAACATCTGCCACTTCTTCTGTAACTTGATTTTCAGCAACTTCTTCTTGATCATTAGTTGCTACTTCTTCCTCTGCATTTGCAACCTCTGGCTCAGATAAAATCTCTTCAGCATTATTAGCTAATTCATCGTTATTTTCTACTCTTTCAGCATTTTGCTTATTAAAGTTAGAATCTGTTTCTGAAGAAGTATTATCCTCCACCTCATTTAAAGATAGTTCGTTATTTGCCTTATTTTCTTGATTAGCAACAGAATTTTTTCTAATTGTAAATGCTGCTACAGTTGCAACAATACATAGGCAAACAAATAGTACTAAGTAAAAGCCCTCCTTTCTGAAAAAGTCCTTTACTTTATTTTTTTTATTTTGGTCCATTTCAACACCTCCTGTTTTGTATTCTTGCCCGTAAAAGTAAATTAATTCATTTTAAATTCAACTTTTATACGTCAAATTTCTACAAAAAAACAAAAAAATTAGGAGCCCTTAATTGGCTCCTAAGTATTATTTATAGGTTCTATATATTTCTGCTCCAAGTTTTCTAAACTTATCCTCTATATTAGTATATCCCCTATCTATATGGTATATCGCTCCTATCTCTGTTTGCCCACTTGCAACTAATCCAGCTAAAATCATGGCTGCTCCAGCTCTTAAATCAGTGGCTTTAACTTGACACCCAGTAAGATTATTTACACCTTCAACAATGGCGATTCTTCCATCAATCTTAATGTTCGCCCCCATCCTGCCAAGCTCTCCAACATGCATAAATCTATTTTCAAATACAGTTTCAGTTATTAAACTAGCCCCTTTAGTAATTGATAATAATGCCATCATTTGTGCCTGCATATCAGTTGGGAACCCTGGATAAGGCATTGTTTTTATATCTACAGGCTTTTTTTCCCCTGTTCCATCTACTATCATCTTTTCTCCATCCATCTTGCAATAAACACCACACTCTTTTAATTTCTCAATTGTTGGCATCAAATGTTCCTCATTAACTCCATTTATAGCTATTTTACTATTTGTTATTCCTGCTGCAACCATAAATGTACCAGCTTCAATCCTATCAAAAATCGGTGTAAATGGTTCAGGTTGCTTTAATTCTGATACACCATGTATAGTTATTCTTCCATATCCAGCACCTTCTATTTTGGCACCCATGCTATTTAAAAATCTTGCCAAATCCCATATTTCTGGTTCTTCAGCCGCATTTTCTATAATAGTAACTCCAGGTGCTAAAACAGATGTCATCATAATATTTTCAGTAGCTCCTACAGATGGGAAATCTAAGTATATTCTATTTCCATGTAGATTTTTAACTTTAGCCTCAACATATCCATATCCTATTTCAGAATCTATTCCTAATGTTTTGAAGCCCTTCAAGTGAAGGTCTACAGGCCTACTTCCTATATTACATCCTCCTGGCATGGATATTTTACATCTTCCAAACCTAGCTAACATTGGGCCCATTACTAAAAATGATGCTCTCATCTTACGTATTAACTCATTATTTGCTTCTATTTCTCTTAAGTTTGAAGTATTTATTTTTAAATCTCCTGTTATCGGCGAAAATTTCACTTCACAGTTTAACTCTCTTAATAAATTTATTAAAACTGTTACATCTTCTAACATAGGTACTTTTTTTAAAATTATCTCTGTCGGATTTAAAATAGTTGCAACTATTATAGGTAATACTGCATTCTTTGCAACACTTATATCAACTTCTCCTTGAAGCTTTCTTCCACCTCTAACTATAATCTTTTCCATATTATCCTCCATATTTATTGTTAGTATGTTACGAAAATTATCGGCGTTCCTATAATTAAATATGAACCTGTATCGTAAGTAATTTGTCCAATGTTTAAATTTGTTCCATCTATCATTGTTGCTTTTGCTATACTACCATTGCTTATATCTATATTTTCATTGATTATTATTTTTAATTTATTTTCTACATCTTCAAATATATTTTTCCCCTCTGTTTTTATCTTTCCCTTTATAAATGAAAAATACCTCTCATTTATAAAATTACTATTTCTAATTTCTTCAACTAATAACCTTAAATAGCTTTCAGATAAAGTCTTATCTGTGTTAATAACTATCACTTCAACCTTTGTTAATTTACTATAATTATAAATATTAACACTATAATTAATATTTTCACTTTTTGCAGATATCGAATTTTCACTTTTGGTTACTACTAAGTCATTTTTAGATTGAAAAATTTTATCAATTCTATCAAGCTCATCACTAATATCCGCCTTTATTGTATACTCTAATTTCATTCCATTTTGTATAAATTCATATTCACTTAATACATATCGCTCGACTTCATTAAATAAATCTTTCTTTGCTTCACACTCATATTCTTTTCCATTAATAATTAATAGAGAAAAGATTAAAAGAAATACAAAAAATATCTTTTTCATATTGTAATCCCCTGCCCTTCCTCTAAAATTATTGTCCAAACTATATTTTTTTATACAATAAAATTAAGAATTTAATATTGTGTTTGCTTATAAGTGACGTTCTGAATATTTAATTTAACTAACTAAAGTTACACCTACACCTTTTAATGAGTAGTGTGTTTTCTTATAATATATATATATTATAATCCCCTTAGAATAGTTCGCTTTCATCTTAAATTTTTATAAATCTCTACTATATTCGTCTATATACAACAATGTGTTAAAAATTATCTACTTATATATATAAATTCAAAAAATAAAGAAGCCACTTATTAGTGACTTCTTTATTTCAATTCTAATCTAGCTTTAGCTCTTGCCTCTGCTCTCTTAGCTCTTTCAATATCAATATTATTCTTTTCTTTATTATTTAATCTCTCTTGAGCTCTCTTAAGAGACTGCTCAGCACGTTCTCTATCAATCTCTTCTGGGAAATTAAAAGAATCACAACAAAAATTAATTATATTATCCTTAATATAAACAATTCCTGATGATGTAAATAAATTTTTCTTATTTCCATCTATAGTAGTATACGTAGTTATAGTCGGTATAGTTGCTATTATAGTTGGTGCATAATTTGCTAAAAATTCTATTTTACCATCACTCTCAGTTGTTGCTAAACTAACTATTTCCTCAGTTAGTACCTCACGTCCTGGAGCTACAATATTAAGTTTTATTAATTTTCCCATAAAGCATATCTCCTATTTCATGCTATTTGCTTTTTCTACAACTTCTTCAATTGTACCTGCAAATAAGAATGCTGATTCAGGTAAGTGATCATATTTTCCTTCTAATATTTCTTTAAATCCTCTTACTGTTTCCTTTACTGGAACATATCTTCCTTGCATTCCTGTAAATTGTTCAGCAACTGTAAATGGTTGAGATAGGAATCTTTGAATTCTTCTTGCTCTAGCAACTACAGCTTTATCTTCATCTGATAATTCATCAACACCTAAAATTGCAATGATATCTTGTAATTCTTTATATCTCTCAAGTATATTTTTTACTTCTGTTGCAACTTCATAATGTTCTTTACCTACGATTCTTGGATCAAGTATTCTAGAAGAAGATTCTAGTGGATCAACTGCTGGATATATACCTAATGCTGAAATAGATCTAGATAATACAGTAGTAGCATCTAAGTGTGTAAATGTAGTTGCTGGTGCTGGGTCTGTTAAGTCATCGGCTGGAACATAAACAGCTTGAACTGATGTTATAGATCCATTTTTTGTTGAAGTAATTCTTTCTTGAAGAGCACCCATTTCAGTTGCAAGTGTTGGTTGGTATCCAACTGCTGATGGTATTCTTCCTAATAGCGCTGATACTTCTGATCCAGCTTGTGTAAATCTAAATATATTATCTATAAATAATAATACATCTTGCCCTTGATCTCTAAAATATTCAGCCATAGTTAATCCAGTTAATGAAACTCTCATTCTAGCCCCTGGTGATTCATTCATTTGCCCAAATACTAATGCAGTTTTATTAATAACTCCTGAATCCATCATTTCATGATAAAGGTCGTTACCTTCTCTTGATCTTTCTCCTACTCCTGTAAATACAGAAAGTCCTCCATGCTCTTTTGCAATATTATTGATTAACTCTTGAATTAAAACTGTCTTTCCTACCCCAGCTCCTCCAAATAGCCCTATCTTACCACCTTTTTGATATGGTGCAATTAAGTCAATAACTTTGATTCCTGTTTCAAACATTTCCGGTTCTAAAGATTGTTCTTTAAAACTTGGTGCTGGTCTATGTATAGGATATGATTCTTCAGCTTCTATTTCTCCTCTATTATCTATAGGAGCTCCTAATACATTAAATAATCTTCCTAATACATTTTTTCCTACTGGTACTGATATTGGCTTTCCTGTATCTAAAGCCTTCATCCCTCTTTTTACTCCATCAGTAGATTCCATTGCTATAGCTCTAACAATATCATCTCCAACATGTTGCTCTACTTCTACAACTAGTTCTCTATCTCCCATATCAATTTTTATCTCATTGTATATGTTTGGTAAAGAATCTGAATCGAACTTTATATCAACTACAGGTCCAATTACTTGAACTACTTTTCCAATTTTACTTTCAGCCATACTTCTTCCTCCTTGCTACTTTTGAGCTTCGGCTCCCCCAACAATTTCTGAAATTTCTTGTGTTATAATACCTTGTCTAATTCTATTAAATTTAATATTAAGAGTTTGTAGTATGTCATCTGCATTTTCAGTAGCTCCATCCATCGCCGTCATTCTAGCACTGTGCTCACTTGCTTTTGCACTAAGCATACATGTTTTAAGCTGACTTTTTAAATACATATCCATCGCATTTTTAAATACAGCTTCTTCATTTGGTTCAATTATATATTGTCCTGCATGACTAGCTTTCTTCTCTACTGGTAATATTTTAACACTCTTTACCTCTTGCTTAACAGGGGAAATGAACTCTGTATATACTATATTTACTTCAGAAACTTCTCTCTTTTCATATAAATATATAGCATCATTATATATTTTATTAACATCTTTGGTAGCAGGCATATCTGGTAAATCTACATATTCAGTATATGTACTTATTCCATATCTAGAAACATATGAAATTCCTTTACTACCTACAACTATAACTTTTGCTCCGCCACTCTTTTTAACTAAATTATTTAAATACATAACCACATTATTATTGTAACCTGCACATAATCCAGTGTCTGAAGTTAATACAATATAGAGTTTATCTCCATCAAAACTATTATAATAAATTGAATCAAAATCTTCTGGCATACTAGAGACAACCTCATTAATAACTTCTTTACACAAATTATTATATTGCTCATTAGCTACAAGTTCTTTTCTTGCTTTTCTGAGTTTAGAAGTGGCGACAAGTCCCATAGCTTTAGTTATTTTTCTAGTACTTTCAACTGACTTTATTCTTCTTTTTATTTCTATAAGTCCCGCTGCGCCCACTGTTTTACCTCCTAAAGAATTGCATAGCTATTTAAGCTATGCATCTTTTAAAAATTCTTTTTTAAATTCAACTATACATTTTTCAATGTTTTCTTTTAATTCATTACTTAGTTGTTTTTCAACAATTATTTGTTTTAAAACATCCCTATGATGAGTATCCATATATTCTAAGAATTCTTCTTCAAATTTTTTAATATCTTGAACCTTTATATCTGATAAAAAGTCATTTACAGTTGCATATAATATGACTATTTGCTTTTCAACATCCATCGGTTTATATTGTTCTTGCTTTAATACTTCTATTATTCTCTTACCTTTTTCTAATCTTCTCTTAGAGTCAGAATCTAAATCTGATCCAAATTGAGAGAATGCTGCAAGTTCTGTATACTGTGCAAGCTCTAATCTTAATGTTCCTGAAACTTGTTTCATTGCTTTAATTTGAGCATTACCACCAACTCTCGATACTGAAATACCTGCATTTACTGCTGGTCTTTGACCTGCATTAAACAATTCACTTTCTAAGAAAATTTGACCATCTGTAATTGATATTACATTAGTTGGAATATATGCTGTTACGTCTCCAGCTAGTGTTTCTATAATTGGAAGTGCTGTTAATGAACCTCCTCCATTTTCTTTAGATAGCTTTGCAGCTCTTTCTAAAAGTCTTGAATGTATATAGAATACATCTCCAGGATACGCTTCTCTTCCTGGTGGTCTTCTAAGTAATAATGACATTGTTCTATATGCTACTGCATGTTTAGATAAATCATCATATATTATAAGAACATCTTTCCCCTTATGCATAAAGTATTCACCCATACTACATCCTGCATATGGTGCTAAATATTGAAGTGGAGCACTTTCTGATGCCGTTCCTGCAACAACTATTGAATAATCTAAAGCTCCCATCTCTTCTAATGTGTTAACTATATGTGCAACTGTTGATTGCTTTTGTCCAATAGCTACATATACGCATATAACATCTTTACCTTTTTGATTTAATATAGTATCTATAGCAATAGCTGTTTTACCTGTCTGTCTATCACCTATAATAAGTTCTCTTTGACCTTTTCCTATTGGAACCATTGAATCTATTGCTTTAATTCCTGTTTGTAAAGGTTCATTAACTGAAGATCTATCAATTATACTTGGTGCTGGTACCTCTATAGGTCTGCTACCTGAATAATTAATAGGTCCCTTTCCATCAATTTCTTCACCAAGAGAGTTTACAACTCTACCTAAAAGACCTTCACCTACAGGAACTTCAACTATTCTATTAGTTCTTTTAACTATATCGCCTTCTTTTATTCCTTCTTCAGAACCTAATAAAACACATCCAACATTATCTTGCTCTAAATTTAAAGCCATTCCAAATACGCCATTTGGAAATTCTAAAAGCTCACCTTGCATACAATCATCTAATCCATATACTCTAGCAATACCATCACCAATTTGAATTATTGTTCCTGAATCTGCAGTTTGGATTTGATTTTCATATCTTTGTATTTCTTTTTTAATGATAGATGTTATTTCTTCTGGTTTTATATTCATGCAATCACCTCTATTCTGTAGCAAGCATTAGCTTTTCTAAATCGTCTAATCTTGTCTTTACAGTCCCATCTATAACGTCATTTCCTATTCTTACATAAATTCCGCCTAGAATTTCTGGATCTATTTCTTTTTTTAATATAACTTCTTTATTATACTTCTTTTCAAGCTTCTCTACTAATGAATTGTACTCATTCTCCTCTAATGGTATAGTAGTTTTTACAATTCCTTGTAATACATTTAGCTTTTCTAAATGGATTTTCTCCATTTCCTTTAATTTTTCTTTTAAGAATAAAATTCTATCCTTTTCTATTAATATTAATAAAAATGATAAAAGTTCTTCATCTATTTTACCTTTAAATATATTAATAAAAGTCTTTTTCTTTTGTTTTGTACCTATTTGTGGATGTTTTATTACTTCAAAGAAATCTTTATTACTTTCAATTAGTTCACAAATCTCTCTTAAGTCACCTAGGTACTCATCAACTTTTCCTTTTTTTTCTGCCACTTCATATAGTGCCAGTGCATATCTTCGGTCTAAATATTCATACATATTTAATTACCCACCTCAGAAATAAATTCATCAATTAATTGTCTATTTTTTTCTTCATCAATATTTTTTTCTATTACTTTTCTAGAAAGGTCTAAAGCTAAATCTATAGCTTCTTTCTTTAACGCATATTCTGCTTTTTCTTTTTCTCTTTCTATTTCTACTTTTGCTCTTTCTATAATTAAATTTGCTTCTGATTTTGCCTCTTCAACAATTTCATCATATATTTTTTCAGCTTTTTTCTTATGTCTTTCTGTAATAGCTTTCCCTTCTTCTCTAGCTCTTTGTAGCTCTCTTTCATTATTAATAGCTAAAGTTCTTGCTTTTTCAAGCTCTTCATCTGCACTATCTAACTTATGAGATATTTCATTTTCTCTAGCTTCAACTATTAATTTAACTTTTTCAAAGAAGAAATATTTTAATCCAAAGAATAGAATTAAAAAGTTAACTATTGTGGCTAATATAATACCTAAATTAAATTCCATTACTTATTCTACCCCCTTTTGGAGTTATTAAAATATTATGCTAATCCAACAAATATTAATAAGATTGATACTAGTAATCCATAAATAGCAGTTGCTTCAGCAAACGCAGAACCTATAACTAATGTTGTAGTAATTTTTCCTGTTGCTTCTGGATTTCTTGCAACACCTTCAACGGCTTTTCCTGTAGCATTTCCTATACCAATACCTGCTCCTAAACCTACTAATACTGCAATTGCTGCTCCTAATGCTCTCATTCCTATTTCATTCATTTTAAATTTCCTCCTCTTAATTATGTTCAGATACTATTTTAATATTTATCATTGTTAACATTACAAAAATTACTGCTTGAATACCACCATCAAATATATCGAAATATAAATGTAATGGGATAGGTATAACAAGCTGTGCAAACCATGCTATTTTCTCTAAACTTTCATAAACAAGTTCAACTATAAAAGTAGCTGCTAGCATATTACCGAAAAGTCTTAACGACAATGATATTGGTAACATTACTCTTTCTAATATTGTAATAGGTAATATAAAAGATACAGGCTCTAAATAGCCTTTAAAATAACCTCCAATACCATTCTTTTTAATGGCATATCCTTGTACCATTACAAATGACATTAATCCTAATGTTAATGTAACACTAAAATTCTTTGTTGGTGGAGATATTCCTACTAATCCAGTTAAATTCATTACTAGAACAAATATTCCTAGTGTTCCTACAAAAGGAACTATCCCTATAAAGTTTTCTCCAACATTGCTTACTACTGCATTATTTAGCATGTTATAAATCCATTCAACAATAGTTTGTTTCTTAGTTGGCCTTATCTGCATATTTCTTGTAGACCACCATGCTAATACTAAAATTAACAATACAATCACTAATTGAACTATAGATTCTGGTTTTATATCAATTGCTATTTTACCTAAGTAAAAAGAAAATATAGCTTCTGATTGTTCCATCTATTCACTTCCCTTCTGCACTTTTATAGTAGTTATTACTAGAATTATATAATGTATAAGAAATCCTATCAGAAAAGCTAATAAATAGCTCATCTTATTAGAAAAAACTACCGCTATAGCAACTATACTTACTATCCTTATTAAATAACTTAAGTAAAATAAAATTGCTTTATTTTTTTTAGACTTACTTAAAAATTTATTAGTAATAACGGCTGAAACAATAAAATTTACCATTGAAACAATTGTTCCAACTAATAATATAGCTCCACTTTTATATTGCCCTAAAAATACGAATATTAAAAATAAAACAATCCCACTTATTAAATCATTTTTTGCTACAGATTTGACTATTTTATTTAAGTCTTCAGTCATTTTTATCTCCTAGTAAATAACTTATTTGGGATATAGTGATTTTTCCTTATTCCTATATAAAAACTAACTATCTTTATAGTTTTATATGTATAAAAAGCTCTTATATAGGAATACTATTAATTTATTAGTATTTTGATATCCCGTTAACAGTAGCAATTATATACCTACTTTAAAATTAATAAAAACCTAGTTTTTAGTTATTTTTTACAATTTATCGTTAAAATCGCCTATTATTAGATAATACTTCACTAATACTCACCCAAAATCTCTTTTTTGGCTATTTTAATTTTTTTTTACATATAATTTTTATTTCTTGCATTTGTTTAAATTTTCTTAAAATTTTCACTTTTTTTATTTTTTCTCTTGATAACGTTTCATAATTTTATTGTGTTATTTTTTTTAAATAATATTATTACTTTTTAATTTTTTTAGTTTTTTTTTATCATTTTTAAACTTGCATTCTACTATATTATATGATTTTTTTATTGTATTTGAATAATTAAAATACAATTTATTCATTATTTTTTTCAAATTTACGATTGTTTATTCAAATAATTATCATTAAATTAATTTATAATATGATAAATAGTAAAAGGAGCCTTAGAAAAGCTCCCTTTTTCACTAACTTTTATTACTTTACTAAATAAAAACTAAACTCTCTCAACTACTAAGGCAGTTCCCATTCCTCCACCTATACATAAAGTAGCTAATCCTTTTTTAGCATCTCTCTTTTCCATTTCATGAAGCAATGTAACTAATATTCTAGCACCTGAAGCTCCTACTGGATGTCCAAGTGCAATAGCACCTCCATTTACATTAACCTTTTCCATATCAAAGTTTAAGTCCTTAGCTACAGCTAAACTTTGAGCAGCAAAGGCTTCATTTGCTTCTATTAGATCCATATCTTCAACAGTTAATCCTGCTACTTCTAATGCTTTCTTTGTTGCATGGAATGGACCATATCCCATAATAGCAGGATCTAATCCTTTACTTCCATAAGACACTATTTTAGCCATTGGTTTTATCCCTAACTCTTCTGCTTTTTCAGCACTCATAACTACAAATGCAGCAGCTCCATCATTAATTCCTGATGCATTAGCAGCTGTTACAGTTCCATCTTTAATGAATGATGGTCTTAATTTAGCCATCTTTTCAATTGTTGATCCGAATCTTGGGAATTCATCTTGATCAAATACTTTAGGCTCTCCTTTTCTTTGAGGAATAACCACTGGTACTATTTCATCTACAAATTTACCTTCTTTAATTGCCTTTTCAGCTTTTAATTGAGAGTTTAATGCAAATTCATCTTGCATTTCTCTTGTTAATCCCCATTCTTTTGCTATGTTCTCAGCTGTAACTCCCATATGATAATCATTAAATGCATCCCATAAAGCATCTTTAATCATTGTATCAACCATTTTTCCATCGCCCATTCTTTGGCCCCATCTAGCACCTGGCATAGCATATGGTGCTGCTGACATATTTTCCATACCTCCAGCAATAACTACATCACAATCACCAGCTTTTATCATTTGAGCAGCTAAAGCAACACATCTTAAACCTGATCCACAAACTTTATTTATTGTCATTGCAGGAACTCCTACTGGTAATCCAGCTTTTACAGCAGCTTGTCTAGCTACATTTTGTCCTTGTCCCGCTTGAATAACATTTCCCATAACTACTTCTTCTACTAATTCCGGTTTAATTCCAGCTCTATTTACAGCTTCTTTAATTACTATTGACCCTAGTTCTGCTGCTGGAATATCCTTCAATGATCCTCCAAATGAACCAATTGCAGTTCTTACTGCACTAACTATTACTACTTCTCTCATAAAAACTTCCTCCCATTACTATACCCATAAAATCATAATAGTGTTAATTGTTAAACAATTAACACTATTATTATACCACTTTATTTTTTCCAATATCAACTAATTTTAAAAATATTTTACCTTATACTATTTTTTTGCCTTTTATTCTTCTTATATTTTATTATTTTCTATACAATATTATATTTATATGAATACTAAATAAATTAATACTTAAATAATTACAATTATATTTTTTCTTTTTATGCTGTCATTATTTTGTCAAAATCCCTGTTACTAAATATCATTAATATCAAATGATAACTCTATTTTTCCATGGTTTGCTTCTAATTGACTTAACTTTACTCCTGCACATTTAAACATAAGTTTTGATGCCTTTACTGAATCTGTATTTGCATATTTATCACTTAAATATATAACTTCACTTATTCCTGATTGTATTATTGCTTTTGCACATTCATTACAAGGGAAAAGTGCAACATATATTCTGCATCCTGATAAATCTTTTCCTTTTGCATTTAAAATTGCATTTAATTCAGCATGAACTACAAAAGGATATTTTGTATTTAAAGTTTCACCTTCCTTATCCCACGGAAACTCATCATCTGAACAACCCTTTGGAAGTCCATTATATCCTATACTTTCAATTATATTGTTTTTATTTACTATACAAGCACCAACCTGTGTATTTGGGTCCTTACTTCTCTTTCCCGATAATAATGCAACAGACATAAAATAATCATCCCATGATAAATAACCTTCTCTTTTTCCCATAGTATTTGTCCTCCTATTTCTTTTACTAAATTAATTTTAGCTTACCATTATTTCAGTTTATCTTATAACATATTAATTTAATAAAAAGCGAAGACTGTTGTCTTCGCTTTTTATTACTTAGTTCCAAAAAGTCTATCTCCAGCATCTCCAAGACCTGGTACAATATATCCCTTTTCATTTAATTTTTCATCAATAGCTGCAACATAAATATCAACATCTGGATGTTGATCTTGAACTAACTTAATTCCTTCTGGAGAAGAAATTAAACACATTAATCTTATTTTCTTAGCTCCTCTTTGTTTTAATAAAGTTATAGCATCAGCTGCAGATCCTCCTGTTGCTAACATTGGATCAACTACAATTACATCTCTTTCAGCTATATCTTGTGGAAGCTTACAGAAATACTCTACTGGTTGAAGAGTTTCTTCATCTCTATATAATCCTATATGTCCAACTTTTGCTGCTGGAATTAAGTTTAATATTCCATCTACCATTCCAAGTCCAGCTCTTAATATTGGAACTATTGCCATCTTCTTTCCAGCTAACATTTGACACTTAGTTTTGCATATTGGAGTTTCTACTTCAACTTCTTCAGTCTCTAAATCTCTAGTAACTTCATATGCCATTAACATAGATACTTCTTCTACTAACTCTCTAAAGTATTTTGATCCTGTATCCTTACTTCTTATGTATGCTAATTTATGAGATATTAAAGGATGTTTCATTTCTGTTACTTTGCTCATTTTCTTATTCCTCCTAAGTAAATTTTATTATTTAGAATATTTTTTTTCAATTTCAGTGATTTTATTAATTCTTCTTGCATGTCTATCGCCTTCAAATTCAGCGCCTAAAAATGCTTTAACTATGTCTATTGCTAATCCCTTACCAACAACTCTTTCTCCCATAGTTAATATATTAGCATCATTATGTTCTCTAGTTGCATGTGCACTAAATGTATCTGAACAAAGTGCTGCTCTTATTCCTGGAACCTTGTTTGCAGCAATTCCTATTCCTATTCCTGTACCACAAATTAATATACCAAAATCAAACTCTTTAGCTACTACAGCCTCTGCAACAGGTAATGCTATATCAGCATAATCGCATGATTCTTCAGTATATGTTCCAAAATCCTTAAACTCAATATTTTGAGTTTCTAGATATCTAGCTATTTCTTCTTTTAAATTTAATCCACCATGGTCACAACCTAACGCAATCTTCATAAAAACCAACCTTTCTGTTATTTAATATATAACAATTATATTATTATATCTTTATTTTATAAAAAAGAAGAATAGGTTCCCCCATCCTCCTTATTTATACATCTATAATATCATATCCAGCAGCTTTACTTAATCTATTCATTATTGCAACACCAACACCTTTTTCTTCAAATCCCTGGCATAAAATATATTGTACACCTAGGTCATCGCATTTTCGTAAGGCCTCAAAAAGATGTTTAGCAATTTGACTTAAATCTTTCTCACTACCTAAAGATATCACACTACCTTTATCAAATTTACTTAAGTTTTCATCTGTAGTCAGTATAGCTACATCATTATTTTTTTCTATATAATTTTCTAACATTTCTTTAATAATTTCAATAGTTTTTTCATTTTTACCTCTAATTATTTTTAAATGTGCTTTTGGAGCATAATGCCTATACTTCATTCCAGGTGCCTTTGGTTTTAAATCAGCAGTTGGTTTTGATTTTAAAGCTTTATCTATATCAATATTAGAATCTATTTCCCTAAGCATTTCTAAAGTTATTCCACCTGGTCTTAATACTATTGGAGGATTAACTGTGCAATCAATAATAGTAGATTCAACTCCAATATCACTACTTTCTCCACCAATTATATAATCAACTCGACCATTTAAGTCTTCCACACATCTTTCTACTTCAGTTGGACTTGGCCTCCCTGATATATTAGCTGATGGTGCAGCAATTGGTTTTTCTGAAAGCTCTATAAGTTTAAGTGCTATTTGTGAATTAGGCATTCTTATACCAATTGTATCAAGATTTGCACTTGTCATATTAGGTATAATATCTTTTTTTTCTAAAATTATAGTTAATGGACCTGGCCAAAATTTATCAATCAATTCTTGAGCTATAGGAGGAACCTCTTTTACTAAACTAGAGATATCTTTAGAGCTAACATGAACAATTAATGGATTATCTTGTGGCCTTCCTTTAGCAATAAATATCTTTTTTACAGACTCTTCATTTAATGCATTTGCCCCTAGACCGTATACTGTTTCTGTAGGAAAAGCTACTATTCCACCAGCTCTTATAACTTTTGCAGCTTCCTCCATAAATTTAATATCTTTTTTAATATCTTTAATTATGGCAACCTTAGTTTCCATAAGGAATTACCTTCTTTCTTTAAATTTCTTTTTGACTTCTTGCTATTTTTATACTATCTATAGCTGATGCCGTATATGTAGCATTAACACAGTTTCTATATATATTATCTAAAAGTATATATTTTTTTAATTCTCCATATTCAATAACCTTAAAATAAAAAGCTACATCCGGATTTATTCTTTTTAGCCGTCTATACTCAACTGCTGCCTCTTCATATTTTTTCATAAACTCTTTATTTATTAGCTTCATCTTTTGATTTTTAACTTTTCCTCTAGTAACAACTATAATTTCCATATCTTCATTATTTTTATTGGTATGTACAATAGCTATTCTATCACATTGAATATATGTATAAGATGAAAATAACCCATCTCTAAACTTTAATTTATTATTAGCACAAATAAAATTCAATGTATAGTCATTAACTTTTCTTATAATTGATATGAAAATAAGAATTTCTATTAGTAATAGAAATGCTAACATAGTAAAAGTCCTAATATATGCTAAGTAAGTTATAATCGGAAGGAATATTGCTAAAAAAAACATAAAAATAATAAACAGCTTATTATACCTCTTTTGTTTCTTTAATGCTTTTTCAATCTTCATATTATCACCTATTTTAAAAGCCTTACATTAAATAATGCAAGGCTTCTAAACGCATTATATTGAATCAGTATTACCCATTGCTTGCATTTTTTCTGCTTGGTCTGCAGTAATTAACGCATTTATAACTTCTTCAATATCTCCATTCATAAAAGTATCTAATTTATATAATGTTAATCCAATTCTATGATCAGTAACTCTTCCTTGAGGATAGTTATAAGTTCTTATTCTTTCACTTCTATCCCCTGTACCAACTTGACTTTTTCTATCTTCTGCAATTCCTGCAAGTCTTTCAGCTTCTGCAACTTCATAAAGTCTAGCTCTTAATACTTTCATAGCTTTTTCTTTATTCTTAAGCTGTGATTTTTCATCTTGACATGCAACAACTGTACCTGTAGGTATATGTGTTATTCTAACTGCTGAGTCTGTTGTATTAACGCATTGTCCTCCATTACCTGAAGATCTGTAAACATCAATTCTTAAATCTTTATCATTGATTTCTATTTCAACATCATCAACTTCTGGTAAAACCGCAACTGTAGCTGTAGAAGTATGGATTCTACCTGAGCTTTCTGTATCTGGTACTCTTTGTACTCTATGTACACCACTTTCATACTTAAGCTTTGAATAAGCACCATTACCTTTAATCATAAATACAACTTCTTTAAATCCACCAAGGTCATTTTCATTTGAACTCATCATTTCAACCGACCATCTTTGAGATTCTGCGTATCTTGTATACATTCTGAAAAGATTTGCTGCAAATAATGCTGCTTCATCTCCTCCAGCTCCACCTCTGATTTCAACAAATACGTTTTTATCATCGTTAGGATCCTTTGGTAATAATAAAATTTGAATCTTCTTTTCTAATTCTTCTTCTTGCTCTTTAAGACTTGAAATTTCTTCAGCTAACATTTCTCTCATTTCTTTATCTGTTTCTTCTTCTAACATTTCCTTGTTAGCTTCTAAGTCTTCAACTACCTTTTTATATTCCCTATATGCTGTTACTATTATTTCTAAGTCAGCATGTTCCTTACATAACTTTCTCCACTCTTTTTGATTAGCCATTATTGAAGGATCTGATATTTTAACTGATAGTTCTTCGTATTTATTTTCCGTAAATGCTAATTTATCTAATAACATAGTATCACTCCGTACTGTATTTTTTCATATTGAAATATTATAACATAATAATCATGATTTTATCAAGTTCTAACAAGCACATAATATTTTTCTAAAGCTCACCTATAATCACTCTATCATGCCCAGCTAAATCCTTAACTATTCTTATATTTTTATATCCTTTTTCACTCATTAAATCACTAACCTCTTTTCCTTGGTCATGACCTATTTCAAAGGCTAATATCCCATTATCATTTAATATTTTATCACTATCATCAACAATTTTTTTATAGAAATATAAACCATCTTCTCCACCACTTAAAGCTGTATGAGGTTCATACTTTTTAACATCATCCATTAATGTCTCTATAATCTCTTCCTTTATATATGGTGGATTAGAAACTAATATATCATATTTATTTTGTTGATTTATAGGCTCTTCTAGTAAATCACTTTTTATAAATGTTGCTCTAGAGTTTAAATTATGCTTTGTTATATTCCTCTTAGTTACTTTTTCCGGAATATCATAATAATCAATTAAATCTACCTTAGTGTTTTCTCTTAAATAAGCAACAGATATACCTATAGCACCACTTCCACAACATAAATCACAAACTGTATACTCTCTATCATCCTTAATAATATTAAGAATTTCTTCTACTAATATTTCAGTATCTCCTCTTGGAATAAGTACACCTTCTTGAACATGAAAATCTAATCCCATAAATTCAGCACTCTTTAATATATACTTAATAGGCATTTTTTCTTTTCTTTTATTTATTAATCTATAAAATTCTCTTTCTTTGAATTTGCTAACTTCCTCTTCCTTGTTAGTAATTAAATAAAGTTTATCTTTTCCAAGAACTTTTCCTAATAATAATTGAGTATCTAATATATAAGTTTCTATATCTGCTTCTTTCAACATCTTGTTCCCATCTATTAATAATTCCCCAATTGTCTTCTTATATTCAATTCCTTCTGCTGCCATTAAAGATTTTATAGCAACTTCTAATTGAGAATCATCAGGCTCCTTAGTAGTAAGCTCTTGTAATTTTAAACCTGGATATGCAATAATTTTTCCCAATTTACTTTCAGTCCTTCCAAGCCATTTTATTAATTCATAAGTAATTCCAGCCACTATAGGCATTAATACTATTCTCAGTATAAATCTTTGCCAGAATCCACCCCATCCAGTTAAACTAAATAAAACAATACTAACTATCATAGTTAAAAATAAAAAATTTGTTCCACACCTTGGATGTAACCTTCCAAACTTTCTTACATTTTCAACAGTTAGTTTTTCTTCAGCTTCATAACAAAATATAGTTTTATGTTCTGCTCCATGATATTGAAATACCCTATATATATCATCTAGCTTACTTATCAAATACATATAAGTTATTAAAATAGATATTCTTATTGCTGATTCAATTAAATTTAATATTATAGAAGATAATCCCATATTTTTAAATATTGACGCTACTGCAGTAGGTATACCAAGAAACAATCCAGCAGCAATTAAAAGAGAAATCATCATAGTTATTGTAACAATCAAATCATTTGCACCTTTATCTCCTAATTTCTTTTTAAGCCAAAGATCAAATTTTGATTCCTCTTCATCTTCTTCAAAAAAACTTGCAGAATAATTTAATGTATTAATACCAACTATTAATGAATCTATTAATATAGCCGCTCCTCTAACTATAGGGATATTTAAAATTCTATATCTTTTTGTTATTGGCTTTGTTTTCTTAACTTTAACTTCTATTTTTCCATTTGGAGTTCTTACCGCAGTTGCTAATCCTTTAGACCCACGCATCATAACTCCTTCAATTATAGCCTGACCCCCAACATCACATTTTCTCATATCATCACTCTTTCATTTTATTTTTCATTTTTAAATTTAAAGTAACAATGTCCACATAAAGATTCATATTCAACATTGTCTACATTATCTATAGCAACTTGCTCACCCTCAAAAACAAATTTTCCATTTATTCTTCTACCATTTAAAACTGCTTTTCTTCCACATTTACATATAGTTTTTAACTCCTCTATGCTATGTGCCAATAATAGTAACCTTGTACTTCCTTCAAAACCTTGCATTTTAAAATCTGTTCTAAGTCCATAGCAAATAACTGGTATATCTAGACAAACTGCAATTTCAAAAAGTTCATCTATTTGATGAGATTTTAAAAATTGTACTTCATCTACTAATATACAATCTATTTTATACTCATTTTCTTCCCATCTTTTAATCTCTTCATATATATTTTGTTCGTCATTAATTAATAAATCAACTTTGCGCTCAACACCTAATCTAGATACTAGCTTATCTCCACCTTTTTTATCAGTTGATGGTTTAATTAATACAACCCTCATTCCACGCTCTTCATAATTATGTGCTACCTGCATAAGGTTTGTAGATTTTCCTGAATTCATGGCACCATATCTAAAATATAATTTGCTCATACCGTCTCTCCTTCTCATATTTGTCTATTTCGATTATAGCATTTTAATATATACTTAAAAAGATGTTTTTATTTCCTAGTTATATTGACTGCTTTTCCCCCTTATGTTATAATTCATTAGGTCATTGAATTAATTCAATGAATGTATTTTGAAAGAGGTGAATCAAATGAAACAAGGCATACATCCAGAATACCATCACGATGCTGTGGTTAAGTGCGCATGTGGAAACACTTTCACAACTGGTTCAGTTAAAGAAGAGTTAAAAGTTGATATATGTGCTAAATGCCACCCATTCTTCACTGGTAAGCAAAAAATCGTTGATATCGGCGGTAGAGTTGACAAGTTCAATAAGAAGTTCGGTCTTAACAAATAAGATTAAATTGGAATTTATGAGAAAGAATTATGTTCTTTCTCATTTTTTCTTTTAATAAGAAAATTAATAAAAGAGGCTTTTCATTTAATAGAACTAGTAATACAAACTTTTCAACTTTTGAATTTGTATTTATCTATTTTAAAAATAAGCCTCTTTATATATGCTATTAACTATTTTTTAAATATATCATTCTTAGGAAAAACCTGAATAAACTCTTTATTATTTTTTGTTTTAGATAACATATTTATTAGATTTTCTGTAACATTTTCAATATTACCATCTCTATACATAACTTTTCTAATAGCGAATGCTACTTCTTTTTCTTCATCTGATAATAATAAATCCTCTTTTCTAGTTCCAGACTTATAAATATCAATTGCAGGGAATATTCTTCTTTCTTGAAGTCTTCTATCTAAGTGAACTTCCATATTACCAGTTCCCTTAAACTCTTCAAATATCATATCATCCATTCTTGATCCTGTCTCAACTAGTGCTGTAGCAAGAATAGTTAAGCTTCCGCCTTCCTCTATATTTCTTGCTGCTCCAAAGAACTTTTTAGGCATTATTAATGCACCTGGATCTAATCCTCCTGATAATGTTCTACCTGTTGGATTTATTGTTAAATTATAAGCTCTAGATAACCTAGTTATACTGTCTAATAATATAACAACATCCTTTCCTTGTTCTACCATTCTTTTAGCTCTCTCTAATACCATTTGAGCTACCTTTGCATGGTTTTGTGGTTCCTCATCAAATGTTGAGTAAATAACATCACCATTTATAGATCTTTTCATATCAGTAACTTCTTCAGGTCTTTCATCTATTAATAAAACTATAAGTTTAATATCAGGATGGTTCTTACTAATATTTTGTGCAACCTTTTTTAATAAAGTAGTTTTACCAGCTTTTGGTGGAGCAACAATGATTCCTCTTTGTCCCTTTCCTATTGGACAAATAATATCCATTAATCTAGAAGACAAATCCTTCTCATTATTAGTTTCTAAATGTAACCTTTCATTAGGATATATAGGAGTTAATGTTTCAAAGTTCTTTCTTCCTATAGCCTTTTCTGGGTTATCCCCATTTACTTTTTCTACAAATAATAAAGCCTTAAATTTTTCTCCTTCTTTAGCTTCCCTTACTTTCCCTTGAACTTCATCACCTGTTCTTAAGTTAAATCTTCTTATTTGTGATGGAGATACATATATATCATTTTCTCCAGTTAAGTAATTATTACATCTTAAGAATCCAAAGTTATTATTTTCTTGAACCTCTAATACGCCCTTAGAAGAACCTGATTCATTTATCATAACCTTTAGTCTCTCTTTTTTCTCTTCTTTTTGCTCGTCTGTCATAGAGTAATTTTCTCTATTTTCATAACTATTTGAAAAAGTATTATTAAAATTTTCTTGCTCTCTTACTTTAGGCGCTATTCTTTCTGTTAAAATTACTCCATTTTTTTCTATAGCATTAGGAGTAACCTTTAATAACTCATCTATTATTTCACTTTTCTTTAATTTACTTATATTTTTTATTCCAAGCTCTTTAGCCTTGTTTTTTAAATCAACTAAAGTCATCTCAGCATATGTCTCTCTGGTCAAATTGACACCTCCAATAGTTTTGTTTAATTTGGGATAATATTAGATTAAACCTAAGGTTTGATATATTTGAAATGAAATACAATCTTATTAAAATAAAATATACAATATATCTATAATTAATACAATGCATATTTAAGTTTATATATAATTATGAACTAATAAACTTTAAAATTCAATAGAAAGTTATATTATAAGCTTATCCACTTTAAATAATTTTATAACAAATAAATATCCACCAGCTAAGCTGGTGGTTTTTCATGAGCCCTATAAGGGCAAATTACCAGCTTGCGTCTTAAGA
>URGW01000044.1 GCA_900547475.1 uncultured Clostridium sp. | reverse complement strand
GCAGTTTTTATGGAAAGAAAGATATAAATTCTTAACGAAAATTACACAATTCCTGGAGATAATATCATTAATTTTCGGCATCACGGCATTCAAGCTCTAACGAACAATTTAGTCATATTGCATTAGGTTATATTTTTCTATGAGTGATATTAATTTATCAGCATATATTGGCTCTCCATTCTCATTTTTAACTGTACTGTAACCTGCATCTTCTAAAGCTTGTGCTTGAGCTCTATAATCATTTCCATCAAATAATCCATATTCATCATATCTTGAATTTTCATACAAGAAATTTCCATGATCTTCAATTGATTCATTAATACTATCATACTTTCTAAAATTAGCTACTGTAGAGTCATTATAATTTTCATTTGTAACTATAGTAGCAACAGCCCCATTCCATCTTAAATCAGCTTTTATTCCAAATAAATTATTATGTGTAACTGCCAATTCAGACTTTCCCCATCCTGATTCTAATATTGCTTGTGCCATAGTTATTGATGGTAATATTCCATACTTATTATAATTACTAATAGCTCCTTCCGATATACTTTCTATAAAAGCCATCTTTTCACTATCTATATATGTATTAGAATATACCTCTTGATTAGTAGGATCTACCTTACTTTCTTCTAAAGTAGCTTCTTGGGTATTATTTTCCATAGCCACTACTTCCTTCAAATCACTTATTTCTTCATAAATATTACTTCTTAAATTCAAAATCATTATATATAATATAAAAATTGTAAATATACTGGCTATACATATTTTTTCTAACTTTATTCTTTTATTTCTTTGACTATAGCTCCTTAACCCGTTATATCTTATTTTTTTTTTCATTCTAAACTCTCCTATAAATTTTAAAATACTCTCTATAATTTTAGTATCTCTAAATTAATATTCTTTTTATAATTATTTTGCCTTTATATATTTTTTTTATTACATTTAATAATATGAATTTATTAGATGTTTATTACTTATTTTGCTTTTTTAAAAGCAAAAGGATCCATATATATTCTAATAATATATATGAATCCCTTATTCTCTAATTAACTTGTAACTTATTATCTTTTGCTATTTTGTTTTCCTTCTTTAACTTTTCAAAAAAGTCATTAGTCTCATTTATAACTACATGCCTCAATGCCATTAATCCAACTAAGTTAGGTAATGCCATTAATCCATTTACTATATCCGCTATTATAAAAACTAAATCTAATGATAAGAAAGGTCCTACCCCAACAAATACTATAAATACAAATTTATATAACTTTATACCTTTTACACCAATTAAATATTCAATACATCTTTCA
The DNA here is from genome assembly GCA_900547475.1 of uncultured Clostridium sp. Classification (GTDB taxonomy): domain Bacteria; phylum Bacillota; class Clostridia; order Clostridiales; family Clostridiaceae; genus Clostridium. The sequence goes on along the minus strand of URGW01000044.1, from coordinate 24,432 downwards.
CCATAATAGTTCCATCCTATAATAGTAGTAAATGCAAAAAATATTAATCCTATATTTACTATATATTTCCCTAAAGCTGCAAAAGGTAAACCTTTCTGAAAAGCTAATGTTGTCATTTCAGCTCCTTCAAGACCACTATTAAAACTTCCTGTTAAAACTATAGCTAATCCTGTCATTGTACAAATTATTATTGTATCTATAAATGTTCCAGTCATTGAAATCAATCCTTGTTTAACTGGAGACTTAGTCTTAGCTGCAGCAGCTGCTATTGGTGCACTTCCTAAACCAGCTTCATTTGAAAATACACCTCTTCCAACTCCTCTTTGAATGGCTATTGCAACAGTTATACCTACAGCACCACCTAATGCAGCTCTAGGATTAATGGCACTATACAATATTAACATAATAGCTTCTGGTAAAGCTTTGAAATTAAATACTAATACTATAAATGCTCCTAATATATATAAGATTGCCATTGCTGGAACTATCTTTTCAGCAACCTTTGATATTCTCTTTATACCACCTAATGTAACTAATGCTACTAAAACAGTAATAATTACTGCACTAATCCATGATGGTACATTAAATATTATTTTAGCTGCCGATGCTATAGAGTTCACCTGTCCAAATGTTCCTATTCCTAAAAGTGCTACTCCAACCCCAAAAATAGCAAACATTTTAGCTAAAAACTTATTTCCTACTCCCTTTTCTATATAATACATAGGACCACCAGACATTTGACCATTTTCATCTACTTCTCTATACTTAATTGCTAAAACACCTTCAGCATATTTAGTTGCCATTCCAAAAAATGCTGCGATCCACATCCATAAAAGAGCTCCTGGACCACCTGTTGCTATTGCAGTTGCAACACCTACAATATTTCCAGTTCCTATAGTTGCTGATAAAGCAGTGCAAAGTGCCGCAAAACTTGATACATCTCCCTTTGCATCTTCATCATACTCTTCATCATCTTTTGAAAATAAATATTTAATAGCTAACGGTAGCTTAAATATTTGTAATAATTTCAACTTAAAAGTAAAATAAACTCCTGTTCCAACTAATAATATAAGTAAAGGCGGCCCCCATACTATACCATTAATATGATTTAATACTTGTTCAATTGATTTAAAAATTTCCATAAAAAAATCCCCCTTAAAAATAAATTTATAGGAGGAGATTAAAAGTAACTATAAGTTTAATATCTAAATTGTTCGTTGTGTATAAGCGAAAAAATGAAATATTTATTTTCAAGTAACTATAAAAATTTCACCTAGAATTTATATTTCATTTTTTTCTATCTCCACGTAACTACTTGTAGATCTACACCTTACATTCAATTTATTTTTTCACTATAATCACTTTTATCCCCTGTCCTTTTACCTGAGAGTTTCAGTTTAATTTAAATTAAACCTTGCTCCTTCGGTGCTCTAATATGAGTCTCTCCAGAGGCTCGTCCAGTAACGGTCCTAATACCTGAAAGATTTACTTCTTCGGTGGATTCAAATCGCTCTCCCATTACCTTCATCCGAACATATTAAATTATAAAGTCATTATATACATTAATTTCAAAAAAATCAATGTATTTTTACAATTTATACAATCTATTTATTGCACTAATTATAGATTTTATAGATGCACGTGTTATATTGCTATCAACTCCAACACCAAATGTTTTCTTATCTAAATCATTTCTCTTCATATATACATAAGATGCCGCTTCTGCTTCTGATCCTTTGCCTAATGAATGTTCCTTATAATCAATAATAGATATATTTATTAGATTACTATTATATAAAGCCTTACCTAAAGAATCTATAGGCCCATTACCAACACCTTCTATATTCATTTCTATATTATTATATTTAATTTTTGCATTAATTTTAGTAGTTTCATTATTTCCATGATTTACATCAGATATAGATATATTTATTAATTTAAGTGGTTTATCTAAATCTAAATATTCCTTCTTAAATGCTTTTAAAATTTCATTTGGTTGAACTTCTCCCTTAACTTCAGAAATCTTTTGTACTACTTCTGCAAACTCTTGTTGCATTGCCTTTGGTAACTTATATCCAAAACAATGATCCATTACAAAAGCTACTCCCCCTTTTCCTGATTGGCTATTTATCCTTACTAAAGGCTCATATTCTCTTCCTAAATCACTTGGATCAACAGGTAAATAAGGCACCTGCCATAATTTAGCTCCTCTTTCTTCATATTTCTTCATTCCTTTATTTATAGCATCTTGATGAGATCCTGAGAATGCCGTAAACACTAAATTACCAGCATAAGGATGCCTTACATGAACAGGTATCTTAACACACCTTTCATATGTTTCAATTATTTCATTTATATTTTCAAGATTTAACATAGGATTTACACCATGTGAAAACATATTATATGCAACAGTTAATATATCAACATTACCTGTTCTTTCCCCATTACCAAATAAGGTTCCTTCTACTCTATCAGCTCCAGCTAAAAGTGCTAATTCTGCATCAGCTACACCTGTTCCTCTGTCATTATGAGGATGAACACTTACTATTACTCTATCTCTATCTTTAAAGTTTTTACACATATATTCTATTTGATCAGCAAAGATATTTGGTGTATCCATTTGAACTGTTGACGGAAGGTTTATTATTATTTTATTATCTTGTGATGCTCCCCAAACATCTGCAACTGCATCACATACTTCAAGGGCATACTCTACTTCTGTACCAGTAAAGCTTTCTGGTGAATATTCTAAAAATATTTTTCCTTCAAAGTCTGAAGCATATTTTTTTACAAGCTCTGTCCCCTCTATAGCAATTTTCTTTATCTCCTCTTTGCTTAAATTAAAAACAACATCTCTCTGTAACACAGATGTAGAATTATATATATGCACTATGGCTTGTTTAACTCCATGTAGTGATTCAAAAGTCTTTTCTATTAAATGTGGTCTTGCCTGTGTCAATACTTGAACTACTACATCATCAGGAATATAATTTTCGTCAATTAATCTTCTTAAAAAATCATATTCTATTTGAGACGCTGATGGAAAACCAACTTCTATTTCCTTAAATCCCAATTTAACTAACAAATTAAAGAACTCCATCTTTTCATCTATATTCATTGGATTTATAAGAGCCTGATTCCCATCTCTTAAATCTACACTGCACCATATTGGCGCTTTTTCAACACTATTATTTGGCCAAGTTCTTTCCTTAAAATTTATTGTTTCAAATCTTCTATACTTATTATAATTTAACATTTATAAAAGCCCCCTTTAAACTTAAATATAATAGATTTGCAATAAGCCATTTAAAACAAAGCAAAAAAGCCGCACAAACACACCTTATATTGGAGCGTGTTTACGCGGTACCATCCAAAATTTCACTTAATTAAAATAACGGTATTATTCCGATAAAGATTACTAAAATTTCATCTCTATAGCTCATGAGCGAGTTCAAAAATATTAATTTATAGACTCACAGCCCCGTCTACTCTCTGAAAAATTACTCATTTTCTACTACTCTCAATCCTTGCTTTTTTATTACTTTTTATAATTTTACTATAAAAGTATATTTCTGTCAATTAATGTACTGTATTTATTTATCTACTCTATTTCTAATTTCACCATTATAAAATGCTATTATATTTTCTATAACCTCATTAAATAACCTTTCTCTAGCTTCTACACTTGCCCAAGCTATATGAGGAGATAATATTATCTTATCCTTATTTTTCATTGTTAAAAGAGGACTATTTATATTTATTGGTTCTACTTCAAATACATCTAAAGCAGCTCCTCTAATTTTATTTTCATCAATAGCTCTTGCTAAATCCTCTTCTACAACAATAGGACCCCTACCCATATTAACTAATATCGCTGAATTTTTCATTTTACATAATGCTTCATAATCTAGTAATCCTAAAGTATTCTTACTTAATGGTGCATGTATAGAAATAATATCACTCTTACTTAATAGCTCATCAAAAGATACTCTACTAAATTCATCATTGGAATTATTACCTGTTGTTGAATAATATACCACTTTAGCTCCAAAAGCTTCAGCTATTTTAGCAACTTTTCTACCAATATTTCCAAGACCTATTATCCCCCAAGTTTTACCTTCAATTTCATAATAAGGTTTATCTAAACATGTAAATAATCCAGATTTTGAATACTTTCCATCCTTAACATAGTTATCATAATAAGTAATTTCATCTAATAGAGCTAAAGTTGCTGCAAATGTATGTTGAACAACTGCATTAGTAGAATATCCTGCAACATTAGCTACTCCTATTCCTTTTTCTTTAGCATACTCTATATCTATATTATTAAATCCAGTAGCTACCTCTGCTATAAATTCTAAATTATTTGCCTCACTTAAATTTTCTCTATTTAAAACTACTTTATTAGTTAATACTATATTAGCTTCCCTTACCCTCTCTTTTACTTCACTAATATCAGTAGTATCATAATATTTAACTTCCCCAATTTCACTTAATTTTTCTAGACTTATATCTCCTAATGTCTTACCATCCAATATTACTATTTTTTTCATTTTATATTTCCTTTCCTAACTTAATATATAACAAAAAAACTATTTCTAAAAATAAATACAAAAAAACAGTCTACCTTTTATAATTTAGCTATCGAATTTTGCATCTTTTTTTGAAATAGTCTCTAATATAATAAATTGGTGCAGATGGTGGGACTTGAACCCACACAAGGATTCCCTTAATAGACCCTCAATCTATCCTGTCTGCCTATTCCAGCACACCTGCATAAATAACTATTAACTTAATTTTAAATTAATTTAAACTCAATTTCAAGAATTATTTTCCATTTAATCCTTTAATGATTTTAATATTTTAGCGATATTATCAATATCTTCAAGTGTTAACTCATCATAATTATCTAGCATACTTTTTACATCATCGATGACCCTATCTTTATATGTCTTTTTAAAGCCTTTTCTCCCACCTATAATAGATAATGTTAAACTAGTAGTTATAACACCAATAATCCCTATTCCTATTATCATTAATAATACTGCAATAGTTCTTCCTAATTGTGTTTTTAATAAAACATCTCCATATCCAACTGTTGTAAATGTCACAAAACTCCACCATAACGCATCCCCTAAAGGCATTCCTTCTACAAGTGAAATTAAGACTGCACCTATAACAATAAATATTGTAGAAATCACTAATAAAAAATTCAATCTATTTTTACGTATTTCATTTTTAACTCTATTTTTAAATTTTATAGCACATATTGCAAGCATTATAAGTTTAATTATTTTTATACAATATGCTGGGTTAATAACATTAGGTAAAATTGTAAAACCTAATATCCTTATATAAAACTTTATAGGAAAAATTGAAAGTAAATCTATTATATTTTTCTTTATAAATTGTTTTTTTCCTTTACTTATTACTAATCTAGTAAAATAATCTCCTATAAATATTAATCTTACTATATTATCTATATAGTAAAAAGTCCATCTAACTTCAGTAGGTGTATTAATAAATATCTCAATTACTAACATTAGTGAAAGCATAAGTGCTAATAATCCTATAAAAAAATCATATATACTTTTCTTACTCATAAAAATCGTATCCTTTATAAATATTGATTGATATATCTATATTTATGTAAGATACTATAAATTTATGAAAACATCACTATCCTAAGTTTAGGTAGTAAAATTCCAAATCCTACTTGTTAAATAACTTATTTTGTTTAAAATTCAATTGTACTTCTTATAAAAAGGCTGTTGCATATTTTAGCAACAGCCTTTTATCCTATTTACATCTTCCATATATTTTAGTATATCTATATATTTTATCCGCTAATTCAGTTGTATAACTACCTTCTTTAGCTCTCCATTTCCAATTATCACCTAATGTCGATGGGAAATTCACTCTTGTTTCATTGCCTAAGTTTAAAAAATCCTGCATTAAAGCAACTGATACATCAGCTACACTGCTCCATACCCCTCTTATAAATCCCCAATTATAGCCTTCTTCCTCAGATAAAGCTAGATATTCTTTACAGTACTCTACATCTGATTTACTTCCGGTTACTTCAAACCATCCTCTAAATGTATCATTATCATGAGTTCCTGTATATGCTATACAATTATTTGTATAAGTGTGAGGTAAATAATTACTTTCCTCTCTAGCATCAAATGCAAATTGTAATACCTTCATCCCTGGGAATTTACTTTCTTCTAAGAAGTCTTTAACCTCATCTGTTAAAAATCCTAAGTCTTCAGCTATAACATTAATTTCACCTAACTTTTCTCTAATGGCATTAAATAACTTAATTCCTGGACCTTTTACCCATTTACCATTTATAGCAGTTACTTCGCCATACGGTATTTCCCAATAACTTTCAAATCCTCTAAAGTGGTCTATTCTTACAACATCATAAAGCTTTAAGCTTTCTTCAACTCTCTTTATCCACCATTTATAACCGCTTTTCTCCATATACCCCCAATCGTATAATGGATTACCCCATAATTGCCCTGTTTCTGAAAATGCATCTGGCGGACATCCTGCAACTGAAATAGGCTTTAAAGTATCTTTATCAATTAAATATGCTTCTGGATTACTCCAAACATCAGCACTATCTTCAGCTACATAAATTGGCATATCCCCTATAATCTCTATACCTTTTTCATTTGCATAAGATTTTAATTGATTCCATTGTTTAAAGAACATAAATTGGATAAATGACCAAAATTCAATTTCATCAGCTAGTTCTTCTCTATATCTTTTCATTGCTTTAGGTGATCTCTTCTTTATATCTTCATCCCATTCTTGCCAACTTACAAGATTAAACTTTTCTTTAACTGCCATATATAAAGAATAATCATCAAGCCACTCTTTATTATCTTTAATAAACTTATTAAAATCTTCCTTTAAAGATACGTTATCTATATCTTTAAAATTGTTATATGCTCTTCTTAATACGGTATATTTAACATTAAATAAAAGACCATAATCTATATATTCAGAGTTATCTCCATAATTTTCATTAATATATTCACCTTTATTTAAAAGACCTTCCTTGTTTAAAATATCAAAATCAATAAAATATGGATTCCCAGCAAATGCTGAAAATGATTGATATGGAGAATCACCATATCCTGTTTGCCCTAACGGTAATATCTGCCAATATTTTATTCCTGACTTAAATAAAAATTCTACATATTCATAGGCCTCTTTTCCTAAAGTCCCAATACCAAATTTCCCTGGTAGTGATGCAATATGCATTATAACTCCTGCACTTCTTTTCATATACCTCTGCTCCTTTTATAACTTTATATTTTATTATATATAAACTATTTCATAGACACTAAATATTTCTAATTAATTTAAATCTGCACACGATTCTCTTTCTATTAGCTCAGTATCCAATAAAATATGTTGATTTTTACATTTATCATTTAATAGATCAAATAGAAGCTCTACGCTTCTTATTGCCATTTCTTCCTTTGGTTGCTTTATAGTAGTAATTCCAGGATTATAATAACAACTTACATCCATACCATCAAAACCAACTATTGATATATCTTTTCCAACAGTCAATCCAATATCTGTAACTGCTTTAGCTGCACCCATTGCCATAAAATCAGAAATTGCAAAAATAGCTGTAATATCTTTACGCTTTTTTAAAAACTCCATAGTTACTTCATATGCAATTTTACTATCATAATCCCCTATAATAAGATTATCATCATTAATCTCAATATTATTTTCTTGTAGAGCCTTAACATATCCCTTATATCTCCACCAACTAACACAAAAGTCATTTTCTTCACCAATCATTAAAGCTATATTTTTATGGCCTTTTTTTATTAAGTAATTTGTAGCATCATATGCCGATTGTAAATTATCAATTCCAACTGTAGAATATTTATCTTTACCTAATGGTGATAATGTATTAACAGATGTTAAAATAACAGGAACATCAATATTTTTAAAACTCTCTTCACCTAAATCTATAAAGTTTCCTCCTAGGCATATTATTCCTTGAAGTCTCTTCTCCTTTACAAATGAAATGATATTTTCAACTTCTTGTTCTAATACATAATCATTTTGTTGAAGTATCATTGTATATTTATGTTCGTTTATTTTATTTCCTATAACATTTATTAATTCAGAAAAAAATGGATTAAAAACCCCTTTAACTAAAACCCCTATATTTTTAGTATTATTTTGCTTCAATATTCTTGCACTGTTATTCGGTACATAATTACTTTCTTTTATTACACGCAAAACATTTTCACGAGTACTTTCTTTTACATCAGGATGATTGTTTAGTACACGTGATACAGTACTAACTCCAACTCCTGAAAGCCTTGCAATATCTCTTATATTCATATAAAAAACTCCCTTAAATATAATAAAATTTCTTCAACATAAACACATATATCTGGTATCGTTTCCGTTTTTCCTAAAAATTTTTTCTACCAAGATTCCAGTACTAAAAATCTTGGTAGAAACTGAAGAAATATAAAAAACTTCTTCTATGCTTAAGTGTGTTGGTATCGTTTCCGATACTATTATACAATATTTTGAAAACATTTTCAAGTATTTTTTTCTTTCCAAATAAAAAAAATTATTTTTAACAATACTGCTTCATTAAAATTTCTTATATCATAATTAGTATACTTCTGAATTTTATCTAATCTATATATTAAAGTATTTCTATGAATATATAATTCTTTAGCTGCCTCACTTATATTTAATCCACGTTTAAAAAATACTTCCATAGTCCTAATCATTTCATTATCTAATTTTGATATACCATTTTTAAATTTATCATAAATATCCTGTTTCATCTTATCTGATACAGAATCTATTATCCCTTCTAATATAAGTTTATCTGAATCAAAGATACTTTCGATAATATTATATTTAATTGCTAATTGAATTTTATAGCAAGTATCTTCATAATCTTTTTTCATTTTGAAGTAATTATCAACTTCACAATAACTTATGTAACATTTTCCAGATACTATACTTTCTATGGTATCCTTTATACTTTGTGCATGCTCTAATACATCCTCAAAACTACCAATCATAAGTATATTACCATTATAAAATAATATTTCAATATCACTGTCTAAATAAACCTGCTTAATATATGACAATAATTCATCAGTATAATTATCTACATATATATTAATTAACTTAAACTCCCTTGTAATAACTGGCCAACTTGCTTTTATTACTTCATCCTTTACTTCCTTCCCAGTTAATAATAATGAAATTATACTATTTCTATTTAAGTATACATCCTTCAATTTTTCCTCTATACAAAATTGTAGTAAATTAATTGCAACACTGAGTGCTGCATTTATTCTTATGCAACACTCAGTATTATTATAACAAAAATATTTTTCTATACAATCTTGTCCTAAGTCAAATTTCGGTGTAGAAAATTCTCCTACTTCATTAATTATTAATTGGAAGGGTATTTTACAACTAATATATATTTCATTTACCAGTTTCTCAATACACTTCACAATATCTCCTCCAGAAAGTTAATTATTATACAATTCTTATTTCTGTTTCTTTATCAAATACATGTAACTTTTCTGCTCTTAAATGAAGTTTTGCAACTTCTCCAATTTTTAAGTTAGTTGTTCCTTCAACTCTTACATTTAATGGATCTTTTCCACATCTAGTATAAATGTAACTTTCTGCTCCCATAAGTTCTATAACTTCAACATGTCCCTTAACTATACTATTTGGATTTGCTTCAATAAGTTCTGCATCATCACTTAAATGTTCTGGTCTTATACCTAATGTTACAGCCTTTCCAATATATCCTTCCTTAACCAAAGTTTGAGCCTTTTCTTTAGGGAATACTATTTTGTTATCTCCAAATACTGCAACAACTTCATTTCCTTCTTTTTCAACTTTACCTTCTAAGAAGTTCATTTGTGGACTTCCAATAAATCCAGCAACGAAAAGATTTGCAGGATAATTATAAATATTTTGTGGTGAGTCAACTTGTTGAATAACACCATCTTTCATAACTACAATTCTAGTACCCATTGTCATAGCTTCTACTTGGTCATGTGTTACATATATAAATGTAGTTTGTAATTTTCTATATAATTTTATAATTTCAGTTCTCATTTGAACTCTTAACTTAGCATCTAAGTTTGATAAAGGCTCGTCCATTAAGAATACTTTGGGATGTCTAACAATAGCTCTTCCTAAAGCAACTCTTTGTCTTTGACCTCCAGATAACGCTTTTGGTTTTCTCTTTAATAAATGTTCAATATCTAAAATCTTTGCTGCTTCTGTAACCTTTTGTTCTATTTCAGCTTTTGGAACCTTTCTTAACTTTAAAGCAAATGCCATATTATCGAAAACTGTCATGTGTGGATATAATGCATAGTTTTGGAAAACCATTGCTATATCTCTTTCTTTAGGCTCTACGTCATTTACTAGCTTGTCCCCAATATATAATTCACCTTTTGATATATCTTCAAGACCTGCAATCATTCTTAATGTTGTTGATTTACCACATCCTGATGGTCCAACGAATACAATAAATTCTTTATCCTCAATTTCTAAATTAAAATCCTTAACTGCTGTTACGTCACCTTGATATATTTTATAAATATGTTGTAATGATAAATTTGCCATTTTTATTCCTCCCATAAATTAACTTCACTTGATATATTTATTGTACACCTTGTAACTGTTTTCAGCCATATGCAATATTTCCAAATATACTACTTTTTTTTTGTAATATTATCTAAATAAAGAATTTATATCTATATCACTTTTATTATTATATATTTTCTAATTAACTTCAACTTATTAAACAATAAATCTTTTCAAAAAAATAACTCATAAGAAATCATTTTGAGTTTAGGTTACATTCATACTTATTAATATAACTTTTTAAAAATTTCTCTTATGAATTATTCTATTATTATTATATATAAACATCTATATAATAAAGCTTATTTTACAGCATTTAAAGCACCTTCATAATCTGGCTCATTTATAACATCTTTGCAATATTCAACATATGTAATTTTATTGTTTTCATCTACTACAAATATAGCTCTTGTTAAAAAACAAAATTCTTCAATCAATGCTCCATAATTTTTACCAAAACTCTTTTGCTTATAGTCTGATACTGTTTTTACTCTATCCACTCCAGCATTTCCACACCATCTTACTTGTGCAAAAGGTAAATCCATAGATATTACATAAACTGTAACATCATCAAGCTTTGAAGCCTCTTCATTAAACTTTCTTACTTCCATATCACAAACAGAAGTATCCAGTGATGGTACTGTTACAAATATTCTTTTTCCATTTGTATCTGCTAATGTTAAATCCTTCAAAGTATTATCTACAACTAAAAAATCTGGTGCAGTATCTCCTACCTTTACTTGATTTTCTACAAGAGTGATTGGATCACCATTAAATGTTATTTTCATTTTGTTCCCTCCTTCTATAAAGTTCAATTAACTTAATTTATACTATTACTTACATGATACATTAATATATTTCCCCAGATTAATATTTTTAATTAGCTTTGCTTATAAATAAATAAAAGCCAAAAATGTCATACTTACATCTTTAGCTTTTATTTTTAATTTATTATAATTCAATCCAATAACTTATGGTATTCTCTTTATTTTTATCTCATTATATTTACAAATGTTTCATTATAAGTTACTTGTCCACCTATATCAGATATACCACTATTAGTAAGATAATTAGGATTCCCATGCTTTTCCCACCAACCCACATACATCATTACAACATAATTACTAATAGAATCATCTATTACAATTTGAACCTTTATTTCTCCGTTATTTGATTTTAAAGTTACTACTTCATTTTCTTGTAGTTCTAATTCATTGGCCATTCTACTATTTATATAAGCTTTTGAAATATTAGCTTCATCCATAAAATGTTGACTTGATAAACTATCTTTTCCATGGTTAGTTAACAATCTAAAAAGTTTTTCTTCTTTTATTTTATCTAAATCATTTCTTTGATATTTTAAATTATCACATTTTAGTATCTCAAACTTACCACTATTAGTTAAAAACTTCTTGTCTTCCCATGCAATACTATTATGAATAGTAATATAATTATTTTTAATATAGTCTAAACTAATATTTTTAAACTTATCATTTAATGGTTTTATTACTTTTTCTAAATAAGCTTTTTTCTCTACAAAAGGATATTCATTTATATTTAATCTTTTTGCTAATTCCATAAAGAAATAATATTCATCCATTAATTTATCATCAATATCTATTAATTTTTCATTATAAACTAAATATGGATTCATCATTGAACTAAATAATAAATCTTCACTTTCTAATGTATTTGTTGTGGGAATAAACAAATCACATTCCTTAGCTGTATCAGTCATAAACATATCAAAACACACTTTAAACTCAACATTAGATAAGCTTTCTTTTAATTTATTTAAATTTGCAAGTTGATTTAGAATATTACTTTTTGTTATTATTGCCATTTTTATTGGTATATCAAGTTCCATACTATTATTAATATTTTTATCATTTATAAAAATATTATCTTTATAATATGTTTTTCCATTATTACACCTCTCTATAAAATCACTTATTTCATTAGTATAAAAATATCTATTATCCGCAAAACTTTCACTATTATAAGGATCTAAGTTCAATATCTTAGGATATACCTTATTTGCATAATTTATTCCACCACCACTAAATCCTATTTGCCCTGTAATGGCTCCTAATGCATCTATTGCTCTAATAGTATTTCCACCATTTTTATACTTTTGTATTCCAAAACCTAATAATATAGTAGAATATTTTTCACTATATAATCTTGCTAACTTTATAATATCTTCTATAGAAACTCCACTAGCATCACTTAATTCCTGAATTTCTAATGATAATATATACCTCTTATAATCATCAAATCCATTAACAAACTTATCAATATATTCTTTATCATAAATATTTTCTTCTATTATTATCTTTGCCATAGCAAGAGCTAATGATAAATCCCCATTTGCATTAATCCTTACATATATATCTGCTAATTTAGCAGTTGCTGTTTCAATTGGATCTATAACTATAATCTTACTTCCATTTGCCTTTGCTTTTCTAATCATTTGCATAGTATGTATTGTAGTATTAGATGGATTTTTTCCCCACACAATAATATTTTTACTATGTAACATATCCTCTAATGAATGGCTTTTAGATTCACCAAAATCTAATTTTTGAGCTGCTATTCCTGCACTCCAACAAGGTCCTCCTTTAGAAAAACTAGCCCCACCATAAAAGTTTAAAAATTTTTCTCCAATACTTTTTAAAAGAGATCCATTTCCATATTGTTCATAATAAAGAATAGATTTATTTCCAAACTTCTTTTTATATAAATTAAGCTTTTCAACCATAATATCTATAGCTTCATTAAAAGATATTTCTTTCCATTGTCCCTTTTCTTTTAAAAGAGGTTTATATATTCTATCTTTATGGTTTAATCTATCTAAATGAGCCAATCCCTTTTTACATATAAATCCTTTTGTATAAGGGTGCTCCTTATCGCCTTCAATTTTAATAACTTTATTATCTTCTACATAAACATTAAACTTACAACAATCAGCACAATCTAATGTACATCCATGACTTAACTTCTTCATTTTATCCCCCTTCACTGCTATTTATATTACTAAATTATATATCACCTTCCGTCTTATCTCTATACCATAGTAATCACTTTTCCAAATTTTCTCATATACATATACTTTCCTATATTTTATAAAAAAGCTATACTATTAATATACTATCTTTTGAGGTGATAACAAAATGAAAAATTTCGATGTAATTACTCATGTAGAAGAAAGGAATGTAAAACTAGTTCTAAAAGGCCTTTTAGTTGGTATAATAACATCATTTATAGTTGTACTATATAGATTTGCATTATCATATGCTGAAGATTTTGCATTCTTTATTTATAGTTATATTAAAACACATAAGTATATTATACCAATTTGGTTTATTATTCTAATAACTCTAGCCTTTATAGTTGCAAAACTTATAGATAAAGAACCATATATTGGTGGTAGTGGAATACCTCAGGTTAAAGGTATTATGGGTGGATACTTAAAAAACAGACCTTTATCTATAATAATTAACAAATTCATAGGTGGAACTCTATCAATTATCTCTGGATTATCATTAGGAAGAGAAGGTCCCTCAGTTCAACTTGGAGCTTGTGCTGGTGACATAGTAAGTAAAAAGTTTAATAGTACTAGATTAGAAAGAAGACTACTAATAAGTAGTGGGGCTACTGCTGGTTTAGCTGCTGCTTTCAATGCCCCTTTATCTGGAGTATTATTCTCATTAGAAGAAATATATAAATATTTCTCTCCATTAGTCTTATTAGCAACAATAACCTCTGCAGTAGCTGCTGATTTTATTTCTAAACAATTTTTTGGACTCGATCCAGTATTTCATTTTGCTGATTCAATTCCAATTCCATTAAAAAATTATTGGCTTTTATTAATTTTAGGTATATTATTAGGCCTATTTGGTGCTTTTTATAATTGGTTTACATTAAAAACTCAGAACTTATATGCTAAATTAAAATGCTCTACATCAACTAAATTAATAATTCCATTTTTACTTTCCGGAATATTAGGTCTACTATTTCCAGTTGTTTTATGTGGAGGTCATGCAGTTATAGAAGAACTTAATCTTAGTACAACATTAAGTCTTTTATTATTAATTTTAGTTGCTAAATTTTTATTTTCGATGATAAGCTTCGGTTCTGGTGCACCTGGAGGTATATTTTTTCCTCTTCTTATAATAGGAGGAACTTTTGGAGCTGTTTTTGGCTATATTTCAATAAATTATCTTGGAATTAGCCCTGAACTTTTTAATAATTTTATAATTTTATCTATGGCAGGATATTTTACTGCAATAGTTCGTGCACCTATAACTGGAATAATATTAATAACTGAAATGACTGGTTCATTTACACATTTATTGTCACTTACAATAGTTTCAATAATAGCATATATAGTTGCAGATTTATTAAAAAGTGTTCCTATATATGATTCCCTACTAGAAAATCTTCTACTTAAAAATAATATTAATGAATATCATAGTCATAGTAATAAAAAATTGATTATAACTAATGTAGTGCATTTTGGTTCAAAAATAGAAAAAACTACATTAAATTCTCTTAATTTACCTGAAAATACACTTATAGTATCTATTAAACGTGGTGAAGATTCTATAGTACCAAAGGGTAATACAATTATTAGAGCTGGTGATACAATACTAACAATGACAGACCTAAAAGATGAATGGAAAGTTAGAGAGCTAATGGATTCATTAACAACTTTAGAATAACTTTTAAATTAAAAGAGGTTAACTCAAAATATCAATATCTAATATTGATTTTTGAGTTCCCTCTTTTAATTTTATATACCAAATATAGGTCCATTAATATTTCTCTCATAACGTTCTATAAATCCTAATAATATATAAATACAACCTATTACACCAAAAACATTTCCAACATTTATAGATACATTAGGTTGCAATAAATCCCTATACTGTGTTTTTCCATATTTCTTATATAATTCATCGTATCTAGTAAAAGCTACATTAGCAAGTATAAGTCTAGATAAAAAATAACAAATGGCAGATTGAATTGCAGGAATATCAGGACTTACTCTTATATTTTTCTCCTTTTTATATTTGTTATAAACTAGTTGCATACTTTCTAAAATACTTATATATGCAAGATAATCTGCATAAAACCTTATATTTATACCATCTAACTGTGAAAGTAATAATGATAATTCTTTGCTATCATCGATAGAAATATTTTTAATCTTATTTACTTTATAAGTCCCTATAAATCCAATAACAATAAAAAAGTATGTTAATATTTGAAATCCATCTCCTATTGTTATATCTAACTCTGGTTTTAATAAATCTTCTTTTTTTCCATTTATAAATTTTTTATATAAATGATTATATCTAGATATATCAACATTTATTAATATTAACTTTGATATCAATTCTAAGTAACCGGACTCAATTGCTTCTACTTCCGCAATTATTTTTTGATTATCGTTTTTCTTAACTATATTTTCAATTGCATTAATAGTAGAATCATAAAATATTATATCTGATATTATAAATAAATATATTGAGATTAATGCGTTATTTAATAGCGATAACTCTCGTAAGTCATCTTCACTAAGCTCAAAATATCTTTCTTTCTCATTATCATCTTCCAAATCAATATTCTTTTTTTTAAATGACCTACTATGTCTCACTTATTCTCTCCTTATCCTATGTTCATATTTCATTATATACTTATTTAATTATTAGTGAGACTTTATTTTTACTAAAATATATACTTGAAAATTTATTACTTTATCTTATTATAAATGCATATATTATAATAAGAATAATTTCTGGAGTTGAAATAATGTCAAAAAAAACAGATTGGGGCAAAGTCTTTAGGGAAACCGTTAATGATATAATATGTGCAATTAAAACCCCATCAGCAAAACCTAAACAACCATCATGTCCTAACCCTAGAGCCCGAATATGCATATTAATACTTATAGGAATAACTTTATTATTTTCTGGAATAGGCATCTATAGCTGGATAATAATTATAATGTTGTTTATCATTTTATCCTTTGTTTAAAAAAACTATTTGTAATATTTTAAAATATATGTTATCATAAATTCTGCGAGTGATACATGCAATCGCTGCTAGCTTTTAAGCTAGGAGAGGAAAGTCGGAGCTCCATAGGGCAGGGTGCTGGTTAACGGCCAGTCAAGGCGACTTGAAGGATAGTGCAACAGAGATATACCGCCAGAAGTTATATTATTTAACTGAGTTCACTTTTGTGACTGGTAAGGGTGGAAAGGCGAGGTAAGAGCTCACCAGCATGGTGGTGACATCATGGCTATGTAAACCCCACCTGGAGCAAGACCGAGTAATGGCATTATGGGATTGCCCGTCCCGCCATGTGGTGTGTCGCTTGAGCTTGCTGGCAACAGTAAGCCTAGATAGATGATTGCTTAATACAGAACTCCGCTTACGGATCATCTCGCAACATGAAAAACATTAGGTTTAAGCCTAATGTTTTTCTTTTTTACTTAAAAATAAAACACTAAATTAATATCTAGTGTTTTACCTTAAATTATTTTTTATTCAAATGTAAATGGATCTTCTTCGACTTTTGATTCTATAAATACTATATCATCAAATTTACTCTCTATTTGCTTCATAACATTAAAAAATACAATTTGCTCTGATGCAAAATGACCAACATCAAGTATATTTATACCCATTTCTTTATAATCAGAAGCAAAATGATATGTAGTATCTCCAGTAATCACTGTATCTACCCCTAATTTCATAGCTTTAGCTATAAAATCTTGACCACTACCATTTATTATAGCAATTTTAGAAACTGTATCATTTCCTTTAACAACTCTTAAATTACTTATATTTAATTTTCTTTTAACTTCTTCTATTAAGTTTTCTAATTTAACTTCTTTATCTAATTTTACTATTCTACCAAGCCCTGCACTACTTACAGTTTTGTTTTTTTCTAATATAGTAGACTCTTCAAATCCCAATATAGAAACTATAGTATGATTTAAACCATTTAGAGCAGAATCTAAATTAGTATGACTTGAATATAATGAAATATCATTTTTTATAAGTTCTATAATCTTTTTCCCCTGTAATGTATCAGTAGTTATATTACTTGGCTTTCTAAAAATTAAAGGATGATGAGTTATTATTAAATCAACCTCTTCTCTCTTAGCTTCTTCTATAACCTTTAATGTGCAATCTAATGCTAATAATACCTTATTAACTTCTTTATTTCTGTCACCTACCATTAACCCTACATTATCAAAGTCTTCCTTTAAATAATTTGGAGCTAAAACTTCCATTTCTTTAATTATATCATTTATTATTCTCATAAAATCACCTTACAAATAATTTAACATAGAAGTAATTATACTTATCTTTTCTTTTATCTCTTCTCTTCTCTTATTTGCACTTACAGTAGCTTCTGTTATAAATCCTAAAATTCTATTGTATTCATCTAATTTAAATTGTAAATAGTCTTTCATTAATGGATTTTTACTTCTTAATAATATAGGACTTATTTCATAGTATATATTATCTAATTCAGTTGCATTTCCTTCAGCACTTCTTACTTTAAATAATTCATAATATATTCCTTCATCAAAACATAAATCTTCTTTTATAATCTCATAATTATTTGTATATAAATACTCTCTTAATACCTCTGGATTTTGAGCTGGCACTAAAATTAAATAATCAACTGATTTTACTTTTTCTATATCAGCTTCTAATATATCTCTTATTAAATTTCCTCCCATTCCAGCTATAACAACTTCATTTGCTTCACTTACATTAAGTGGTTCAAACCCTCCACCTAATCTAAATTCAAGTTCATCTCCAATTCCTTCTAAAATAGCATTAAGTCTTGCCTTATCTAATGGATCCTTGTTAATATCGCAAGCAATTGCTTTTTCACAAAGTTCTCTTTCTAATGCTATTAAAGGAACATATCCATGATCAGTACCTATATCTGCAATTGTATTAACTTTTTCTAAATTTTCAATTATAAATTCAATTCTTTTACTAACATCCATTTTAACTACCTCTAATATTATAATTATTTATCTTTTGATATTAAATAAAAATAACACTTTTATAATTATTATTTTCTATATTTATCTTTACCTTATTAAGTTATGTTATTTTATAAAATTTATTTAATTAATAAATACTATCTAATATAAAAATTAGCACCAATGTTGGTGCTAATTCATTAATCTAAGTAATCTTTTAGTTTCTTACTTCTAGATGGGTGTCTAAGCTTTCTTAATGCTTTAGCTTCAATTTGTCTAATTCTCTCTCTTGTGACATTAAATTCTTTACCAACTTCTTCAAGAGTTCTAGCTCTTCCATCATCTAAACCAAATCTTAATCTTAGTACTTTTTCTTCTCTTGGAGTTAGAGTGTCTAATACATTTATTAATTGTTCTTTTAGCATTGTAAATGCTGCTGCTTCTGCTGGTGCAGGTGCATCATCATCTGGAATAAAATCTCCTAAGTGAGAATCTTCTTCCTCTCCTATAGGTGTTTCTAAAGAAACAGGCTCTTGTGCTATTTTTTGAATTTCTCTAACCTTTTCCACCGGTAAATCCATTACTTTAGAAATTTCTTCTGGGAATGGATCTCTTCCTAACTCTTGTAATAATTGTCTTTGTACTCTTATTAATTTGTTTATTGTCTCTACCATATGAACCGGTATTCTAATAGTTCTAGCCTGATCAGCTATGGCTCTTGTAATCGCTTGTCTTATCCACCATGTAGCATAAGTTGAAAATTTAAATCCTTTTCTAAAATCAAACTTTTCTACAGCTTTTATTAAGCCAAGATTTCCTTCTTGAATTAAGTCTAAGAATAACATCCCTCTACCAACATATCTCTTAGCTATACTTACAACAAGTCTAAGGTTTGCTTCAGCAAGCTTCTTCTTAGCATACTGACTACCTTCCTCAATTTGTTTTGCAAGCTCCATTTCTTCTTCTGAAGATAATAGAGGTACCTTTCCTATTTCCTTTAAATACATTCTAACAGGATCATCAATTGCAATCCCCTCTGGTACTGATAAATCTATTTCCTCTTCAACGATATCAATATCATTAGACACACCTTGAACTTCTATTCCCATTGATTCTAAAACTTCATAGATTTTTTCAATTTGCTCAGGACTTAGATCTATATTTTCTACCTCATCTAATATTTCTTGATATGTTAATACCCCATTTTTTTTACCTTTATCAAGTAGGTTCTTAACAATATTCATTTTATTATTTCTATCTTGACTATCCTTAGGCTTATTCTTATTTACTTTTGTTTTTTCTTCCACTAGCTGACTACCTCCTTTCGTTATATGACCAACTATAATACTCTCTTGCTTTCTTTCAACCTTTTAGTAATACTTGCTAACTCTATGGCTAATTTTATAGATTCTTCAATTTTACCTTGGTTTTCAAGCTCTTTTTGTTCTTTTCTTAGTTGATCTATCCTTTGCTTTAATTTATATGAATGTATTTCATTAATGAAATCATTAATTTGAACTTTAACATCATTTGCAAAGAATATATTCTCTTCTCTAATTTTGACTAATTCTCCAATAGATTTTGTGTTATTTAGCTTTGACTCTATAAATGAATCTATATTATTTATATTTTCCCCTTTAGCTAATATAATAATAGTGAAAATTTCTTTATGTTCTAGCAAAATAAAGTCGTTTTCCGATATTCTTTCCTCTATATACTGTAGATACTCCTTATTTTCTAACATAATTTTCAAAATTGCTCTTTCTGCTTTTAAAAATCCTGGTTCTACATATAATTTTGACCTATCTTCTTCCTTATTATTCCTAAAATTATTTTCTCTATTATCTTTCATCTTACTTTTAAGAATATCATATAGAGTTTGCTCTTTTATACCAGTATTTTCTGATGCTTTTTTTATATAAACATCTTTTTCCACAGGATCCAAATCTGAAATAATTTCCATTATTCTTTTGGCATATAATATTAAAGATTGACTGTTTTTAAAATCAATTCCTTCTTCAGCCTTTTTCATTCTATAATCAATTAAAGGCTCTGCAGAATTAATTAATTTTAAAAATGCTTCTTTTCCATTACTGCGTACATACTCATCTGGATCCTTTCCTTGTGGAATATTCAACACTCTAACATCGAACCCAGCAGTTCTTAATATTTCTAGTCCTCTTAATGTAGCCATTTGACCTGCCATATCTGCATCATATGAAATTATAACTTTATCCGCATATCGTTTTAGCAGCCTAGCTTGGTTGATAGTAAGTGCAGTTCCTAATGATGCTACTACATTAGTAATACCATATTGATGTAAAGATATTAAATCCATATATCCTTCAACAATTACAAAATACCTTTCACTCATATTATGCTTTAACGCAAAATTTAAGCCATATAAATTTGTTCCCTTTTGAAATACTAAAGTTTCTGGTGAATTTAAATATTTAGGTTTTGAATCATCTAATACTCTTCCACCAAATCCAATTACTCTTCCTTGATAATCAAATACTGGAAATATTACTCTATTTCTAAATCTATCATACTTACTCCCCTTTTCTTTATTTACGGAAATAAGTCCAGCTTCTTCTAATAAAGTATCATTAATACCTTTTTTTCTTAAATAAAACATCAGACTATTCCAACTATCATTAGCAAAGCCTAAACCAAACTTTTTAATTGTTTCTTCCTTAATGCCTCTATTTAAAAAATACTCTTTTGCATTTTGATTATTCATAAGATTTGAAAAGAAAAATTTTGCTGCTTCAACATTTACTCTATATAGCAGCTCCTTTTTCTTTGCTGATTTACTTTTTTCTCCATTATTCATTTCCAAAGGAATATTGGCTCTATTTGCCAAATATTTTACAGCTTCAATAAAAGGTAAGTTTTTTTCTTTCATAACAAAAGAAATAACATTTCCAGCTTCTCCACATCCAAAACACTTGTAAATTTGTTTCTCTTGTGATACTGAAAAAGATGGTGTCTTTTCATTATGAAAAGGGCATAGTCCTGTGAAGTTTCTTCCTGACTTCCTTAGCCTAACCCTTTCTGAAATTACATCAACAATATCATTTTGTGATTTTATCTTTTCTAAAATTTCTTCAGAAATCTGCAAGGAGATCCCTCCTTACTATACTAATATTTATCCATTCTATATAATTCGACATATTGTTATAAATTCCTTCTTACTTTTTAAATTAAATTTATTTTATTATGTCACTCTTATTGGATTTCTATTTTAATTCTACCCTAATATTATTTATTCTATTTGTATTGTAAAAATCCTCTTTATTCTACAAAATTTATTGTTCCCAATTTTTTTGTATTATACAACTTTTTTACTAATAAATTACAAACTTTGGCACATATATTTTATTAAAGGTTGAAAGACAATAATCATCTGTCATTCCAGCAATATAATCTGCAACGCCTCTTTTTAGTCCTTCTTCATCAGCTATTCTTTGATATAACTCCGGTAACTCTTCACTATTTCTATAATAATATTCTATTACATGAGTTAAAATAAATTTTGCTTTTTCTCTTTCCTCTTTTAATACATCCCCTAAATATATATTAGAGAACATATATCTTCTTAGCTCTATCATAGCTTCTTTAACTTCATTACTTTGTTTTATATCATATATTCCATCTTTTAAATTCTTTTGTGTTTCATTTATCATATCAGTAACTAAAACTTGAATTCTTTGAGAATGACTATTTCCTAAAACACTAATTACTTCTTTAGGTAAATCTTCTTCCATTAAAAGTCCTGCTCTAATTGAGTCATCAATATCATGATTTAAATATGCTATTTTATCACTATATTTAACTACTCTACCTTCTAATGTTTTTGAATTATTTTCTTTATTTCCTAATCCACTATGATTTAATATTCCATCAATAACTTCCTTTGTTAAATTTAACCCTCTTCCATTTCTCTCCAACTTCTCAACTATTCTTACACTTTGCTCATTATGCCTAAACCCACTATCTAAAAATTTATCAAGTACTTCTTCTCCATTATGGGCAAATGCTACATGTCCTAAATCATGCCCTAATGCAATTGCCTCTATTAACATCTCATTTAAGCCTATACCTATCCCAATAGTTCTTGCTATTTGCGATACTTCTAGAGTATGAGTAAGCCTAGTTCTATAATGATCTCCAAAAGTACGTATGTATACTTGAGTTTTATGTTTAAGTCTTCTGAAAGATTTACAATGAATTATTCTATCTCTATCTACCATAAAACATGTCCTGATACTATCAGGTTCCTCATATAATACTCTTCCACTACTTTTATTACTATGAATAGCCTGAGGAATTAATGTCAAGTTCTCGTTTTTTTCTACTCTCTCCCTTATATCCACTTACCTCACCTCCAAATAACTTATTCTATATATTTCTTAAAAAACCTCTATTTTATATATTTAATAATAAAGTATTATATACTAATTCATTTCTATCATATGTATATTTATATGTTTTTCATAATATTATTATAATAAGAAATTTATACAAGGAGTTTTACAATGAGTAACGATAATAAGCTTATAGATGTTGATAATATAAAAAAATATATATTACCTAAGTTTTTTTTGAAAGATGCTAATATTACTATGGTAAAGTTTAAAGATACAGAAAAACAAAGAGCTGTTTTTAAAGTAACTTCTAATAATAAAAATTATTGCCTAAAAAAGGTTTATTATGATGAAGAAAATCTACTTTTCGTCTACTCTGCAATGGAATGGCTATATAGAAACAATGTAATGGTTCCTAAACTATTACCTTCTATAGATAATAATAGATTTATATATTACAAAGATATGTTATTTATATTAACCCCTTGGGTTGAAGGTACTAAATGTAATTTTGATTCCATTATGGATATAAGGCTTTCAATTAAAACTCTAGCTAAATTACATAAATGTTCTAAAAACTTTACCCCTATTAAAGGAAGTACAAATAGAATTGGATTAGAAGACTACTATTTATCTATAAATAAACATTTTAACGATATTCTAGAAACTGCAAATTTAGCTTCAACATATAAAGATAAATTTTCAAAACTATATCTAAACAATTTAGATAGTAACTTATCTCTAGCAAAACTTTCACTTGAAATAGCTTCTTCTATAGATAATTCTAATTTAAATATATCTTTATGTCATGGTGACTACGTAAATAAAAATATATTAATAGATAATAAAGATGTTTGGATAATAGATTTTGATAAATGCAAAAAAGACTATTGTGCTCATGACTTAGCTTATTTTTTACGAAGACTATTAAAAAGATCAACTACAAATTGGAATCCCGCTTTAACTGTAGATATAATTAATACTTATCTAAAGATTAATAACTTAACTGATTCTGATTTAAAATATATTTTAGCTTATTTAGCATTTCCTCAAAAATTTTGGAAAGTATCTAGAGATTATTATAAGAACATAAATAAATGTAATAAAAATTCATTTATTGCCTTATTTACTAAGGGCCTTAATAGATCAGCGGATCAACTCGATTATATTAATACCATGATTGAAATATTCCAAACTTACTACAACGTCAAATTTGACTAAATTGTTCGTTAGAGCTTGAATTGCCGTGATGACGAAAATTAATGATATTATCTCCAGGAATTGTGTAATTTTCGTTAAGAATTTATATCTTTCTTTCCATAAAAACTGCTAAAGCTTCGAAAGTCGCTTCGCTC
>URGW01000043.1 GCA_900547475.1 uncultured Clostridium sp. | reverse complement strand
TGACTTTCGAAGCTTTAGCTCTTTTTTCTGGAAAAAACAATATAAATTCTTAACGCAAATTACACAATTCCTGGAGGGTATATCATTAATTTTGGGGTTCCACGTGACGAACAATATTATTCAACGGTTAATTCTACGGAATTAATCTTTTTCTATCTCTGGTAAATAGTGTTGCTTCTCTAACATTTTCTAAATCTAATAATTTTGCTGTTATTCTTTCTAATCCAATGGCAAGTCCCCCATGCTTAGGCATACCATATTTGAATACATCTAAATAACTATCATATTCCTGCGGATTAAATCCTTTGTATTTTATATTTTCAATTAATTTTTCATATTCATGAATTCTCTGACCACCTGTAGTTATTTCTATACCTTTAAATAATAAGTCAAAGCTATGAGTTCCTTTCTCTCCTAATGGCATAGTATACATTGGTCGTTTTTTTCTTGGGTAATTAGTTAAAAATACAAATTCACTATTATACTTTTCTTTTATATATTTATAAATTAACTTTTCACCTTCTGGGTCTAAGTCTCCTTCTAAATCACTCTTGTTATATTCTTTCTTTAAGATATTTAATGCTTCGTTAAAATCAACTCTTGGAATGCTCTCTTTTATCTCTGGAATACTTACTTCTAATAATTCAAAATATTCCTTACAGTTAATATTTAACTTGTTTAATATATACTTTAACATTTGTTCTTCAATATTCATAATATCTTTTTCATCATTAATAAATCCCATTTCTAAATCCATGCTTACATACTCATTAAGATGCCTATTAGTGTTATGCTCCTCTGCTCTATATGCATGCCCAATTTCATAAACTCTTTCAAAACCAGCAGACACCATCATTTGTTTATAAAATTGAGGACTAGTTGCTAAATAAGCTTTATCTTCAAAATATTTAACCTCAAAAAGATCCGCTCCTCCTTCTGCTCCTTCTTTTACAATTTTAGGCGTACGAATTTCTGTAAATCCTTTACTATTTAAGAATTCTCTAAATCCATTAACTATTTCATTTTGAACTTTAAAAATAGCATTTATTTTTGGATGTCTTAAACTTAATACTCTATTACTTAACATAGTATCTAAATTACATTCCAAAAATTCCTTATTAACTTCTATTGGCAACTCATTTATTGAATTATTTATAACTTCTATCTCTTCAACTACAATCTCAAAAAAATTTAATTTATTATTACTTTCCTTTACTTCTCCTGTAACTGATACTACTGATTCTAACCTTATATTAGATATATCAAATTTACTGTTATCTACTATACATTGGACTAAACCACTTCTATCTCTTAATATAACAAAAGATATACTCTTTAATTTTCTAACCTTATATACCCATCCTTGGATATTAACTTTATTATTAATACAACTATTTAATTCACTAACTAATCTTCTTTTCATTTATTTTACCTCCAAATTGCCATTTTAAATTTATTTTATAATTAATTTACTATTAAGTAATTTTATTGCGCGCTTAATAAAACTACTTAACTAAAAAATCCCCTTGAGTATCAAAACTCAAGGGGCAAAATCAATTTGCGGTACCACCCTTTTTAACAAAGTCAATATAAAAATCAATTTAAAATGTATACCAATACTAGATACTAAACTTCAAATTACAACTATCCATTAAAAACAAAAAGCTTTCACTCCATTTAGGAGTGAAAGCTTATATCTTCACGGTACCATCCTAATTTAACAATATATTATATAAATACTTTGTTATCTCAAGTCCCTATAACGTGGGATATCCGTCTTATCCTACTATAATTTTCAGATAAGCTTCTCCAGAATGTCTTTCAGTATTTTCTTTCACATAGGCTTACACCATCCCTACTCGCTTTAGATACTCAATAAATACTTACTCTTTCTTTCAAAGAATTTAACTTTTACCTTATGATATTCCTAAATATATTAATTGTCAATATATTTTGCTAATAATTTTTATAGCTTTATCATTCTTTAACATTAAAATATCCAAAATACATATATTAAAATTTTAGGTATAAATCACAACAATAGAGCATTTTATTTTTCGAATAATTCTGTTAAGCTCATAGCCTCCTCAATTATTTCTATTGGATACCCCATATACTCTAAAAGCTTAATAGCATTCCTTGATTTCACAATTCCGCCTTTTAATTTATAATCAAAAGATAAACCTTTCTCACAATCTACATCTTCACTAAAATAATAAAAATCATAAATATCTTTTAATGCATGAGTTAACTCTTTATCATGTGTTGTTACAAACGTAATTGCACTCCTCTTATTTATATAATTTAATATTGCAGTAGATGAAGAAATTCTTTCAATGGGATTAGTTCCTCTAAAAACTTCATCTTAAATCAACATTAAAGTTATTTTCATTATAAATACTTATTATATTTGTATAATCATAATATATTATTTCATAATTATCTCCTTCAAGTTCACCGTAATACTCTACTAACACTTCTCCTGTCTCATGCAAGTATTTGCTTGTCTTAATCTCCATATTGTCAAAATTATCAACTGCTACTATCTCCCTACCACTTTCTTTATCTCTAATTGCTATTGGTGCTGCAAGTATATTATAATCTGACTTTATATACAATTTAGTTTTACCATCTCCTACTTGAACTTTAGTTATATATCCATATTCATCTTCCATTATAGTTTTTAATTGTGTTTCACCATTTAAATTTAAGTCTGCATTTAATTTAAATGACTCATTTCCCTTTTTAATACTATTACTTCTAATTATAACTTCCTTTCCATCTTCATTTTCTTTTGTCTCAAATGTTGCAGTTTTAACTCCCTCATAATTAGATCTATATTTATATGGAATAAATGTTAATGATTCAGTATCTTCATACACCTCTTGAAATTGTTTATTAAAATAATTAATATATTCTTCATTATTTACTCTACTTCCAAATTCATTTCCTCCCTTAGCTGATATATATCTTCCTTTATCATCAAAAACTAAGAATTCAAACTCAATTCCTTCTTCTCCTAAATACGTACCTTGAATAGATGTATTTATTGGTGTTATTAGCAATTTATTTATATTAACACTTTCGTTAATACTATTTAGTGATTCATTTAATTTATATTCATCAACCTCACCTTTAACAAGTTCATTAGTAACTTGTATATCAAAATTCCAGTTACCTTTAATAATACTATCACCTATTGATATTGAATCTATTTCCATAGAAAATAAAAATTCATCTGGAATATCTACATATCCTCCATAAAAGCTTTCACTTTGAAGTTCCCTTGGTACCATACTTCTTTCACTTACTGCATAAGTTACATTTCCTACACTTAGATTCTCTAATAACTCTCCATTACTACCACTTCCAAATGCAACTTCCTTTCCATTAATTTTTGTATTCACATCAAGTAGACTTGGAATTTGTCCAACTATTTTATCTCCTTCTACTGTATAAAAAACTTCTAAATCTAATCCATCATAAATAACTTTATTTATAGTAATTGTAACTCCATTACTTTCCTTTGACACATTTAAATCTGAAGCATATTTATCATAATTTTTATACCTACTATCAGTGAAATAATCAACTATGTTTCTTAAAATAGGTAAATCTCCTGCATATGTTGGTAACGTAACTCCCAAAATAATAGTTACAGCTATACATGCTGATACCATACCAGCTATATTTTTAGACTTTTTCCTCTTATTATTTAACCCCTTAATCATTCCATTTTTGAAAGCATTATTAACATAATCCGGTACAACATTATTTTCTAATTTTAATTTTTCTTTAACTTTTTTATCAAATAATTCATCGTTTAACTTCATTCTGCATCGTCTCCTATAATTTCTCTAAGAATTTTTCTTGCTCTAGAAAGTCTTGATCTTACCGTCCCATTTGGAATGTTAAGTATTAATGCTATATCTTTTATTGACATATCTTCAAAGTAAAATAATACTGTTGTTACTCTTAATTCCTCACTTAATGAATTAATTGCATTTGTTAAGTCTATATTTTCATAATAATCATTATATTTTTCTTCATGGTTACTTTCATTAATAGAAACTATACGTTTATTCTTTCTAATAATTTCATTACACTCATTAATTAAAATTCTTACTAACCATGTCCTAAAAAATTCATTTTTCTTTAAAGTATTAATCTTTTCATAAGCTTTAATAATAGTATTTTGTATAGCATCCTCTATATCATGTTCATTGCTTAAAATTCCTCTTGCAACTCTATAAATATTTAATTTATTTTCGTTAATTAACTCTAAAAAAGCTTCATTATCCCCATTTTTAGCTTTAATAATATTAGACTTCTTTTTATAGTTTAAAAATGATATAAGTTCCATATTCCTCCCCCTAAATTTATTACTTAGCTAAGTATTACATCTATTAGATGTATATCTCAAGTAATATGTTCACTTTATAGAAAAAAATAAAAAGACGATATAAAACAATCTAAAATCATTTTATATCATCTTTTACTAACTAGATTTAAGCCTTGATATTTCCATGCCTTAATAAACTTTTTATTCTTTTAAAATAAGTAATACCTAATGGAATTACAGCTGCAAGCCAAGCAACTGGATCAGCTAAACATATTCCCATAAACTCTAACTGACTTGGTAAAGTAAACGCAACTATAGCTCTTGCTATAAGTTCATATGCTCCAGCCATCATTGGAACAAATGAATCACCTATGCCTTGAAGTGCATTTCTATATATAAATATTAATCCCAAAGGTATAAAGAATATAGCAGATATATCAAGCACTTGTTGTGCATATCTTAATATTTCAGCATCAGGATTACTTATAAACATCATAACAAAATATTTCCCAAGGAATACTAAAACTGCTCCAGCAATAATACTTGTGATAATTGAAATTTTAGTACATTCTTTAACCCCTTCTTTTATACGTCCATACTCTTTAGCACCAAGATTTTGTCCACAATATGTAGCCATAGTAACACCAAAAGTAATTGCTGGTTGCATAACAAGCTGTAATGCCTTTGATGCTGCTGTATATGAGGCAATAACTATAGAACCAAATACATTTAAGGCACCTTGAACAGTCATTATTCCTATAGCTGTTATTGAAAACTGAAGTGCCATTGGAATCCCTATCTTTAAATGCTTATGATAATATTTTCTTTTAACATTAAAATCTTCTTTTTTAAGCCTTAAAATAATAAATTTCTTATAAGTATAAACTAAACAAAGTATAGCAGATACACCTTGCGAAATAATAGTTGCATATGCAGCACCTGCTACTCCCATTTTAAAGTTAATTATAAACACTAAATCTAAAATAACATTTAAAATAGAAGCCACTATTAAAAAATATAATGGTGTTTTACTATCACCTAAAGCTCTTAATATACTTGCTATTAAATTATATGCAACTGTTGCTATAATTCCTCCATAAATTATTTTTATATATGTATGAGCATCAGCCATAATATTTTCAGGAGTATTCATTAAATTTAATAAAGGCTTTGCTCCTATCAAACTTACTAATGTAACTACAATTACTGAAATAACTGTTAAAGTTACTGCACTAGCAACAGCCTTACGGAGACCCTCTTCATCCTTTGCCCCAAATTTTTGCGATACTAAAACTGCAAATCCACTAGTTAATCCTGTGACAAATCCATTAACTAAAAACACCATAGATCCTGTTGCACCAACTGCTGCTAAAGCATCAACACCTACAAATCTACCAACTATTATAGTATCTACCATACTGTAAAATTGTTGAAATACATTTCCTATTAATAAAGGTATTGAAAATAGTAATATTAACTTAACAGGATTTCCTTTAGTCATATCATTAGTCATATTATTTTTCATCTCATCATCCCCTCCTAACATATTATTTCACAATTACATAGGATATCATCTTTATAATACTTTTGCAAAACAAATTTTAAGAGATAAGAATATTTTTTCTTACCTCTTAAAATTCCTTTATATTTAACTATTATTTAAATTTTTCAATTACTTTACCTATAGTTTTGATACCATTTTCTATCTCTTCAAGAGATAATCTAGAAAGTCCTAACCTTAAACACTCTTTACAACTATCATCTACCGAAAATATATCTCCTGGTGTAAATATAACATTTTTTCTATAACACTCCTCTAAAAGTTTCCTTGAATCTACACCTTTTATTTTAATATAAATATGAAGTCCTCCTTCTCCCCATATAAAGGTTGGCTTAATATATTTATTAATACATTTTATAGTAAACTCATATTTTTCCTTATATACTTTTCTAACCTTTTTTATTTGCCTTTCAAAAGCCCCCGAACGCAAATACTCATAAAGTATTCCTTGATCTAAAAATGATGTATGAATATTTTTACACCTTTTTACACTTTCTAATATATCTATAACATTTTTATCTGCAAGAATCCATCCAACTCGTATTCCTGGAAATAATATTTTAGAAAAACTCCCTATATAAATAACTCCACTTCCACCATTATCAAGGGCTGCTATTGGAGATACATGAGTACTATTATATAAAAGTTCTTCATTAAATCCATCCTCAATTATAGGTACATTATACTTTTTAAATAAATTATAAACAGAATATCTTCTTTCACCTTTCATTACAATTCCAGTTGGATTGTGATATGAAGGAATTAAATATCCAAACTTTATATTATTGCTTTTTAACTTATCTTCTAATTCGTTAATATCTACTCCCTCTTCTGTCATAGAAACACCCACTACTTCTACTCCATGAACCTTCATAATCTTAATAGCTGTATTATGAGTTGGATTTTCACAAATAATTTTATCTCCTTTATTTGTATATGCAGTAAGAAGCATCTCCAATCCTTCTGTAAATCCATTAGTAATTATAATATCTTTACCTCTGGTATCCACGCCCTTTGTATTCATATATTTTAAAAGATATTCAATAAGTGGTTTATAACCTTTTGCATATCCATAGTTTAAAATCTTATGTTCTTCTATTGAAATTCTATTTAAAAATGCTTTTTTAAACTCTTCCATATCAAACAATTCGCCATCTGGTGATATACTTTTAAAAGATATTAAATTCTTTTCCCATGGTATTTCACTTTTTACGATATCTAATTTTTCTGCAAGTTTGCCATAATCATTTACTTTTTTACTCCAAGAAACCTTCCATCCATCTTCATTTATTGACCTAACCTCTGAAACAAAAGTTCCCCGTCCCTTTACTGTATATAAAACACCTTTTTCTTCAAGATTTTCATATGCAGTTATTACAGAATTTCTACTTACACCAAGTAATTTAGAAAGCTCCCTTGTAGCAGGGAGCTTTCCATTTGATACAAGAAGATTACTGTCAATCATACTCTTTATATAATTTTCTATTTGTAAATATAACGGTTCTTCATCATTAAACTCTATTTTAGAAAATATCATTATCTCACAACTCCTAAAGTAGTGAACTCTCTATTATTTTATCTAATAATTCACTAAATTCTAATCCTCGTACCTTTGCACTTTTAGGAATTAAACTTTGTTTTGTCATTCCTGGAAGTGTATTTACTTCTAGCAAATAAGGTATTTCATCTCTTACTATCATATCAATTCGTGCATAACTATTGCAACCTAAAATATCCCAAACTTTTTTTGAAATATTATTAATTTTTTCTTGTAACTTTTCTTCTAATATAACTACTTCTTCTGCTGCCCCATTTTCCTCATACTTAGAAGTATAATCAAAGAATTCACCTTTTTTTGACTTGATCATAACTGTGGGAAAAACTTCTCCATTTAACACAAAAGATGTTATTTCTTCTCCATTTATATATTCTTCTATTATTATTTCATTATCATATTTTAATCCTTCTCTTACTGCCATTTCCACTTCATCTTCTCTTCTAACTAAAAATGTAGCAACACTTGAACCACCATTATTAGGTTTAATAAATACAGGATATTGTAATTCTTTTATTTTTTTATAATCTATTTCATCAATTGATTTTACTATTAACCACTTTCCTGTATCTACACCAACAGTTTTTACTATTCTCTTAGTTAACCCTTTACTCATACATATAGCACTTGGTAATACTCTACATCCACTATAAGGTATTCCCATAGTTTCAAGTAAACCTTGAATAGTTCCATCTTCTCCAAATTTTCCATGCAAAGCTAAAAATGCAAAATCTATTCCTTTTACTTTTTCAATTACTTCACTTTTAGAATCTATTATTATAGGAATTATCTCTTCATATTTATCTTTATTCAAATTTAATAAAACTTGCTCACCTGACTGTAAGCTTATTTCTCTTTCTGATGATATCCCACCCATTATTACTCCAACTTTCATTATTATCACTCCCACTTTTTCGATCTTTATTTTATTTTATTTTATGAATATACTAAAAAATAAAAAAGCACCACCAGAAAGGTATTTTTCCTTAACTGTGGTACTACTATTTGTATCATTCATACTTAATTTTTAAGCTTTATACTACTATTCTAATTTATTAATAGCTATTCTTACAATATAGCTTTTCTCTCTTAAAATAGTAAATTTTAATCCCCATTTGAATTATTTTCTAAAGGTAATGCACTAATATCCACTTTATCCTTATCATTGTTATTTATCTTATTATTTTCTATTACATCTGATAAATCAATATAAAAATTACTTTCTATAATACTAAATTCATCTTCTATTAATTCATCATTAGAAAAATCATCATTGATTTTCAAATGGTCTAAGTCTCTACTTATTCCAAGTATACTATCATTCATTCTATTACTTGATAAATTTTCATAATTTTTAAGCTCTAGTTTATCTAATATATCTTTTTTCATAATATCACCTCATAAAAAACTATATTAAGTATTATTCCTATTTATTTAACTTTTAATTATTTAATTTTTCTTTACAACATAATTCATAAATTTCTTTGATAGAATATACTATATATATTGACTTTTCTCCGCTTCTATTAGATAATAATAATTATTATTTAATAATCATAAGGAGGGTATTGTATGAATAATAAAAATTGGGATGGTTTTAAAGAATTAGTATTAGTTGATAAAATTGAAGTATGCACTGATATTATTTCATTCTATTTTAAAGCAAAGGATGGAAGTAAGCTTATAAAGCATAAAGCTGGTCAATTCCTACCTTTCAAAATAAAAACAAATGATCCTAAATATAAAAATGTTATAAGAACTTATAGTCTTTCTATGTTTCCTAATGAAGACATTTATAGAATAAGTGTCAAAAAAATTAATGGTGGATTAATTAGTACTTATTTACATGAAAATCTTAATATCGGTGATTCCATTGAAGCAATGGTTCCAACTGGATTATTCACTATAAAAAATAAAAATAATGATATAGTTCTAATCTCAGGCGGAATTGGTATTACTCCATTATTATCTATGCTGTATGAAGAATCATCTATTAGAACTAATATTCACTTTATACAAGCAGTACAAAATTCTAAGATGCATCCATTCAAAGATGATATAAGAAATATAGCTAAATTAAAAAATATTGAAAATACTGTATTTTATTCTGATCCTTTATCTGAAGATGTGAAAGGTGTAGACTATGATTATACTGGGTATGTAAATAAAGATTTTCTTAAAGACAATGTAAACTTAAATTCAGATTTTTATCTTTGTGGACCACCTCCATTTATGAAAGCTATGGAAAATATTTTAGTTAATCTTGGTGTAGATAACTCTAAAATAAATTACGAACTTTTTAGTAATTAATATATTATAATTTTATACCACTTTAAATCTAAAACTATAAAAAAATAAAAGCTAAAACCTAACATATCCAGGTTTTAGCTTTTATTGATAGTGTAATTTAATTGCACCAATATTCTTTTCGTAGCACATTTTACAAAGTACTATTAATTCTTCATCATTGTTAATTTCTTTAGTATAAACCTCTAAATTAGTAATATTTCCACACTCTTCACATTTATATTTTGCCTTTTCTAAAGCTTTATGCCTCTTTAAATTCCATTCTTCTTTATTATCATTAGTTTCTTTATAATCATTTTTATTATTTCTGCATATAAAAATATTATTTTCATAAGCAAAAATACTTTTTACCTTACTTTCAATACATTTTTTCAATGAAATTCCATTAATACTCTTTTTCTTTTTATACTCCATATTTGTTCTTATTATTATAATCTTTATTAAATATATTCCTAATACTAAGTATATTAAATTAAACATAAATATCACCCTTTTTATCATTAACTACTTTTTCTAAATTTATTCATTTTTCTAACAATAAAAAGGATTAATATGAAAATTAATTTAAATTAGGAAAATTAAATATATCTGTAATTCCGCTTTTTGACTTTGGTTCATTTTCATGTCTTAGTTTCTTTTCTTCTTCTTCACAAGGAATTACACCATCTATTAAACCATTGCTATAATCTTTTTTACTCTTTTTATCAATCATGATTTTCATCCTTTCTTTTTTAATCTTCATATAAATTATTATCCTTCCCAATATTAAAATTATTTATAGCTTTTAAATAATTTTAATATAATAAAATAAGCTTCTATATAACAGACTTTATAATCTATCATGTAGAAGCTTAACTTTATATTATTAATTAAACCTGACGAATTATCTTTTGAGCATATACAATTCCCACTCGTCTTTTTAACTTATCATTTAATGCAAGTTCAACACTTGTATTATCATTTAATTCAAAAGTATAAACTGATAATCCTTTAATATTGCTATTATAATAAAGCTTTTTCTCTTTACTTTTAATATTATTTTTAGTATTTTCATATGCATTTCTAACATCACTTAGTGAAATTACTTTAGCTACTTTTCTCCTACTTTCATTATATATTTTACTTATAGTTATAGTATCATTGAATATTTCATACTCATACTCAATATATACTAAAAAACTTAAAATAAATAATCCTAAAGCTATGATTCCCATAACTATTGAGGCTAATAATGATACTGTTAAAAAAAATGCTAAAAAAACTACAAATAACATAGATAAGCCTTTCAAAATATTACTTAAAGTTTTACTTTTGTCACACTCAATAAATTGCTCTAATACATCTTCCATTTTTATAACCTCCTAAAATACCCTTATTATTACATTATAACAAAGTTTATGTTAATTTAATATATCAATAAATATCTAAATACTATTTTACTATACTATATAATTTGTTAAAATTTTCTTAATAAGGTATTGCACACCTATGATTTTTGATTTATAATAAGTTATAAATTACTTCTTAACATTTTTATAAATAACTCTTATAAAGTTATTTTATTCTATTTATTTCAATAAGGGGGACTATATCTATGAAATTAGAAATAAAAAATCTACGAAAAAGTTTCTCCGGAAATGAAGTTTTACATGGAATTTCATTTTCAGTGGAAAGTGGCAAAGCACTAGGATTACTTGGGAGGAATGGAGCTGGTAAAACAACAACTATTAGAATATTAATGGATGTTTTTAAAGGTGATTCAGGTGAAATATTATTTGACGGTAAACCTTTCATACCTCGCAATCATCAAATAGGTTATTTACCTGAAGAAAGAGGTTTATATCCAAAGAAAAAAGTTATAGAACAAATAGTATATCTTGCAACTTTAAGAGGAATTAGTAAAAAAGAGGCTAAAGAAAATACAAAAAAATGGTTAACTAAATTAGGCATTGCTGAATATGAAAATAGAAAGCTTGATACATTATCTAAAGGAAATCAACAAAAAGTTCAATTAGCTCAAACTTTAGTTTGTAATCCAAACATAGTTATATTAGATGAACCATTTAGCGGCCTTGACCCTGTTAACGCACAAATTCTTAAAGATGTAGTTAAAGAGTTAATTGATGATAATAAAATTGTTATTTTCTCTAGCCATCAAATG
The DNA here is from genome assembly GCA_900547475.1 of uncultured Clostridium sp. Lineage (GTDB taxonomy): Bacteria > Bacillota > Clostridia > Clostridiales > Clostridiaceae > Clostridium. The sequence goes on along the minus strand of URGW01000043.1, from coordinate 14,852 downwards.
AGTTATGTGGAAGAGTTTTGTGAAGATATAGCAATAATAAATAAAGGTAATATTGCTTTAAGTGGAAATTTAAAAGATATAAAAAAAGAGTACGGAAAAAATAGACTTATTTTAAGTGCTAATAATTATTCATTAAATGAACTAAAGGATATTTGCAAAAAGAATTTTTCTGACTTGGTTAGTATTTATGATATAAAAAAGGATTTTTTAATATTAGAACTTTGTAAAAATTGTAGCAAAAATGATTTTTTAAAAAGTATTATTGATTATGATATCGACATCGAAAAATTCTCAGTATATGAACCTTCACTAACAGATATTTTTGTATTAAAGGCAGGTGATAAATAATGAAACAATTTTTTAATGTATTAAGTTTTGAATTGAGCAATTATTTTAAAAATAAAGGCTATCTAATTACTACCATACTTATTTCAATATTATTAATCGTAGGATTATCCCTACCTTCATTTTTTGATATGTCTAAACTTATACCTCAGCTATCAAGTAACAATTCCGAAATTACTGAAAATAGTGAAGAGGGAGATGAAAGTAAAGATAAAACTAGCTATATTATAATGGATACTAATAATATTATTAGTGATAAGCGTATTCTTGAAACTGCATTTCCAAACTCAACTTGGACTATAGTAAATAGTAAAGATGAAGCTGAAAATCTTATAAAATCTGGAGATGCTAAAGCTGGATTTATTGTTGAAAGTTTAAATAGATATTCATACTTAGTTGATAATTCGGGTTTCACTGATACTAATCAAATGATTTTTGAAAACATATTATCTACATTAAATCAAATTGAGTATGCCCAAAATAATAATTTAAATATTGATGAATTACAATCAGTTATTAATATCCCATTTGAATCAGAAATAAGTATATTAGGAAAAGATAGTGCAAGTAATTTCTTCTATGTTTATATATTTGTTTTTGCAATGTATATGATGATATTACTATATGGTCAATTAATTGCTGTTTCCGTTACTTCTGAAAAAAGTAATAGAGCAATTGAAGTTCTTGTAACAAGTGCTAATAGTAATAGCCTTATATTTGGTAAAGTCATAGGTGCTGCATTAGCAAGCTTCTTACAAGTTGCTATAATATTAGGATCTGGTATGATAACTTATACCTTAAATAGTAAGGCTTGGAATGGTCTTTTAGATGGAGTATTTAAGATTCCTAGTAATATACTTCTAACATTTATTATCTTTGGTAGCATTGGTTACTTATTTTACTCTTTTATCTTTGGAGCTCTTGGTGCTTTAGTTTCAAAGACAGAAGATATTAGTTCTAGCATAGGTCCTGTAACTATGATTTTTGTTGTTGTATTCTTTATAAGCATGTTTGGACTAACTAATAGTGATAGTCTTTTAATAAAAATTGCTTCATTTATACCATTTAGTTCTTCCATGACTATGCTTATAAGAGTTGCACTTGGTACTGTATCTAATATAGAAATAATTATTTCATTTATTATCTTATTATTATCTACTATTTTAACAGCTCTTGGTGCTGCTAAAATTTATAGATTAGGTACTTTAATGTATGGAAATCCTATCAAATTAAAAAATGCATTAAAATGGTTTAAAAAAGAAAAAATCTCTTAATATTTATTAATAAATTTAAAGAGGGCTAAAACTCTAGCCCTCTTTACTCTATTAACGAAGCACATACTATTGTTCTTGCATCTTTAAATTCATAACTACAAGTATATAATGTAATTATATTTGAAACATTACTCTTAAAATCTTCGCTTTTATAAATTGATTTATTTTTTAGGATATTAATATATTCATTAAATTCATCATTGCTACTAAATTTATTTTTTAGATTAATCTCACTACTACTCTCTATAAATACAGAAAACACTTCATAAAAATATTCTTTACCATCTTTAATTATCTTTATTTTTACATTATCAAAAAAGTCTTTTTCCTTAAATCTATTTATATCAGCAAACATACTACCATTTCTCATATTATGTCCATATAAAATCAAATTTTTATCATTAAAAATATCATTATTGTAATCAATAAAAATAGTACCTGCGATATCTTTTTCCCTATAAAAATTATTTTCTAGATAGAATTCATTATCTTCACTTTGCACTACTGGATAATCTATTGCAGTATTAGGTATATTAATCCAAAACTTATACTCTGAATTAATAGCCATTAATTTTTCATCTCTCAAACTTATATTACCATTAACTTCTGAAATATTAATTATATCTTTAATTTCTTCATATTTTTTATTTGATCTATAATATTTATAATTTTTATCTATTATTTTTGTAAGGCATATTATAACTATTATAAACAATAATATATTTATTAAATTTTTAATTTTTTTACTCATAATACATCTCAGTATTAACAGTCTTTTTTCTTTCAAAAGTTAATAAATAAGCTGAAATAATGGATACTAATGGAACCGATAATATTATAGCAATACTTCCTGAAACTCCCTGCATTATCTCAATACCAACTTCATATATATTTATAACTTGATTATATCTTAGTGCATAGGCATAATTTAAAATCAATGTATTTATTGACCCACCAGTAAAAGCTAATATTAATGTATTAGACATAGTTCCCATCATATCTCTACCTACATTTATTCCTGATTTAAAAAGTTCTTTTTTACCTATATTATTATTATGAATATATATCTCATTAATAGTAGATGCTATAGACATACTTACATCCATGACAGCTCCTAATGATGCAATAAGTATGGCAGCAAATAATATACCTCCAACTTTCAAATTTGTATTACTTGCTATAAATACTAACTCTTCAACTTCTGAAACATTATAACCTGATATCTTTGCAATATGACCAAATCCAGCTGCACATATTCCAGCAATTATTACTCCTATTATAGTACCTATAATTGCAGCAACTGATTTTTTGCTTATTCCATCAATTAGATATAATGAAACTATTGTTATTAATATTATTACAACTACAGCTGATAAAAACGGAGAATATCCCTTGTATAACATAGGCAGAAATAAATAAATTATACATATAAACGTAAATACTAATCCTATTGCTGATTTAAAACCTTTTTTACCTCCAATAACCCAAAGCATAAGTAAAAAACATCCTACAAACATATAAATAACATTAGATCTATCATAGCTATAAACTGATGCTGAAGCACTTCCTTCATATTCACTTATACTAGCTATAACTTTCATTCCTACTGTACAATCCGCACCATATAAATATCCAGCAAAACTTGTACTATCTAATATCTCTCCCTTTAATTTTCCACTTAATATCTTTAATTTAACTTTTTGATATCCAATTCTTGAGCCATCTTCTTGAAGATTATCTTCTATTATCTCTATAACAACAGCCTTTTCATAACTCGTTCCAGCACGATTAATTAGTTCTACCTTTTCAATGTTATTAAAAAAATATAAAAACATAAAAAATAATATAATAATAACTCCTGCTATAATCTTTCCTTTTCTATTTCTTATATTTTTTAATAAACCTGTCAACATAATATTCCTCCAGTTTAATTAGAGTTTATCTCAAAACAGCAGAAATTTCATTTTGAGATAAACTTACTTTTAGTTTATTTTACTATTTCTTTCTTTTTCTTAAAGTTTAATGCTACTATTCCCACTACTGCTAGTGATAGAATCCCATAAACAAATATATTAGAACTATCACCAGTATTTACACCGCTATTTGGCTTACTTGTTGAAGTTGAATTATTACTTGTAGTTTCATTACCATCACTTCCATTATTAGTAATCCCACCTGAAGCTTCTTCTTTAACTACAACTATGTTTTTAAATCTATTAACTGCCTCTTTCAGCTTTGAAACTGCCTCATCTACAATTATTTGGCTAGCATCATCAGAAGAACATACTTCCTTTGCAGTATTAATTGCTGCTACTAATTCATCTTTAGCTTCTTGTGGATATTGTCCAACTTCATTTCCAACCACTGAATTATTTAATAATTTTTCAGCTGCTGTAATTTCAACATTTAACTCTGTAGTATCTCCCTTTAATGCAAGTTGATCTATAGCTACCTTTAAATTTCCATAAACTTCTGAAACTAATTCTTCATTAAGATTTGTATCTTCAGCTATTTTTTTAGCACTTAAAAGTGTAGCTTCAAATGCAACCCAAGTTGATGATGTATATTTTTCTTTATCTACAAATTTAGCTTCTGCCTCTTCAATCTTTTCTAATAAATTTCCATATTCAACGGATTTAACAATAGTAATTGTATCATCAATTTTTTCCATAGTATCTGTTCTATATGTGCTAATTGATAAACTTACATTATCAACATTTATAGCTGAGAATGTAGGTACATCCTCTTGCCATCTGCTTGCAATATAAGCTTGTTGTCTTGGTACATTATTATAGTACTTACTACCTGATGCAGAGTTTGCTGTTATATATAATATCCCTTCTGGATTATATATATTTTCACCTTTAACAATTAAATCTGATTGTATTGCATTTTTATCTCCAATGCTTTCTAAGTAATTTAAGTATTTTTCATCTTCAACTAATTCAGTATAATCACTTTCAAATTCTATATCAAAAAATTCTTCAAATTCCTCTTCAGTTAAAAATGTACTACTATCTTTTACTCCACCTTTTAATATCTCAGATCTAGCATAAGTATGATCATGTCCTGTTAAAACAACATCAATATCATTATCTTCAAAAATCGGAACTAATTTATATCTTAATTCTACAATATCAGGTTCATTAGAATGTTCCCCTGACCCATAAATATCTTGGTGTAAAGTTACTACTTTCCAAGTCACATCCCCAGCTTCAGCTATAGCTTGTTCTATAAATTGCTTATGTTCTTGTGCATTTGTATTATTAGTATTTAACATAATAAATAATGTATTTCCATATTTGTAGTGATAGTTACCACCAGCTACTGTAGAACCTAAAGTACTTGTATTAGGATTGTTAAAATGATAAGAATAATTTCCACTAATAGCATCATGATTTCCTATTGTAGTCGCAACTGGTAATGATTTTAATGCATCTGGACTTAAATATCCAGCATATTCAATTTCATTGTCAGTATAAGCAAGAGCTTGTTCCATATTAGCATTTTTATCTCTTATTGAAATTTGGTCCCCTGCTGAAATCATAAAACTTGCATTTGGCACTAATGATAATGCTTTTTTTATAGTATTATTCCAATTGAAACTATCATTTCTTACAGCTCTCTCTTGTCCTATTGCTTCAGTTTCACCAGTTGCTGTATTTTTAAGCGATGAACCTATTTGTGGATCTCCTGCTAAGAAAAAAGTAAAATTATTAGTCGATTGTGTGTTAATTTCCACAGGTTCACTCCAATTTTCATTAGTCCCATAAGTATAATAATATGTAGTATTTTCTTCTAAACCACTTATAGTTACTTTATTTGATACATACTCCACATTAGTTTCTTGATTAGTAACAGCTCTACTTTGTTCTCCAGTAAATTCAATAGAATTACTCATATCTAAATTTTTGCTTATTCTTACTTTAGGTGAAGTTTCTTCTTTATTAGAATACCAAGCAAAATTTAATTCTGTTTCGTTTTTTCCTGGTGTAATTGATAATTGAGTCCAATCATTTTTAATTGTTTCCCATTTTTCACACCAAGCTTCCCAAGCTCCACCTTGTGCTGCCTCTGTATATGGTGCTTCTGTCCATCCATCATTTTCTGCTGCAAATACAGTATAATTTGTAGTAGTCATCATAATTGCTACCATTAACGCTGCCATTACCTTTTTAGTTCTTTTTATCATTTTAAAATTCCCCCTTGTAATTACTTACAAAGCAAATTATATATCACTTTTACACTTAAATGTGTTTTTTTAACATTTATTAACCTATAATACTCTATATTTTACTTATTTTAAAATTAATTAATATTTATTTAACCTTTCTAGCAAAATAAAAAAAGATAACTAAAAACAATTCTAGCTATCCTTTAAACTATTTATTTTTCATTTTAATATCTGCAATTAATGGATAATGATCTGATGGATATTTTCCATTAATATTATCTTTAACTATATCAACATCAACAATTTCTAGATCCTCACTAACAAAAATATAATCAATATGTAATCCTTTCTCTTTACCTTTAAAACTACTCATAGTTGATTTATTATATAGTTCCTTTTTTACCTCTTGTACTGCTACAAATCTATTAGTGCTATACTCACCAGCCACAAATTTTTTAATAATTTTACTATTTGGTGTTGCATTAAAATCTCCCATTATAATTATAGGTAATTTTTCCTCTTTACGATTTTTCTCAACAAATTGTCCTAACTTCTTTAATCCAAAGTCTCTAGCTTGAGGCAAAAAGCAATCAAGATGAGTATTATATATTCTCACCCTTTCTCCACTTTTTAATTCTACCACAGCAGTTGTGCAAATTCTTGGATATAATGAATACCAAAGTTGGCTTCCTACTTTATCTGGATTTTTAGACAACCAAAATGTTTTATGTTTTAATATATTATGACCTTCTTTAATAAACAAATTATTTCTCTCTGAAAAAAACTTCTTACTTCTTGCACTTCCTATAATATTATAATTCTTTATATTTGAACTTATATCTTCATACATTTTATTATTTACTTCTTGAACTCCTATAATATCACATTCATACTTATCTATTATCTCATAAACTATATGCTTTCTATCATCCCATCTATTTTTAAAATCTAAAATAAAATCACTTCTTAAATTGAAAGACATTACCCTCATTACTACTCTCTCCTTGCCTTACATTTTCACTAAACTTATTATACTCCTTTTTATTTCAATTAAAACTATTAACTTTTTATTAATCACTTGTGAAATTATTTACATATTGTATAATAATAACTATAATGTACTAGCTTTACTACTTTATACTTATATATATAATAAAATTTCATAAATATTGCAATTAACGGAGGATTTTATGAAAAAAAATTTAAACAAAGGTACTATTATTTTACTATCTATAGGTCTGGTATCCTTATTATCAGGAATTTTCCTTGGAACACAATTTGCTATACTTATATTGTTAATATTAATTTTAATCTATTTAATAGTAACAAAAAAACATTATATTAAAGTATTTAAGGGTACGAAATCATATAAATTAGAAGATTATAAAAAGGCATTAGAATATTACAGAGATGCTGCTATGTCTCCTTGGGCAAATGCACCTATAATAACAAATTACTTGATTTGTGAATTAAAGTACGGTAAACCCTCATTAGCAAAAGAATATATAAATGAAAATTTAAAAATTAAAAATGTTAAACCACATGACTTTATAAACTTAGAAGTTACAAAGTCAATTGTTATTTGGAAAACTACCTCTAAAGAAGAAGCAATAACTTCTCTAAAAAAACTATTACATAATAATAAAAGCACCTATATATATGAAACACTAACATCATTTTTATTGTTTTCTAATAAATTTGATGAAGCAAAAGATTATATAAATGAAGCTATGGAGTTTAATCCTGATAATAATATAATTAAATCTAACTATGCAGAAATCTGCTATAAACTTGAAAAGTTTGATGAAGCAAAAAAACACTTTGATACCTTAATTAATGAAAATGTTCGTTTTATTGAACCTTATTACTATACAGCATTAATAGAAAATAAAAATGGAAACTTTGAAAAATCAATAGAATTATTAAGAAAGGCTCAAGAATTAAATGAATCATTAGTAAGTCTAATCAGCCAATCTGATGTTGAACAAGCTCTTAATTGTATTTTGGTAAAATCATTAAATTCTATATAACAAAAAAATCTGGAAACTTTCTAATGATATATTACTAGATTTTTTTATTAAAAGAGCTATAGAATAAATCTATAGCTCTTAAGAAACATACTTTATAATTATCTTCTATTATTTTGTTGTTTCTTAGCTTTTCTACAAGCCGGACATCTTGTTGGTTCATTTTCAAATCCTTTTTCCTTGTAGAATTCTTGCTCTCCTTCTGTGAAAACAAATTCACTTCCACAGTCTCTGCATGTTAATGTTTTGTCTGCCATTTAAAATTCCTCCATACTATGAAAGGTCTAAACAAAAATAACAACAAAATAATAAATTATTAGTTACTGTTTGTATACCTTCCGTGTCTTTACATTATTATATTATAGACACTTTTAAAATTAATATACATAATTAGTAATATTATTTATATTTTTCTGTTTCTATAGGTAATCCCTTTTTGGCTAATTTTTCTTCAATTATTTCTTTAATTATAGAATAAAATATTGCAAATAAAGGAACTCCTATTATCATTCCAACAAATCCCATAAACTTAGCTGCAACCAATAGTGAGAACAATATCCAAAATGCAGATATTCCAATTGAATCTCCCAATATCTTAGGTCCAATTATATTTCCATCAATCTGCTGAATTACAACTATGATTACAATAAACCATAATGCTTGTATTGGAGATACAAATAATATAATTATTGCTGCTGGTATTCCCCCTATAAACGGTCCAAAGAAAGGAATAATATTAGTAACCCCAACTATTACTGAAACCAATAATACATATGGCATTTTAAATATAGTTAATATTAAAAATGTCAATACTCCTATTATAAAAGAATCTAAAATTTTACCACCAATAAATCTACTAAAAGTCATGTTACTTTGAGTTGCTAATCTTAAAATAAATTTAGCCTTTTCTTTTGAGCATAATGCATATACAACCTTTTTTCCTAATGCCATAAATTTTTCTTTATCTATTAATATATAAATAGATATTATTATTCCTATTATTATATTTAATATACTAGATGTTGCCCCTACCACAAAATTACCAATAATAGGAATAAGATTACTTATCATTGTTATAATATATGTAACTGATTCGCCAAATTTATCAGTAATTAAATTAATATATTCTGGTTGTAAATTTAAATTATCAAATATATCATTAGTAACTCTTGTTAACTCATTTAAATATTCAGGTATACTATTTACTAATCCCACAATACTATCTACCAATTGTGGTAATACAAATTGTATAAATAAATATGTAATTATACTTGCTGTAATATAAGTTAATAATAATCCTACACTTCTTTTATATGATTTTTTTAACTTCTTAAAAAAATCATTTGATAAGATCTTATCCTCATAAAATCTTAAAATAAAGTTTAATAAATATGATAATGCTCCTCCTATAATAAATGGTTGTAACGTACCAACAAAATCGTTAACACTGCCCTTTATTAAAGTTATATGTGAGATCCCTAAATACAAAAGTATGCTTCCACAAATAACCAAAAATGCATACATTGCTATTGTTGCATATTTATTATTCCAATTTATTTTCATCCTTTTTCCTCCAAGTGTAAATAATACATCTATTTTAACATACTTTATAATGAAAATTTATTAAAATTTCTTAAAGTTAAATATTTATAAAATTAACTTAAATTCACAAAAAGTCAGTAATTCAAACAGTATTCTACTTAGTAGACATTCAATAGTTTAAATAATTACTGACTTTTTATAAATTTATCCTAACTTATTTTTGTGATGATTATATATATATACTGGTATACCTGCTAACATTAATATGAATCCCCACATAACAATTTCTGCACCTGAACCATATATAGTCCAAATAACATATATAAATGCTAATAAGGGTAGTATTGATTTTTTAATAAATATCTTAAAGTTAAATTCATTTTCTCCTTTAAAAGTAAGCATCATTTCCGCTGCTACACTTAATAAATATACTGGTAAGTACGAAAGTGTTGCAAGTATTGTTATAAATGTAAATGTATCAACCATACCTTTTTGGAAATTCATAACTAATAATATATTTACTAATGCAGAGCTAAAAATTAATGAATTTATAGGTGTACCTGTCTTATTACTTACTTTACCAAAAAACTTTGGAAAAACTCCATCAACTCCTGCTGCATACCCAACTCTAGCTGTAGATAAAAGCCATCCAATTATTGTTCCTAAAATACAAACAACAACAGCAATTGTTAATATCTTACCTACTTCATTTCCTAATGCATTTGTAAGTATATCTGTAAGTGGAGCTGAACTTTGTGCAAGTTCTGAATTGCTCATAGCACCCATACTCCCTATACTTATTAATAAATATATTATTGCTGCTATTACAATTCCATAAATTGTACTTTTTCTTATATTTTTTTCAGGATTCTTTAATTCTCCGGCTGTTACTGTTGCACTTTCTAATCCTACAAATGCCCAAAGTGTTGAAGTTGCTGCTAATGGAACTGTACTAAGTCCCTTTCCCTCTGGAAATATTGGTAATATATTAGCTGTATTAAAATTTAAAAATGCAATTATTATAAATAATGCAAAAAATCCAATCTTAAATACTGTAACAAAAGCTTGAATTTTTCCAGCTTTTTTTACTCCTGCTACATTAACTAAAGTAAAAATCCATAAAATTGAGCTTGAAAATATTATTGATACTATCTGATTATTCAATATAGGAATAACAGCTGATGCATAACTAGTAATAGCAACTATTATTGCTGCATTTCCAATCCATGATCCATTCCAATAAAGCCAAGCACTTAAAAAACCAGTAAAATCTCCAAAGGCCTCTTTTGTATATTGGTAAGCTCCTCCTGTTGAAGGATATTTCGTTCCAAGATTTGCAAATGATATTGCAATTAATATAGATCCAATTGTAGTTAAAATCCATGCAATTATAGTAGCACCCGGTCCTGAAACCTGTGCTAATGTTGATGGTAACATAAATACTCCAGAACCAATCATATTACCACAAACAAGCATTGTAGCCATAAAAAGACTAATTTCTTTTTTTAAACTTTTGTTTTCCATTTTTCCTCCTTATCGTAGGGTATAAAATATCATTTTTATTTTAATTTTATATTTTTCGACATTTTTCCATACAAGTAATTTAAACAATTTTTTTAATAAATGTCAACCCAATTTATATCTTAAATGTAACTTACAATTTTATCTTTTCATATATTATATATGAGATTTAAATTCTATAAAAAACCAAATGATAAAGGAGAATTTATATTATGTATTCTTTTAAAAATACTACTCAAACAAATGGGTTTGATTGTAATGATTTAAATAATGCTCGTCAAAATAATTACGCTTGGTCAATTAGTCAATTAGATCAATATATCTATGTTGGCACTGGAAGAAATGTTGCTTATAATATACTAAATAGTATTTCACCAGAAATTATTACTCCTATTTCACTAACTCCATCAGTAGTTAATAATTCACCTGAAATTTGGAGGTATAAAAGGAATGATTCCCTTTCCTGGGAAAAGGTCTATTCAGCTCCAGACTATCTTAAAATATCTGGTATTAGATTTATAATTTCTCATAAACCTTTTAATGGAAATAACTTCCTATATGCTGCTAGCTATGGCGAAAACTTAAAGATATTTAAATCAAATAATGGAGTAAATTGGTTTCCTATTTCTGACAGAGTTCTTAAAGGAACTTCTTCTCGTGCAATGATAAGTCATAAAGGGAAATTATACATTGCAACTATTGATGAAAAAAATCCTACTTCAACGCCTAACTTATATAGTAGTATAGATCCTGAATTTTATCCTTGGGAGCCTATGATAGATAATGAAAACCCTTTATATGATAAATCTAAAAATCCTAATGGCTCTATAAGTGAAATGATAGTTTTTAATGATAAAATTTATGTTTCTACTAATAATCCTGATGGAGTTCAAGTCTGGAGAACAAATGGCTCTATACCTAAACTAAATGATTGGACTCTTATTGTGGATAATGGATTTGGAGATGCTACAAATCAATATACTCTAAGTATGGGAATTTATAAAAACTATCTTTACGTAAGTGCTACTAAGAGACTTCCCCTAGCTTGGGTTACACCAATGGGATGTGACATTATAAGAATTGCTCCTAATGACAACTGGCAATTAGTTATAGGTGGTAAAGCTATAATCCCTTCATCTCCCTCTAAAGGAACGAGAGGTAATAGCTTATCTGGTTTAAATTCTGGCTTTAGTAATCCTTTTAATGTATATGCATGGCAAATTAAAGAATATCACGGAAAATTATTAATAAGTACTTTTGATACTTCAATCAATATGGAGATTATATTAGAAACCCTAATTACAAATAGAACTGAAATAGAAAGTAAAATTGGTACTGTAACAACCAATTCACTTATTAAAATATATCAATCTATAGTTTCTCAATTAAACTCCATAGGCTATCCATTTGGATTCGATCTTTATGAATCTACTGATGGAATTAACTTTACTCCTATATTCTTAAATGGTTTAGCTAGCAGATATAATTATGGTGGCAGAACACTATTTGTGGATTCTTCTAACATTCTTTATATTGGTACAGCTAATCCTTTTGAAGGTTGCGAAGTTTGGAAAGTTAGGTTTAAATCTGAGCATACTCACTGTTACTCAATGAGAAAAAACTACAGATGCCTATTATCCATCCAAAAAAAAATTAACGACAACTTTGAATTGTTAAATAATTATATACCAACATTATTAAAATTTATTCCTAAAGAAACCTATCATAACTTTTTTTAGTCTATATAAAACACCTAATAAGGATATTAGCCTTATTAGGTGTTTTTACTAATTATTACTTTTTAAATCTAGTGGCATAGCCACACTTTTTACATAAACTTTCAACTGCTACTCTTCTTGAAAACCCATTATATATATTAGTTGCTCTATCACCAGTTAATACCTCTTTTAATGGTCTCTCAAAAATATTTCCTAAAGCTAAATTCCCTTCACTATCTAAACAACATGGTACAACAGTACCATCTACTAAAATTCCTATTTGGTTCCTAAGTCCATGGCAAAAAACATTTTCTCCCAAACTATCAATTTTTATATCTGGCCATTGAAATTTTTCTGCCATATTTAAATATACTTTATCTTTTAATTTAATCCTATTACTTTCCTGTAGTTTTTCTGATAATGAAAAATCAAGCTTCAACTTATCTTCAAGCATTTTTAAAATATCTTTATTTAAGTTATTTTCTCCCTTTAAATCATCATTATCCATATTCCATAATCGTATTGCACAAATTATATCACTATTTTCCCTAGCCTTTATTATGAAATCAGTAACACTATCCAAGTATTCTTCTAACTCTACAGTTTTCTTATTTGCTTCAAAGCTATGAAGGGAAATGTTCACTTGTCTTAATGACTTTGCTTTAATAAGCTTATCTCCAACCTTACTTAATAAAGTACCATTAGTTGTTAAATTAACGTGAAGTCCTTTATTTCTACTTTCCTCAAAAAAATATTCTATATCTTCATTTAATAAAGGTTCTCCCATTAAATGAAAATATATATGTTCTGTAAATGGCTTTACTTCATTTAAAATATAAGTAAATTCTTCTTTATTCATAAATTTATATTTTCTTTTAGTTTTTGGACAAAAGTTACAACTTAAATTACAAACATTGGTAATCTCTATATATACCTTTTTAAACTTTCTCATTTGTTAATCTTCTCCTTATATAAAAACATAGAAGAAATCTTCTACGTCTAACCTTACTTATCTAATCTTTCAAATGATATATATTCATATTTTTTACCAGTAATAAACTTAATTAAGTCTAACTGAATTAAATCATTATATTTTCCATTTCTCATTTCATCAATTACTTTCTGTGTCTCTTCCTTTGGACTATTTATTAAAATATCCTTTACTCCCTTAGGAAACTCTACAAACTTTCTAATTACATTATTATCACTATCCATAACCATAATAGTCGGTAGCTTCATTTCTCCAGATAACTTTCTTAATAACTCTTCATTGTCCTTTTTTAATAAAAAATTTACTTCAATATTCTCATTAAATTGAGAAAGTTTTATTAAAAATGGTATTATTGTTGCTGAATCCTTACATTTGGTTGATGTTATTACTAATATTTTAATATCTTGTTTTAAGCTTATTATATCTCTTAATCCGTCTTCTAAAATTTGTCCTTGATCATATAACTCATTAATAAATATTATTTCTTCATCATTAGCATTATTTAAATATTCCTCATAATCCATCAGTTCAACATCCGTTAACATACTTACTCCCCTAAATAAATTTAAAATACATTTAATTATAAATAGAATATATATATTCATATTTAACTATATATCTATTAATATTATCATAATTAACTTATTATTTCTACTCCTCTCAATAATCACAAGTCAACTCTTGTAATAAACTTCCTATATTGATATAATTAATAAAATAAATTTTATATAATTTAGGAGGTATATTATGTCTATTAAAATGTTACATACTTGTATTAGAGTTATGGATTTAGAAAAATCATTAGAATTCTATCAAAATGCTTTAGGTTTAATTGAAACTAGAAGAAAGGAGTTTCCTGAACATAACTTCACATTAGTTTATTTATCAGATAAAGAAGGTGGTTATGAATTAGAATTAACTTATAACTACAATCCTGAAAAACCTTATGATCTTGGAAATGGTTTTAGCCACATAGCTATAGGCCATCCTGAAATTGAATCTTTAAGGGACAAACATATATCACTTGGTTACGAAGTAACTGATCTAAAAGGACTGCCTGGTGAAGCACCTCACTACTACTTCGTTACAGATCCAGATGGCTACAAAGTTGAAGTAATCAGATCATAATTGAATTCTATTGTTCGTTACGTGGAGCCGAAAAATTAATGATATAACCTCCATAAATTGTGTAATTTGCGTTAAGAATTTATATTGTTTTTTCCATAAAAAGAGCTAAAGCTTCGAAAGTCACTTCGTTCC
>URGW01000042.1 GCA_900547475.1 uncultured Clostridium sp. | reverse complement strand
GACGATACTGCCATATAATAATCTTCACCTTTTCTACAAATACATGGATCAGGATTGAAACCTGATAATATTGGATTCTTAATCATAAACTAATTCTCCTCTTCCTTCATTTAAATCTTTAACAACTGAATCATATTCTTTATCTAATTTGTAAAATATCATTATTAATACTTGCAAAACTGTAATTGCCACTGGAATATAAATAAATAACGCTTCTATAGACATTATTGCTCCACTATTTTGAGCAATTGCACCTTCTGCATATCCACCTAGAGCTAATATCCATCCAAGCATTGCAGAACCTAATCCATTTCCTACCTTAAACCCAAAGCTAGATGCACTATTTATTAACCCTTCTGTTCTATATCCAGTTTTCCACTCTCCATACTCTATGGTATCTGAAACTATAGCAAACATGCATGATGAAATTGCCGCATTACCAATTCCCTTTACAGCACAAGCTATCATTATTAAAGAATAACTAGATCCTATAAAAGCAAACATTGCAAATCCAATTCCATATATTAAAGATCCTACAATAATCATATTTCTTTTTCCGATTTTTTTAATTATAAATGCAGTAAAGAACATTGCTACAATTTGAACTACACTAGCTACCAAATTCATTGGCCCAACCATGTTGGCATCATTTAAGATAACCTTTGCATAATATACAGCAGCTCCACCATTTAAAGAGTAATTAATAAATATTAAAACTAATGTCATAGTTATCATAATCCAATATTTATTCTTAAATAAAAGCTTGATCCCCTTCACAAATGGAACTTTTTCTTTCTTTGTATTTTTAGAAGGTTGTACACGTTCTTTAGTTCCTGTAAATGTTATTAAAAATACAAAAATTGAAAGTACTCCAAATACCATAAATGTTTTAGTCCATGCTGATGCATTATCTCCAAAAAATTGTACTAATGGTAATGTTAAATTAGTAATAATTAAAGTTCCAACAGTAGCTAAAATCATTCTAAAAATACTAAGTACAGAACGTTCATATTGATCTTGTGTAATTAATGAATTTAATGTAGCATAAGGAACATTTATTGCAGTATAAATAACTGATGAAACCAAGTTATATGTAATAAAAATATAAACTATTTTTGCCGTATTACCTAATCCTTCTGGTACTGAAAATAACAATACTGCTGCAACTGCAAATGGAATTGCCATACGTATTATCCAAGGACGACACTTTCCACTATTAGATTTTGTTCTATCAACAATAACTCCCATTATTAAATCTGTTATACCATCAAATACTCTTGAAATCAGCATTATTGTCCCAATTGTAAGTGCACTTACCTTGATATAATCAGTATAATAAAATAAAAGAAATGATGACATTGCTGAATAAATAATATTACATCCCAAATCACCACAGCCATATGAAAATCTTTCCCATATGCTTATTCCTACCTTTTCATTTTTGCTGTTCATTCCTAACCAATCCCCTTTCGATCTTTATCTCACCTTTATGATAACAATTACAAAAGAGATCAAAAAGGAACTTTTCAGACATAAAAACGGGTTATTCCGACTTTTTTAATGATTCATTATGTAATTCTTTTCTTTTTTCCTTAGGTGTAGTCCCATAACGTTCTTTAAATAATTTTATTGCAAACTTATAATTGCTACATCCATGCCTATCAAAAATTTCACTTATATATAAGTCTGTATTTATTAAATCTTGATAAACATAATTTATACGTATTTCATATAAATAATCAATTATTGTTATATTCATATACTTCTTAAAAAATCGTGATAGATAGTCTTGGTTATATCCAAATTCTTTTGATAAACTTGTTAAGGTTATATGCTCTCCATGATTTCTATCTAAAAAACTAGTAATTTCTCTTAATCTACTTAAATACTTATTTGTTTTACTCATTTGTTCTAATGTTAACTTACGAGAAAATGACTGTATTAGTAAGAATAACATATCATATAAAAGACTATTAAACTTTAATAAATATCCATCTGGTTGTTTTTCATATATTCTTTGCATTTCCTGAAAAATTCTTTTTATTTTATTTAATTTAATAATCTCATCCTTTTTATCTGAATGAATATCTATATCAAAGTATAGTATCTCTGTATTTTTTAAATATTTTTCAAAGATTGAATTAGGAATTTGTAAAACTAATGCTTTATTTTTTTGGCTTGTTATTGAATGTATTACTCTTGAATTAACAAGACTAAATTCACCTGATAATATAGTAGTTTTCTTATTCTCAATTTCTACTATCATACTTCCTTCTAGCATATATACTATTTCTAAGCTATTATGCCAATGAGATGTTACATAACTTCCCTCATCTATTGATAGGTAAAATCTCACATCTACATCTGAATTTACTTTTACTATTTCATGCCTCATATTTTCTTCCATATTTACCTCTTATGTAATTTATGTTTTATTTTTTTCAAATTTTGTAATATCTTATTATATTTTAAAATTTTTTTAAAAGTCAACTATAATTAAATGTAATAAAAAATAGAACGTTAATTAAATATAACTACGTTCTATTTTTTATTATTTTATTATTCAATTTTTATATGGTTTATCTTTATATATGTCATTTAGTAATAAAGCCAGTTGATCATTATTCCCTGTTATCTATTTTTTCATATTAAATTCTACTCCACACTTGCTTCTTTATTAATAATATCCCAAAACTCTTGCTCAGTAATTATTTCTATTCCAAGCTGCTTAGCCTTTTCTACCTTACTTTTCCCTGCCTCTTCACCTATAACAAGCATATTTGTTTTACCACTTATACTTGTTGGAGAATCTGCGCCATACCTTATAGCAGTAGCTCTCATTTCTGCCCTACTTTTAGACATATCACCAGTAAAAACTATTTTCTTTTTATTAAATATATCTTTTATTAAGTTATTTTTAGCAAACTCAATCATTTCCTTTTCTTCTGCAACTTTTTCCTTATCCTTTGCAAACTTTCTAAATCTATTAGTTTTTACTGCACTTTCACTATCACTTTTACTTTCTTTATTGTCCTTCTTTGCAGTTGAGCTTGAGGTTTGTGTAGCTAAAACTGACCATCTTTCTGGCTTTACAACCTTTAATAATTCTAATAAATCTAAGACATCTTGTAATGCATTATGAGCTTGTCCCTTTTTAATATTGTAATGCTCTAATAAATTAACTAATTTATATGATGGTAAAATTTCTTTTTGCTTTATTGTATTCATGCTACAATAAAATTCTTGTTTATCTTCAACCCATCCCCAATATCTTAAAAAGTTTCTATCAAAACTTGCATTATGAGCTACTAAAGGATATTTATACTTTTTAATTAAGTCTTTAAACTTTTTCTTAAGTTCTTCATTTTCTTCAATACCTTCTAATCCATCACCATATCCATTTTTATATTTTTCCTCATCAGTAATTACTGCTAAGTGTAAAGTATCTATTACCCTATAATCTTCAACAACAACTGCTGCTACTTCTCTAATTCCATCAGCCGGACTAAAGCTTCTTGGTGTTTCTATGTCTACAATAATAAATCTTTCTTTTTTCTGCATATCTATTAAGTAATCTGGATGTATGCTATGTAATTCACCATTTATATCTAATATTATTTCATTATTATCTACAATTCCAACAACATCACATTCTACAGCATCTTTAGTGTATGCTCCCTTATAATATAGATCTTTAATTTCACTGGCCTTTGGACTTATTATTTTTAGTTCTTTTAATATTTCTATTTTTTCTTCTTGTGACTCAAATTTTCTCCACTGTCTTTTTGGACTTATCATAACTTTATACCTCTACTCTAATTTTAATAATCTTTCTATATTTTCATTTATAACATATATTTTTTATTTAGGCTTGTATTTTTAATTAAATATTAAGAAAAACTAACAATAAACAATTAAAATTCTAATATGATAAGAGGTAAAAAAATGTTTATTCCTAAAAGAGTTATATTTGAAAAAGGTTCCTTAGATACTAAAGTTGGTAAAAATATTTATGATAAAATAAAAAATAATCCAAATATTGAAATTATAAATGCTTCTTCTAACAAAATTAAAACTCATATACCTGGTGATAATTTATTTGATCAATACAGATCTGGAAAGCAAACATTAGTTGTAGGTGAACGTAAAAGTTTAAAGTTCCAAACTTGTAAGCCTTCTGCTAATTATCAATTACCATTAGTTAGTGGATGCATGGGAAGATGCGAGTATTGTTATTTAAATACACAACTAGGTGATAAACCATTTGTAAGGGTTTTTACTAATATTGATGATATATTAAACAAAGCAAAACAATATATAGATGAAAGACTACCATCAATAACTATCTTTGAAGGTGCAGCAACTTCTGACCCAATTCCACTTGAACCATATACTAATGCTTTAAAGAAAACAATAGAATTTATGGGGAAAGAGGAAAAAGGAAGATTTAGATTTGTAACTAAATATAATGATGTAGATACCCTATTAGATGCAAAACATAATAATCATACTGAAATTAGATTTAGTATAAATACCCCAAAAGTAATAGATACTTATGAACATTATACTGCATCTAGTGATGCACGAATTGAAGCTGCTGTAAAGGTTGCTAATGCTGGATATCAAATAGGCTTTATAATTGCTCCTGTTTTTCTTTATGATAATTGGCAAAATGAATATAAAGCTTTAATTGAAAGCATAAGAAATAAATTACCTAGTGGATTTAATAATCCTATTATTTTTGAAGTTATATCTCATAGGTATACTACTAAAGCTAAAAATAGAATACTTGAAATATTTCCTGAAACAACTTTACCTATGAATGATGAAGATAGAAAATTTAAATATGGTCAATTTGGATATGGTAAATATATATATTCTAAAGAGCAACTATCTGAAATGAAAGAATTTTTTACTTTACATATAAAGGAATTATTTCCAAATAGTGTAATAAAATATGTAATTTAATTATAATATATTTTAAATGGCTCTGTAACTTAAACAGAGCCATTTGAAGTGCCTCTATAATCCTCATCTATAAAATACAGCTGTAATCATAAAATTGGTTCCATACTTTTCATTTTCTATAATCCCACTATCTCCCCATTTGCCAAAGCCAGCTTCAACTGCTAAAGGTCTTAAATCTCCATAGATAGAAAATACTCCTTTAGACCATACTTTTTTATATCCATATCTTTTAACAATACTTTTAACCTCCTTTAAATTTTTATCTGATATACTTTTAACCTTAAATATATCCTTAGAAATTTTAAAAAACTTTTTATAAAATAAAGTACTATCACAATAATGAGCAAATATTAAACAATTAGTATTATTACTTATTTTTATATTTCCTTTAAGAATTACATTGTTACTATCAGCTATTTTATATGCTTCATTAATTAAAGAATTCATATTTATCTCTCCATATTAAACATATTTTCTTTTATTATTTACAATTCTTAACTGTTATATGTATAGATTGATAATACTCTGCTCTCTAAAGCTTTGTTTGTCATATGAAATCTTATTTTTTATAGGATTTATTTTTTTGCCTAAATATTTAAGGGTATATAATGATTCTCTCTAGGAATCACTATATACCCTTTCTTATAAGCTTAAAATACTTTTTTAAATATACTAGCTATTAATCTCTTAGTTGCTCCAACTGGGATATCTTCAAAATACAAGTTTTTATTTAAAGAATCATTATTCCAATATTTAAAATCAGCTATTGAAAAATCATCTTTCTTAGATAAACTTCTCCATACCTGAAACATAATAAGTGATTGTAATTTAGGTTCATGAACCTTATGTGAATTTAACTCCTTACCAAATACTTTAGCACCTTTAATTATCTTATTTATATTTTTATCACTTAATTCAGTAGCTCTATATGCTATAGGCAATGTTTGTATATAATTAACATTCCAATAACTCATTACTTTCTGAATATACTTTGCTGTGTTATTATGACCTGCTCCTGCAGTTGTTGTAATTATTAATACTTTTTTATTATAAAACTTAGGCCTATGAAAGTTATAAGACATATGATCTATAAAATTCTTTAATGTTCCTGATACTTGCATTGAGTAAACTGGAGTTGTAATAATAAAAGCATCTGCTTCTTCCATCTTTTTAACTATAGGTTCAATATATGAGCTATGTGGACACTTTTTTTCACCGTTTTTTATACAATTAAAGCAACCAATACACATTGGAATTTTCTCTTTTGATAATTCAATAACTTCAAATTCAAAATTACCGTTCTTTTGCATTTCTTCTTTTACTCTGTTTAATACATCCCAGGTATTACCTCTTCGTGGACTTCCATGTATAATTAGACATTTCATTTAATAGCCCCTTAATTATCATTATTTTCTCTTAATATTATATTCATCTTATTAATTAAGATTATTATCTAAACTTAATTTACCTTAATACAAAGTATATTTAACCAATCTAAATTATTTCTACCACCAAGAGTATCTCCTGATTTGTAGATATTTTTTATCTTTAACTTTGACACTTGTGCTATCATTTCTTTAAATGTTTCTTCTGTATAACAATTAAAGTATCTTCCGTTTTCATCAATATACTCATCTTCACCATATTTGAATGACATATAAAATACTCCATTATCTTTTAAATTACATGATATATTTTTTATTACATCAACTATGTGATTTTTATTTACATGAAGTAATGAAGCACATGCCCATATTCCATGAAAGGTTTCAGTTAATTTTAACTCTTCAAATCTACTGCAAATTACTTGTTGCCCGATTATTTTGCTAGCAGCAGTAGCCATTTCTTTTGATCCATCAACTGCTGTAACATTGTATCCTTGTTTTATGAATTCTATACTATCTCTTCCTGATCCACATCCTAAATCTAGTATTGAGCCTCCTTTAGGTATGTTATTTAGGAAGCCTTTGTATAGATTACTAGTGTCACCTGATAGTGTTTTTTCTATATATGTTTTTGAATTGTTGTTGTAAAAATCTAATGTTTTGTTTATCATTTGTTTCATTTCCTTTAAACTAATTTCTTATTATTACTCTTACTTTTTATTTATACACTTTATTTAAAACTTCAAATCCTTGATTTAAAGCTATTTGATATATTGGTGATATTATTTGTTTTAATTTATCTCTAATAGTTTATTTTCATCATAATTTACTGATTTTTTAAGGTTATCAAATACTCCATAGTTTAATTTATATTGTAGTAATGGATACCAAGAATAAACTATCATTCTTAATTTAATCTTTAATAACTTTTTATTTTACTTATATTAATAGCTTAATTATATTCTAAAAATCACTAACCCTAGAATACATACCATTCCATTTCAAAGCACAAGTTCCCCTTCTACCATGCCTATTTTTTATTACAACAGCATTCATACATTCAGGATTTTCATCTGCATTTTTAGAATTATACTTTAACTTTCCTTGTTTAAATAACATATCCCTATAGGCCTTATCATCAAACTTAATATTTCTATAAAGAGCTATAACTTGATCACTATCCTGCTCAATTCTAGCACTATCCTGAATATCACTAGAATCAATCTTCTCAACAGCCATATCTCCACCCTTTTTATCAACTATCCTATTAGCTTGTGCTAACAAAACAATACATATATCTTCCTCCATAGCAAGAGTCTTAAGTACTCCACTAATTTTACCAAGTCTATTGGTCATAAGATCTTTATCAGAAAAATCTATATATTTATTAATATAATCAACAAATACAACATCTAATGTATTTTGCATTTTATAAACTTTAATTTCATTAACAAACTTTTCAAAATCAGTTTCTGTAGATACATAAATTTTTTTATTTATTAACCCAGCCATAAAATTAGCAATACTATCTTTATCTTCTTGCAATATAGTATCCTCATCAATAGCTTTAGTAGATAATGAAAGATAGCTTCCTGCTATTTTACTAAAAACTTGATTTCTAGTCATTTCAGCACTACCATAAAAAATCTTATGTCCACTTAATGCCATATTTGAAGCAAGCTGCAAAGAAAAAGTAGTTTTCCCTACTCCACTTCTAGCAAATACAGTTATAAGCCTTCCCTTTTGAAAATTACCTAAATACTTATCAAGATATACTAATCCAGACCTTATTCCCTTGTCCCTATTTTCATCATAAAGCCAATTTATATATTCATCATATTGAGCATCTATATCTATTTCTTTTTTAACACTACACTTATGAATCTTTACCTTAACATTTTCAAGCTCATTTTCAATTTCCTCAAGATCCATATCACAATTTACTTTCTCCATCATTTCAAGATAAAGATGCTTTTTATAATTGCTTATTAATAACAATAGTTTTGTATTAAATGCTAAGTCACTAGCATTACAAGTAAATATCTCTGAAACATAATTTACTCCATCCATCTCATTAATAACTTTCTTATGGTATTCTAAAAAAGTTATTAAATCTATTTCTAACTTTTCTTCAATCATCTCTAATATTCCTAAATAAATCCTCATATGTTTAGAATATAAAAACATTTCTGGCTTTATCTTATCTATAGCATTAATAGCAAAGCTACTATCTTTAAGCATAGAACCTAAAATCTCTTGTTCTAATTGTATTTGATTATTACTTAACATCAACATAAAAATCTCCCCTTTGTACTCTTATAAATAAATTAATGGTTTATATTCTACCCTTATGTTCAGCAGTAGTTTCTTCTAGTCTATATAATCCTCAATATTTATCTTAAACTTTTCTTCTTCCTTTTCTTTTTGAATCTTACGACTATAATTAAGCCACATATCACCATCATTTAGAAATCTTTTAACACCATTTTCTTTTTTCAAAAAGCCTACTAAACTCCAATTATAGTCATAGTAATGATCACTATAATAAATTTCACTATAGTTTTTTATAGCCACTATTACTTTATCTTCTCCATAAACATTAATTGCATATTCTATTGCAGTTTTAATTGATGGATACAATATTTTCTCATTGCTAATTCCAGTTTCATTCCAAGCATTAAATATATTTATATATAATTTATTATTATTTTTATTTATATATATATTATTTTTATTATTATATTTACTATTATTTAAATCATAATTATATCTATCTCTCTTATCCTCTAAAGAAATCAAGCCTTCATGAAAATAGCTATTTTCATTATGTTTAGCATATTTTTTATAGTCATTACTATCTAGTTCAATATTAGTACCAGTATCATTACAACCACTAGTTATTTTGTTACCAGTATCAATATTACTACTGGCTATATTACTACTAGTATCTAAATTACCACTAGTTATATCATTACCTGTTTCTCTATCCATACTAGTATTTTTATTATAAAAATCTCCAGTATAGTAATTTTCATCACTATACTGGTTTTCTTTATTACCATGGTCGAAGTTATTTACAATAGTAGGAACATAATTTTTAATAACTCTATATTTATTAGTTTTTCCTATACTTTTTATTATTTCTATATATCCCTTATTCTCCAATGACTTTAATATTCCTAAGATCTTCTTTTTACACTTAGTTTGGAATGCATCCATTAAAGTTGTAATTGAAATTGTAATCTCATCTTTAACCTCTTTTATCATTGATATAAACATTAAGAACATATATCTTTCATCTTTATTAATATTTTTGTCATTAAAAACATTGCTAATAACTTGACCATTAGTATTCATTATATTTCCTCCCTTTAAACCTTTACTTTATTTACCTAAAGACCAAAATCGTACTCATGTAACATTCTTTCTATAGTAGTTTCATATATTGAGCATAAATCCAAATTAGGTTGTATTGTTATAAGTCTTATTCTGCTGCACTCCATTCTAGATAAAAATTCTGCATAATCTGAAAAACCATACTTTATTCCTAAAGCTATTACCTCTTCTTTAAATTCTTCTCTTTCAATAAAACCATAATTCTTTTTTAGCTTTAATATAGTCATTTCCTTGATGAAATCCTCATTTAATTCCTTTGCTACATAGTTAATCTCCATAAAATCCTCCACCTTTTAATTAATCTTTCTACCCCTTGGTAATATATTCCAACACTTTTTTTCATATCTTTAATAAATTTCTTAACTTAATTTACAATATTCTTATATATGTATTAAGAATTTTATACTTTTTTCTTATTTGTAACTTCTCATAAATTTTTATAAAGTTTAAAGGCAGTAATAAGACTTGATGTTTCACAATTCTTATTACTACCTATACTTATTAAATTAGCTCAATTTACTATACAGTAAACTTTGTAACAGATCTTTCAGTTACTTGAGCTGAGTGTTTTGATACTAAAGCACCCTTTTTATTTTCAAAAATATTATTTTCAATTAAGCTATCCATTAAAGCTTGTACCTCATCATTTGTTATACCATCCTTAACATCTGAAATAGACATATTAGTTTTTTCTCCTGTTTCAGTTAAAAATGTCATTGTTAATGTATATTCCATAATTTACGCACCTCCATATTATTATTCTTGGATTTGAGATAATTCAGTTACATAGAAATTTCTAGTATTTGCACTAAGTAAATCTGCTACTAATGCAGCTACTGCTTGAACTTTATTAAGATCTGCATTTTCTACTAAGTTACCTATTTTCTTTTTTGTATAGGTTGGATTTCCGTCCTTATCACTTCCTGATTGTACTTCAATTGATAGTACTGTGCTTTCTAAAGCTTTGTTTGCCATAATAAATTCCCCCATTTCATTTTTAATTGTAAGTTTTTTTATTTTTTTGCCTTACACTTAAGATATATATATTAAAAAGGAGTTTTTACAGATTTTATTTATTTTTTTGAAATAAATAAAGGCCCTACAAAACGTAAAGCCTTCCTCATAGATTTATATTATATCTTTTCTATTTTACATTTATGTTCCTTAAGTTTCGCATCATAACATATAGCTACTGCTAATACATCATCATTTTCATCCTTAAGAGCCTTTTCAAACTCTTTCATTAGCTCCCTATTAGGAATCCTTAAATATCCATCATGGTAAGATAAAAATCCTAAAATAATCATTGCTGAATAAATTTCTTCTTTAGTTCTTGGCTCTCTCTGACCAGCTCTAAATTCTTCATCTATAATATAATTTTTTCCCTTTATTAGTTAAATAGCCATTATACCAACTTTCTAGCTCTGAAAATTCAATTTCATCACTTTTCTTACATAAAGTTAATACTTCTTCATTTGTAAATCCAAAATATTCATCGTATATTCTATCTTTTAGAAAAGTATACTCATCAAACATATTTAATGCTGATCCACTTGAATATTTCTTGATAGGTAGTACTCCTGTCATATATGCAAGAGCAACATAAGGCTGATCCTTTAACAGTTGTCTTATAAATTCTAAAAAGTCATTTTGATTATTTTCAAAAAGATTATTAGTAAAAATTTACAAAATTTCATTGCTTAATTCTTTTATCAAATCCAAATACTCATCTATTAACAACTCTTGATATGCTGACCTTTTATTTATTCTTAACTCCCTAATTACTTCATCCAACTCACTACAATTAATTTTATTTAATTGACTCATACTCTTTTCCTCAATAAGATTATTAGACATAGTATTTATATAACTTTCCCTAGTATAATTTAAAAACCTAACCTTACCCTTATACCTTTCCTTTAGCTTATACGCAATCATTAAACCTTCCGGATCAAAATCCCCTGCATAATATATATTTTTTAAATCTCTAATTTTATTAAGTAATATATATGAAGATAAATTTAATTGTCCACTAGTACAAATTAATGAAATATTATCACCAATTTCCTTTAATACCTTATGAAAAACTGCAGGATTTTCAAATATAAAAACTGTATTATTTACAGCCTTTAAATAATCAACTTTCAATAAATTACTTATAGATATTTGTAAAGGCTCTCTCCATAAATTAAAACTATTAACAGCTGTAACTTCGCTATTATCTTTTTCAAAGGCATTTAGTCCATAAATAGTTGTATGATTTGATATTTCATCTTTTAATATACCAACTTCATAATATACCTCATTAATTTCATTTATATCTTTAGGCTCATCCTTATCAATAATAAAAGATATAGCTCTTATAAATAGTCTTCCTGTAAATTTATCAATATCAAAAAAATGAGAATCTCTTGTATTTACAGCTGAAAATACTGCTATATTTTCATATTCATCATTTAAATATGGAAGTTTATTTAGTGAATTAATTGTTAAAATTATTTTTCTCTTTAATTCTTCTAATTTATTTATTTCCTTTTCACTTTTATATTTTCTTGCAATAATATTATATCCATATTTTTTCTTATCTAAAATTTCAATAAACCACTGTCTACCAATGCCATTATCACAAGATTTTAATATATCTTCATAAAACTTTTCTTCTTGCTCTTTTTCTTCATCTTTAATTTCTTTATTAGTTTTTAGTTCTTTTCCAACTACCTTAACTAACAACTCTTCAAAACTATAATCTTTTAATTTTCTATCAAATAATTCTCTAACTGTAGCAGATTTTATCTTAGCTTTTCCTTCAATTAATGCCTTAGAGTCAAAATTAGATAATATTCGTCTTTCTTCTGTAGTGGCAGCTTTTAAAGTAAAGCTGCCTGTAATTTTTCCATATTTTTTATATTTACTATATACTTCTAAAAATATTTTTTTATAAATCTTATTGCTATTTATTAAATCTAATGATTCCTTCATATAAATCTTCCTATTTCTTTTCTCTACATAAATTTATTATACTTCTATCTTAGTTTCCATAGATTTAACTTTTCCATTCCAGTGATATTTTATAGGAAGTACTACCTCTTCCCCCTGTCTAATAAGCTCATAAATAGCCAAACTCTTAACACTTTCATAAGTTCCCCAAAGAACTTGTGAATTAAGCACATAATCTAGCTTTAAACTTTCAATAAGTTCAAACATATATCCAATATTTTGATCATCAACACCTGCAAAAGCCTCATCTAATGCTATTATTCTAGGGCAATCCTTCTTATCTGCACCATTATATCTAGCATTAACAGCTGCAAATAATGGAATGTACATTGCCATAGCCTTTTCTCCACCTGATAATCTAAAAAATGCATTGTCTGTTAATTCTCTTTTAGACTCTAATGACTTTGAATATGATAATTGAAAGTCAAACCATTGTCTATAATCTAAAACATCACTTATTATTCCTTGATAACTTCTTATAGCTCCACTTTCTTCAGCAATTCTTTTTTGCTTCTTTAAGCTTTCTTTAAAGTGATTTGCTACCTTTTCTCTTTGTTCATCACCCATGAAATCTGGTGTTCCTAATATTTTAGTAAGCTCTCTAATATCTAATTCTTCCTCACTACTTGCCTTTTTAGGTATCCATTTTAAACTTAATTTAAATTTATTTGATGTATTCATGTCTTCCATTAATTTATTAATTTGATTAACCCATGAAGTTGCCAAGTGTATTTTAGCATTTATTTTAGTACTTAATGTATTAATTAATGTATCTTCAAATACTTCTCTTTCTTTATCACTAATTAATAAATTTTGCACTTCTATAGTATCATTTAATTCTTCAACTAATGAATATATACTAACCACTTTTCTGTTAAATCTAACTTTTAAATCTGTTCTTACTGACTCTGATAATATTTCATTTATTTCTTGGTCTTCACTTTCATCATAATTGTCAAAAATATCTCCTGAACTTAAAGAATAATCACCTAAATCACCTTTAAATTTATTATAAACATCAAATAATTTTGATAATGTATTTTCCTTTTGAGATATATTAAAACTTTCGTAATTTGTCATAATATATGTTACTGCTTCTTCTACTGTAAGGTTATCTACTTCTTTTATATACTTTAAGTTTAATTCATTTTCTAAAACTGTAGTATAAACATCTAATATACTATTTTCCCTGGCAATCTTCTTTTCAAGAGTTAATAAGTTATTACTTAAGCTTTTTATTTTTTCATCTGATCTTACAATATTTTCTTTTATATTAGAAATTTTTTCTGGATATAAATTAATTATATTTGTAACTTCATCATATTCTTTTTCAAGCTCACCTAAATTTAACTTTAATAAGGTTTCCTTTAATGAATTTATACTATTATTCTTATAGTCTATCTTATCTTTTACTATTAATAAGTCACCATAAATTGAATCCATATCTTCATTTAATTCATCTATAATTTCCTTAATTCTTTTTATATCAGATTTTTTATGTCTTAAATTTGTTACTTTTTCTGATAAATCTCCTATAACCTTGCTATATTCTGTAATATTTTTAATAGCATTATCATAGCTTTCCTTATTTTTAGGAATTTTTATATATTCAGTAGCTTTAAATACCTTAATTTTTAATTGCTCTAACTCATTTTTTACTTTTAATAATTTTTCCTCTAATGAATTTAAAGTTTTTTCTAAAACCTCTAATTGATTTTTTGTTTCATTTATAATTTTAATTCCAACTTCAATATCATTTGTTTTAGGGAAATTATCTATTTCTTCTTGAAGCTTAATTAGCTTTTCTTCTATAAATAATGTTGATTTTTCTGTATTATTTAACTCATTTTCTATAGATTCTTTTTTAATATTTAGCTGAGCAATTTTTAATTTTCTAAAATTCTCTCTTGATTCCAAGCCTATATATTTTAAATCATAGTTTTTATAAGAACCACCATTTACTATTCCTATTCCAAAACTTAAATCATCTTTAATAAATGTATTATTTTTATTGTTATTATCTATTGATATACTTTTTAATATTTCTTCTACTTGACTTTTATATTTTTCAACAAACGTATTGTTTTCTAATATTAAATCATCTTTAATATTAGATATTTCTTCTGATTGTTCAGCAAATATTATTTTATATTCATGTCCTTTTAAACACTCTAATGCAATTTCTTTATACTCTAATGGAATAATAAGACTATTTAATATTCCCATATTAAATAAACTACCTTCCATATTAATTTTTCTTTTCTCTGATATTCCCTCATTAAAGTTTATACATTTATAAAAACTTTCAAATGGTATATTATTATTCGTTAAAATCTTTTTACAATTTGCTATATCTTCTGTATCTTCTATTATTTCTTTAGAATTTTCTATTGCTAAAATTTCGTTATTTATATTATTAATATCTTCTTGTAATAATCTTTTTTTATTTTCTAGTGTAATTTTATTTTCAAGAATATTATTTCTAATAGGCTCATTAACTTCTTTAATTATATTTAATATATTGCTACAATTAGAAATTTCTTTAATATCATTAATTTCTTTAAATAAATTTACTAATTGTTTTTCATCTATATTTAATTCTGTAACTTTTCCTAAATATTCATTAACATCTTCTATATATTCACTTTTTAAATTTGTTAAATATTCAATTGATTCTTTTAACTTATTTTCTACAGACTCAACTTTTCCCTTTTGGAGATCTCTTTGCTCTTCTACTGTATTAAATTCTTTTTTGCAATTATCAAACTGTAAAATTAAGCTATATGCATCTCTAACTAACTTATCATACTCATTGATACTACTTCTTATATCTTCAAAAATAAAATTATCATTTTTTAAAATATCTTTAAATCCAAAGTCTTCTTGAATATAACTTTCTTCTCTAAAGTATTCTTCATCATCTAATAACATCTTTATTTCATTTATTATATGACTAACTTCTAAATCTAAATTTTTTATTTCACTATCTCTTTTTATTTTATCATCATTTTTCTTATTATATTTTTCTTGATTTTTATCACGATTATTTACTAATTCTTTTAATTCTTCTTCAGCTTTACATAGCTTATCTCTAGCATTAAATCCTTCACTATTTTTTAAAGCCTCTTCCTTTATTTTTGCTGCATTTAATTTTTTTACATATGTCTCAAGCTCACTCTTATTGTTTTCAATATATTTTAATATTTCTTCTTTTTTTAACTTTAAATTTTCTAAATCTATATTTAAATTTTTAACTTGATTTTTTTTGCTATAATAATTTCTACTTTTATTATATAACTCACTTAAATTATATCTATTAAAAGAATCTCTTATTTTTATTGCTGATTCTCTGCTCTTTTTTAGTTCTTTAAGTTTATTATTAAGACCATCCATATTATCCATAGCCTCAGACATAGTTCTTAAATCATCTTCTGATAATAAACTTAATGAGCTTTTTAATATTTCATATATTACTGTTGGCTTAAAATCTTTAGATAATTTAGGACTTCTTACTTGTATTAATAAATTTAATAAATCTTTATAACTATCTATATCTGAATATCCAAATAAATGCTCATTAACCTTTTCCATATATTCTTTAGGACTTGTTGTATATATATTTCCTTCACCTAAAGCATTCTTAAATTCTTTATCTGTTAAAGCAAACTTCTTTCCTTCTCTTTTTTTATAAAGTTTAAGCTCCTTATTAATTCTTCTTCCATCTTTTAATATAAAGTGCCAACAATCTAACTTTTTCCCTCTTCTAGCTCTAAATCCTATTCCAATAGTTAAGTATGTATTTGAAGATGGTTTTACAAATTCCATATAAAGATATGCTATCTTATCATTTTCTTCTTCATTTAATAATAAATAATTTTCTATTTTTCTAGCACTTGATCCAAATGGATCTAATCTACTTGGTCTTTTATCTCCATCTAATAATAATGGAATAAAACTTTGAGTAGTTACTGATTTACCACTACCATTAGTTCCCCTAAAAATAATTTTCCCATTTGATAACTCAAATTCTTCTTCATCATAATACCAAAAGTCAAATAACCCAAACTTATTTGCAATCCATCTATCACTCATCTTTAGTTCCTCCTTTATAATCTTCTGGATATTCACCTAAAACTTTCCCAATAATAGGCATAAGTATAGTAAAATCATCATCTTCTCTTATCATAGAAAACTCCCTCATGAAATTTCTTATTATGTTTATAAAAACTTGTTCACTTGCATCTCTCAATGACTTTGTAAATCCATGACCATGAATTTTTCTTACTTCAATAATAAATTCATCAAATTCTGAATTTTTCATAACAACAATATCATTGTCTTCCTTTTTAAAATCTCCTGATTTTATTCTGCTTCTTACTTCTTTATTAATAAATAAAACTACTGAACTTTCACCTTTTTTATTTGGAAAAATATCTTTAATTTCATTTGTGTTTTCTAAAACTGCTAATGCACCATTTTTATGAACATGAATATCCCAGCCTAAATTTTCTTCAAAAGCACCTCTAATAAAACTTCTCTTACTTTTAATATAATCATAATCTCCATTATCATTTTCATCATTATATACAATAGGTGATAAAAGTAATCTTCTAAAAACCCTATTTTTTCTAACTGTTCCTAAATCCTTACTTATTCCTGAAAATTCATAACCTAATAAATCTTCATAGCTTTCACTATCTTCTATGTCTTTATTAAACCTTCTTACTATATATCTTGATAATCCTGTACTTTCGTATAAAATATCTCCAGTTTCACTTTTTGAAAATTCTTCTTCACTGCCATCATTCTTTTTAATTATTCCAATATCTATAGCAAATTTCATGACCTTTATTAAACTTTTCCTATTTTTAAATATAGTCCATTCAATCTTTTCATCTGGATAATTATGTTCTATATATTCTGTAATACTAGATAAAATAAATTGTTCTTCCTTATTTTTATCTTCTAAAAATGTAATTAATAAAATAAAAAATATGTATTCCTTAATTTCTGTAAATTCATTTATCCCCATCCATTCTTCTGGAACTCCTGGAATCTTTTCAAGTTTTATAAAATCATCTTTTATAATTATGTCATAAGCAAGATTATCATAAATAAAATTTTTATATTTATCTATATTATCTTTAATATCATAATATAAATCTTTATCTCTCTCTTTTAATATTAAATAGTTTTCTAATAAATCAACAAAATTCATTTTTTAAACCTCTTCTTTAAAAATAATCTCATAAGCTGGCATAATAAATTCTCCATCTTCGCACTTTAAAGTTATTTTTTCTGTTTCATGCTTATTTACTACCTTATAGTATCTTCCATATTCATTCCTTACCCATTCTTGCTCTTTTTTGTTTAAGCTATAAGATAGCCAAGTTAAAAATATTCTTCTTTCTTCTGCTGTAATATTATTTAATTCTTTAAATGATAATCTACTATTTACAATCTTACTTTCAATAATTTCCTTTTCTCTTTGTCTCATTTCTAGTATTTTCTTAGCCATAACTTTTTTGGCTTCTGTTTTTTCCTTAACCGAATTTCTATTAGCTGTTTTTGCTCTGTATCTATTGCTTGGTTGTACTACTATTGTTGTAGCTTTTTCTTCATATATTCCACTATTAATATTTTCTGTTTCTCTTTCAATATCACAGCCTATATGTTTTGAGGACATTACTCCAAAAACTACTGATGATAATTTATGTGCTTCATTAATATCTACACATTTATTAAACATCTCAATTAAACTTTTATATTCTCCCTTCCTACTTCCCCCTGAAGTTTGCATTTCTACTATTTGCAAAGCATATCTTGTTATTTTTCTAATAATTTCACTAGTACTTTCTAAAAGATTATCAGCCATGGAAATATTGCCTAAATTTCCAATAAACCATTCTCTCATGCTTAAGTATCTTCCATAATGTAATTCATAGCTTTCTTTTTCATCATAATCTATATCTAAAGCAATATTTTCTTTTTCATACTTTACAATCTTTTGAACAATCCATTTAATTTTAGCTTCTTCATCATTAATATGTCTTAATAAATACTTTATATTAGGTACATTTATTTGTAATCCCTTAATAAACTCTCTTAAATATTTTATAAAGCTTTCTTTAAATATTAAGAACTCATTAGTTTTTAGTAATTCCTCTGTTTTAGGGGAATAAAATTTGCTAATATAATCTTGATAGTTTTCATTTAAATGCTTAAAATCTCTATTTAACATTTCCCACCATGAATATATTTTACTACTATCAAATTCTTCAATATCCTTTATTTGCTCTAATGTTTCTTTAAATCTTTCAATTAATGAAATTTCTAATGACCCTCTAGATGTTTCTTTGATATTTTCAATTTTTATTAAAGTTCTTTCTAATTCAATAGTTGTTGTAGATAATTGATATGTAAATTTCCTATTTTTAAATTCCTCTAAGGTTCTAGTTCTTGCTGTATCCTGAACAGTAATAAAATTACCCCAGGCTTCTAAAGAATCTAAATCTTGCTTTAAATCATCTAATGTATATTCATCAAATCCATTAATTTTTTTAATATCCTCAAAAATTTCTTCTTTGTATAGTAAATACTTCATTTTTTCATATTTTTTATATGCAATTCTTATTATTGCCCTATATCTAAATGTGTTTCCCGTACATAAATATGATGCCTCTGTAATTTTCTTAGTTGTTTTCGAAGTAATATTTAACATACTTATATTTTATAACCCTTACCTTCCTTAATTTGTTAAATCTAATAATATTATTTTACTATATATATCAATTTTATTCGAATAATTATTCACAAAAATTAAAACTTCTCTTAAAATATAAATAAAAGTCTATAGGAGAGATTATATGAACATTAATAACCTAAAAATACGTAATGCAAAAATAAATGACATAGAAAAAATATTAGAAATTGAACATGCTTCCTTTGATAAAAATATTTGTGAAGATAGACAAGTATTTATTGATAGAATTGAAACCTTTAATGAAGGTTTCTTAGTTGCCGAATATGAGAATGAGATAATTGGATATATTTGCTCTGAAATATGGCCATATAATGAAAATCTTAAAGAAAGTAATTTTTTATTAAATCATTCTATTAAAGAAAGCCATAAAACTAACGGTGATGAATTATATATATCATCTTTCGCTATTTCACCTAAAGCAAGAAAATATGGAATAGGTAAAATACTATTTAATTACTTAATTGATAATGTAGATAAATTAATAAAAGAACCTAAGTCTCTTGTATTAGTAGTAGCTGAAAATTGGACATCCGCTAAAAATATCTATATTAAAAATGGATTTCTTGAAGTTTGTACATTAAAAGATTTTTTTGATTATGGTGATATTGAACCATTTAAAGCCGATGGTATAGTGATGAGAAAGTTGTTATTATAACTCATATGCCATTAAACTTTGCTATATTTCATAGTAATACTGCTTATGAAGTAATATCAAAATTCTCTAATATTAAAAAATATCCTATTTGGCAGCCATTAATTAGATATAGTAATGGCTGCCAAATAGGATAGTGAAAATAGTAATATTAAATTAATATATTTCTTTTAAACTTATTTTGAAATATTACTTCTATTTGTTCATCAAAAGGCTCACATTTTGAGTCATTAAAGAAGCTATCTAATTTAGCTAATATTTTTCTCTTTATTCTATTATGCTCAATAGATGTACTTGTAGTTAGAAATATTGAACCATTATCAAACTCTGCTTTACCATTAAAATTTTTTTGAATTTTTTCAAAGTCTTCTTCAGAGTATCTATAATCCTTAATAATATCCATTTTATCTCTCCTTACTACCCCCTTCTTCATTTCTTTTATTATAACCTAAAGGTCTATTTTCTTAAATATATAATGAATTAGCTAGCATTAAATAAATTTTCTAAAAATTATACAACTTTGACATTATCCAATATAAAACTCATAATTTCCTCTTCAGATTCAATATCACCTTTTATAGGATAACTCTTCTTTAATTTTTCAAATTCTCCTAATACTTTATCTGCTTTTTTCTTATCCTTTAATACAATTAAATTATAAACATACATAAGCCTTTTTCTTGAAATATAACAATCAGTTACTTTTATATAGTTTCGTAACTCTTTTGTATAAAGTTCATCCACCTTTTCCATATTTCCATTTAATATTTCATAAAACAATAATTCACACTTTATTTCATTTTCATATAATTTTATAATATTAGGAGCATTATCTAATATATTTTCATAACATTCTTTTGCAAGATTAAAATCCAATTTATCTTGATAATAATTTGCCTCCATGATCTTTAAAAATGTTACAAGAGGATTATTTAAATCAGCTCCCTCCTTTATATGAAACCACTCTATTGGCATGTCCTTAAATCTCATTCCTTTAGATAAAAGTCCATTTACCTTAAGTTGAATATAAAAACAATATTTCATAAACTTATCTCTTGAAATAGATATTGTATTATAACCATCATTAGAAATTCCACTAAGCTTCATTGGAATTCCATTACTTATAACACATATCACTCCTATTAAAATGAACTCACTTAACATAACTTTTATATATTGATTAGTATCTACTAACATTAATATTAGTAAGCATATAATAGAAGCTATAAAGTTCATTAATATCCCACCTAAATTGTATAAAACATAATTTATCTCTTCATAATTATTAGTTTTTGGCATCATTAAACATTGACCACCAGTACCTTTAATCTTAAACTTTTTTAACTTAAATTTCCTCTGATCTTTTACTATAGTAATGCTACCAACCCTAAAAGATATAAATTCGTACCCAGATAGTAATCCAAAAATTAAGTGTCCGGCTTCATGTATTATAATTTGAATGATAAATGCAAAATAGAAAATAAAAATATATAATACAATTGTAAATATAGACATTTCAAAGGATAAACTAGCTTTTTCCATTTTTTCTCCTAATAAAAACCCTCCAAAAAAACCTAGCAATAGTATTACTAAACTAAAGCAAATATAAAATATAATCTTTTTACTACCTTTTTTCTTTTCCCCCATGTTTTCCTCCTAAATCACTACATATTACAAAGATTAAAAAGCTCCTGAGTCTCCTCCACCTCCACCAGTGAAATCTCCTCCACCGAAAAAGTTGCCTCCACCACTATCATCACCACCATTAGTGAAATTATTCGAAGAACTTGGTGGATTTGCTATATGTAGTGCATCATTAGCCATATTATCAAACATTGACATGTATAGTAAATAATTATTCATGTACATATAATCTGAATTGCTAAAAGAATTAATATTGTCATTAGTCTTAGATGTTACTGAATCTATAATTTCTTTTAATTGACTTTCTTTTACTTCTAATGCAGAAGCATAAATAATAGTCAAATCACTTAATGAATCATTACTTTCACCATTAAATTTATATATATTTTTCAAATACTTCTTATAAGCATTCCATTTACACTTTTCACTATACCAATTATTTCCAATAATATTTTTATTTCTTATTTTAATATAAAACCCTATATTTTCTCCATCACTTCTAACCTTTATTAGCCAATAATTTAAATTATCTATAAATCTTTTAGCTCTCATACTTGAAGAAAGTGAACTCTTTATTTCTCCAATAGAAAAACGTCCAGCAACTTCATAATCCTTAAACCAATCTAATAGGAAATTTAAGTGACTATATTCACTTTCCTTATTATAATTAGTTCTAATAAATACTAAATCATTAATATCTTTAGTTGTTTTTTCTTCTATTCTATAATAACCCTTATTAACTAAATAAAATAATGTTATATTTAACATCTCTTTAGATACAACTTTTTCATTCATTAATAAATTTACTAATGCTGGTGGTAAATCTGATGGTGGCTCCATAATAAATTCTTCTTCAGTAAATTTACCTTTTGCTCTATATTCACTAACTTCTTTATTAAACCCTCTTCTATCCATTGCAAATGCTGCAATAACTACACCTATTATTACAAACACTGTTATGGCAAATGCAACATCTTTATTATTTTCTTCTTTTCCATAGTAATTAAAATCTTCCATTATATAATTATCTTCATAGTTTTCAGGTGATATCTCTTCAACTATTGATAAATATTCTTTCTGAAATTTTAAGTCTATACCTATTAAAGTAGTTAGATTTTTAAAGTTAATATCTATAGAATTTTCTGTATTAGAAGCTGTAATATCTCCATCTCCATATATGTCATAACTTAAAACCTCAGTAGAGAAACTTGTATCTTTTAAAGTAATTTTAAGAGTACCTTCTTTAACAGAATCAATATTTTTAACGTTATAGAAGTTCCAATATAACTGTGAATAATCAGTATACTTTTTTGCTGCACCTTTTATAGTGTAATTTAAATTAATATTTTTAATTTCATTGATACTTTTGCAAAATAGTTTAATTTGTATTGAGTCAGAACTTTCTTTTATCTCATATGTATTATTTTCTTCATTATATCCCTCTGTAGCTTCTATAATATTACCGGAAGAATCAATTATTGAAACACTATTAATTAAATATTGACCTGTTCCATTTAAGTTTAAATTTCTATAAATCCCATTGAACTCTCCATCAAATCTATACTGTAATATCTCATTTACTACTACATCACCATTTGGAAGTATTTGTGCATTAATGTTTAGATTATCAATAAAGTACTCTCTATTATCTGCTAATGCACTTTTAGGTGATATTAAAACAAAGATAATAGTTAAAATTGTAAGTAGTTTTTTCATCCTTATCCCCCTTTTTATTTTAATTATACCATATTTAGCCTTTGATATGTTTTAAATAAAAATTCTAGCTATTATTTATCAATTTTTATTAAACGTATTCATTTTTTTATAAATATTCTTAAATTGTTATAGACAAGCTATGAATAATATGTTAATATTCAAATATGTCAAGCGCAAGTCATATATTAGGTATGATTAAATTGGTTTGTTACTGAAATATTATATATCGTCAGGCAAGACCAATAGTAAGCAATTTTTTTGCTATACTATTGGTCTTTTTTTATATCAAAGGGAGATGTTTTTATGAAAATAAGAAAAATATTAAATAATAATTTAGTACTTGCTAACGATAAACAAGGAAATGAAATAATAGTAAAAGGACGCGGAATCGGATTCAATAAAAAAAGATGGGATATTATAGAGGAATCTGTTATTGAAAAAATATTCACTCCTGAAAACTCTAAAAATAGTAAAGAATTACAATCTTATTTGACATCAATTCCTGAAGATTATTTAGATTTTGTTCAAGAATATGTTGATGATATTAAAAATTCCTATGAGATTAAATTAAATAATAGTATTTACATATCATTAAGTGACCATTTAACTGGAACAATTAAACGATTTAATGAAGGTATATCTATAAATAATTTATTACTTTTAGATATTAAACAATTGTATAAATTAGAATATAAAATTGGCTTAGATATGCTTGAAAAATTAAATGCAAAATTTAATGTTAATTTACCTTTAGATGAAGCTGGCTTTATTGCACTACATTTTGTTAATGCTCAAGATTCTGAAGGTAAAAATGATGGATTTAAAATATCCCATATTGTAAACGAAATAATGGAGATAGTTAAAAGATACTATGATTCAATTGTCTTTGATGAAGAAAGCTTATACTATCAAAGATTTATTACACATTTAAAATATTTTGCACAAAGGTTTTTACATAAGGAACTTAATTACAAAGAAGATACTAAATTATTTGAAATTATTAGAAATCAATATAAAGAAGCTTATGGCTGTGTTAAATTAATTTATTTAATGATGGATGATAAATATAGCTATCAACTTACTGAAGAAGAAATGTTGTATCTTACAATGCACATTCAATCAATTACTGAAAAATCAATATTATAAAATTTACTACTGTTATCTTTGGCTTGTTACTGAAATACGAACTTAATATTCGTAGCATTCAGGCAAAACCTTAAATATAAATTATATTTTTAAGGAGGATACTTAGAATGAAAAAAGATTATAAAAACGATTCTAAGAAATTAGCAGAAGCATTAGGTGGAAAGGAGAACATCAAAAAAGTATTTCACTGCATGACGAGACTACGCTTTTATTTAAATGATAAAAGTAAAATTGATAAAAATTCAATAAATAGTCTTCCAGAAGTATCAGGCATTAACTGGCATAATGATCAACTTCAAATTATTGTTGGTAATGATGTTAATGAAATGTATAGAGAATTACTTGCTTTCGGTGTTCCATCTGATGATAATTCATCTGATAATGAAAATAATTCAAAGGGAATTCTTTCAAAGATTGTAGATTCAATTACAGGATCTATGACTCCTATGATACCAGCATTAACTGCTGCAGGTATGATAAAAGTTGTATTAACTTTATTAACAACTTTTAATTTAGTTGAAACTACTAGCAGTAGTTATCAAGTAATTAACTTTATCGGAGATGTTGCCTTTTACTTTATGCCTTTCCTAATTGCTGCTAATGCTGCAAAGGTATTTCGCGTTAATCAAGCACTTGCACTAATTATTGCAGGAGTATTTTTACATCCGAACTTTACTGCTATGATAGCATCACAAGATCCAATATCACTATTTGGACTTCCAATTACTAAGTTTTCATATGCTTACTCAGTAATTCCTGTTATTTTAATGGTTTGGATTATGTCATATATTGAAAAATTAGTTGATAAAGTTACTCCACGTATATTCAAATTAATACTAAACCCTACACTTATAATACTTATTAGTGCTCCGATTGCTTTAATTGTTGTTGGACCTTTAGGTGGATTAATTGGTGATTGGTTAGCTGTTGCAATTGACTTCTTATCTTCAAAATTAGGCTTTGTAATTGTGGGTATTTTAGGTGCTACTTTCCCATTTATAGTTATGACAGGTATGCATCATGCTTTAACTCCAATTGGATTAAATGCAATTGCTACTGGTGGTGCTGATAAATTAATATTTGTTTCTCAAGTTTGTTCAAATATAGCCCAAGCTGGGTCATCTCTTGCTGTTGCTATAAAATCTAAAGACAAAGATATGAAACAATTAGCTAGTGCATCAGGTATTTCTGCTTTAATGGGTATAACTGAACCAGCACTTTACGGTGTCACATTAAAATTAAAACGTCCTGTTATTGCTGCTTCTATTGC
Source organism: uncultured Clostridium sp. (assembly GCA_900547475.1). Lineage (GTDB taxonomy): Bacteria > Bacillota > Clostridia > Clostridiales > Clostridiaceae > Clostridium. The sequence goes on along the minus strand of URGW01000042.1, from coordinate 3,018 downwards.
TGCTGGTGTTGGAGGTATTGTTGGAGGCATCTTACAAGTTTCTTTATATATTGCTCAAAATAGCATTATGGCTATTCCTGCCTTTATAGGTGAAGCTGGAATGGGTAATCTACTTGCCGGTATTATAATGATTATTGTTTCTTTTGTTGCTTCATTTATATTAACAATTTTATTTGGATTTAAAGATATTAATCCAGAGGAAAAAAAAAATTAAAATTTGATGAAGATACAATTAAAGAAAAACCTCTTGTAGAAAGAATTGAGATATACTCTCCTATTGCAGGAACATTTGAAAAATTATCAAATGTTCCTGATAAAACTTTTTCTGACAAACTTGTTGGTGATGGTGTCGCAATAATTCCTAATGACGGAAAGGTATACGCACCAGCAGATGGAACAGTTATATCTATAATGGAAAGTAAACATGGAATTTTATTCAGAACTAATACTGGAGTTGAACTTCTAATACATATAGGTTTAGATACAATGAAATTAAATGGTAAATATTTTAAATCTCATGTAACTAATGAATCTCAAGTTAACTTGGGAGATTTATTACTTGAATTTGATATAGACTCTTTAAAAAAGAATGGTTTTAATTTAATAACTCCTATTATAGTAACTAATATTGATAATTATATTAAAGCTGTTCCTATGTTTTCTGAAAAAGATGAAGTTCAAATACTAGATAATATATTAACCATTGTTTAATTTATAAGAAAGGATGTATTATATATGACTAAAAAAATGCCTAAAGATTTTTTATGGGGTGGAGCAACTGCAGCTAACCAATATGAAGGTGGATGGAATGAAGGTGGTAGAGGCCCTTCTATTGCAGATATACTAACTGGTGGAAGTGTTAATAAAAGTCGTAGGCTTACTCCTCCAGCCCCACTTGAAGATGAGTTTTATCCTAATCATGAAGCTACAGACTTTTATCATCATTGGAAAGAAGATATAAAATTATTTGCTGAAATGGGATTTAAAATTTATAGATTTTCAATTTCATGGTCAAGAATATTCCCTAAGGGAGATGAAGAACTACCAAATGAAGAAGGATTAAAGTTTTATGATAATGTAATCAATGAACTACTTAAATATAATATAGAACCTTTAGTTACAATATCTCATTATGAAAATCCGTTACATCTTTCTTTAGAATATGGTGGATGGAAAAATAGAAAATTAATTGATTTCTATATGAATTTTGCTAAAGTGCTATTTACTCGTTATAAAGGAAAGGTTAAATATTGGCTTACTTTTAATGAAATCAACATGTTAACAGTTCCTTTTGGAGGTATTTTCTGCGCTGGAATTCTAGATGAAAATGAAAACAATGAAGAAAATAGATATCAAGCTATGCATCATCAATTAGTTGCTAGTGCTTTAGCAGTTAAAATGGCTCATGAAATAGACCCTAATAATAAACTTGGTTGTATGCTTGCATATCATAATGGATATCCTTATACATGCCATCCTGAAGATATTTTATTTGCTCAACAATATGGTCAACTTCACAATAGTATTGCTGGAGATGTTCATGTTAGAGGTAAGTATCCTGGATTTGCTAGGAGGTTTTTCGTGGAAAATAATATTACTCTTAAAATAGATGATAATGATAATAAAATTCTACAAGAAGGCACTGTTGATTTTGTAAGTATAAGCTACTATTCAAGTATTTGTGTTAGTGCAACTTCTGATGGAGAAAAGACTTCTAGTAATGGATCTGAAAATATTAAAAATCCATATTTAAAAGCATCTGACTGGGGCTGGCAAATTGATGCTACAGGACTTAGATATGTATTAAATCAAATTTATGATAGATATCAACTACCTATAATGATAGTTGAAAATGGTATTGGCGCAATTGATGAAGTAAGCCCTGATGGAAAAATTCATGATTATTATCGTATTGATTATATGAGAAAACACATAGAACAAATGAAAGAGGCTATATATGATGGTGTTGAATTAATTGCTTATACTAGTTGGGGTTGTACAGATGTTGTTAGTGCATCAACTGGTGAAGTTAGAAAAAGATATGGTCTAATTTATGTAAACAAACATGATGATGGAAGTGGTGACTTATCAAGAATGCCAAAAGACTCTTTCTATTGGTATAAGAAAGTTATTGAATCTAATGGTGAGGAACTATAAATAGGTATGAAAAAAAGCAGGTATGAAATTTAATTCATATCTGCCTTTTACTTATACTATTAATTTTTTATAAATAATTTAACTATTAAGAGTTAACATCCTTTGTTTCATCTGCTTCATAATTAAAGAAATCAAAATCTGCATAATGTTTATGTTTTACACGATCAGCACAAGTAAGTCCTACAAATGTACCTGTAAATTCACCATACTTGCAGTACTCATCTGAAAACTTAGTTGTATCAAATAACTTTCCTATTTTATTATAAACTTCTCCATCATAACTCCACTCAAAATAAGACTGACGACCTTCTACTTTTAAACGTAGATACACAGGACACTCATCAACAGGTATTCTTGTATTTAAAAATTCTGTTTTTTCTCCATTTTCAAGATGAATTACAGATAAAGCACTTTGTCCTAATGTTTCACTATAATATTTTCTTAAATAAATATAGTTCATATTATCATAATACATAATAAGTCCTGCACTATGTTGATGTACCTCTGGTTTAAAGTCCATCTTTGTTGTAACTGTTGCATAAACTGATGTTAATTTTCTTGCTAATATACTTACCTTATTTAAAGAACATCTAGATTCTTGTCCTCTAATTCTTACATAGCCTGGCCTTGCTTTAACATCTGCAAATGATGAAGGTGATATTCTTGGCGCATAATATTGAATACCAAGTTCTTCCCTATCAAAATCATCAAAATCAGGTATTTCTGGAACTTTATATTCTGGCAGCTTACTTTCCTCTACATATTCCTTTGCTAAATTTGAATTGTCATACATTCTTAGCCAGCCATCATCTGTCCATTTCATTTTTTGAATTGCAGTTTCACGTCCAAGTGTACACCTTA
>URGW01000041.1 GCA_900547475.1 uncultured Clostridium sp. | reverse complement strand
TTCGAAGCTTTAGCAGTTTTTACGGAAAGAAAGATATAAATTCTTAACGCAAATTACACAATTCCTGGAGGTTATATGATTAATATTTCGCCTCCACGTGACGAACAATATTATTCGTAGATTCCCATTGAGATGTATTTTTCTCCGCCGTCTGGTGCTATTGCTAATACTTTTTTGCCTTTTCCTAGTTTTTTTGCTATTTTTATAGCTGTATAAATTGCTGCTCCTGATGATATACCTACTAATATTCCTTCACTTTTAGCAAAATCTACTGCCGTTTTAATTGCATCTTCATCACTAACAGCTACTACCTTATCAACATACTCATTTTTATAATTTTGTGGTACAAAACCAGCACCAATTCCTTGAATTTTATGCGGACCTGGATTTTTCCCAGAAATAACTTGTGAATTACTTGGTTCAATTGCAACAATCTCTATATCATTTATTTTTTCTTTTAAATTTTTTCCTATTCCAGTTATAGTTCCTCCTGTTCCAACTCCAGCTACAAGTACATTCAAATCATTTATATCTTCATATATTTCTTGAGCTGTTGTAGCATAATGCTTTTCTGGATTAGCTATATTTTCAAATTGTTGAGGCATAAAATACCCATGTTCATTTACCATTTGAGTTGCTTTTTCTATAGCTCCTTTCATGCCCCTATTTCCTTCTGTTAATACTAATTCTGCTCCATAGGCCTTAATTAAATCCCTTCTTTCCTTGCTCATAGTTTCAGGCATAACTATTATAACCTTATACCCTTTTAATCTTCCTATCATCGCTAGTGCAATTCCTGTATTTCCACTTGTAGGTTCAACAATTACTGAACCCTTTTTCAATATACCTTCTTCTTCTGCTCTTTCAATCATTCCAAGTGCAGCTCTATCCTTTACACTTCCACCTGGATTAAATTTTTCTAACTTCACATATATATCTGCACTATTTTCATCTATCATATTTGTTACTCTTAATATAGGTGTTTTTCCTATTAACTCAATTGCTCCATTATAAATCATATATACCTCCAAAAATTTCATTATATTTTTATATAAAAAAACTTCGCCTCTATTCTAGAGACGAAGTATATTCGCGGTTCCACTCTAATTAAACCATTATCTAATAATGATTTCACTCATTCTACGGTACAATATAATACCTGAGCACTATAACGGGTGCTACCGTAAAACCTTACTATTACTTCAGGCATAAACTCCAAAGGGCACTTCATATAAATTACCAGTGAAAAGTTCTCAGCACTCTTTTCTCTCTGTAACCTTCCTTTATACTACTTTCCTTTTTCATAGTTTTAATTCCGAGTATTTAACTAAACTTTATAATATAATTATATGCTTCTTAAATAAAAAGTCAACAATGAATTTCAAATTTTTTACTTATTTTTCTTTTTCCAAATTGGATATAAAACTTCATCAATTAAATCGTGGGTATTTACAACACCAATTAAAACATCATTATTATCAACTACTGGTATAGATAATAAATCATATTTAGCTGCTATTTCAACTGCTTCATCTATATCCTCATTATGCTTAAGTATATTGATATTTTCATCCATTATTTCTTTTACTTTAACTTTACTATCATTTAAAATTAAATCCTTTAATTCTATTACTCCAATTACTTTTTCTTCTTCATCTTTTATAAATATTGAGTTTAACTCTTCATCTTCAGGGTTACTTTCTCTTAAAATATCTATTATCTCTCCAATAGTAATATCTAAATTAAATGAAATAAAATCTTTACTCATTATACTTCCAATTGTTTCATCTCCATATTTAAGAAGTTCTTTTACTTCTTCAGCATCTTCACTTTCTAAGTTAACAAGTATTTTTTCTCTTTCATCATCATCTAATTCATCTAATATATCTGCAATTTCATCATTAGGCATATTTTCTAATACCTCTACTGCCTTAGCTTCACTTAATCCCTTTATAATACTACTCTTATACTCTGGTTCTATTTCTTCTAAAGTATCTGCAGCTAAATCCTCATCTAAAGACTCAAAAATCTGTTTTCGTGAACTTGCATCAAGATTTTCTAATATATCTGCTAAGTCAGCAGGATGTAATGTTGATAGCTTTTTATATGGAACTGCTATTTGAAGATTTTTATTAACCATTTCTAAAGATTCAACGTCATCCCACATAATAACTTTATCTTCAAAATCCTTGTTCAAAACTTTATAAAAAAGCTTTCCTAACCCTTGACAATTCATTCTTCTAAATTTAGCAAGAGGACCTGTTTCAACTGCAATTACCCTGTATTCACCTGCAATCTCTGCAATTCTTAAATCATCAACTCTAACAACTTGCTTTCCATTGATATCTACAATTTTTTTATCCAATAAATTTCTTGATAATAAATAAGAATAAGTTCTTGGAAGTATCTCTTTACTTCCACGAGTCATTATCTTAACCTTATTATCATCACTATAAAATAATATGCTTCTAAACTCATAATGGAAAGTTACCCCATCACGTTTAACCTTATACCCAATAACTCTTGGATATCCTTGCTCAGTAGTCACATATATATCTTTTAATTCACCAAGCACATCGTCAAATTCATCATATATCTTTCTTCCTAATATGCTAGTAAATAAAAAAACAGATAATCTTTGCATAAAAAATTCCTCCTCAATTAATAGAGGAGATGTTTGATTTAAATCTGAGTTTCCCCTCTATTACTTCTTATATTCAATTTTCTTAAATTAATACTCTGAGGGACACCCTCCATTTAATCTCACCACCATTATTTTCAAAAACTACCTACTGCAAATTTAACCTTAAATTCACAATAAAAATGCCCTTTATAGGGCATCATATATTAATATTATATTAACAACCCGCTAAAAGGCAATACTATAAAAACAATATTTATTATTTAATTATTATTTTTTAATTTTAAATGTAGATATTGCCTTATATGAGCATACTAAAATGCATACTTCTCCAATTAATGGATAAGGAAAAATTCTAACTCCACCTAAAAATATTATAAATTCTACTACAGTAATTATTAACGATATTAAAAGTAATCTCATCCCACTAGTATTACTATAAGGCTTATCAATAAATAATAAAGTAATAACTACAAAAGAAGAAATTATTATTAAATAAATTAAACTAGGAATCAAAAGCTCTCTATAATTTACTATAAAACCAAATACACTATCTATCCTTATATCTAACTTATAAAATATATTTATTACACAGTACCCTAAAAATAATATAACCATAAAAATATAATTATAATCAAAATTTCTATTTTCATCTCTTAAAAATATATAAATAGATGCCAATACTAAAAATGGAATAGCCATTAAGCTTAATTGAGTTAATACTTTAATAAAGTAAATTATCCTTTGTACTTGTATTAACCATAAAGAAAGTAATGACAAGTACCTAACCACTATAATTGATAAACTTACTAAATAAAATTTCCTTATTTTTATTGGACATTTATTATAACTTAAATAAATTAGATATAAAGAAAAAATAATTATAAATAATAATATACATAAATAAATAAAGGCAATCACTTTTTACCTCCCTTACAAAAGTACTATTATTTATAATTATTAGATAATTAATCTATTTATTCTCTTTTTCTATTTAACTCCTAAAATTTTTAATCCACCTTTTATACATTTTATATCTAATGGAAAATCTGGTCCCTTTTCTCCATCTATATCTGTAACTATATCTTCACTACATTCTATATGAAGTCTATCAGTTTTAAAGTATATAACTTTATCTGAATCTAAATGTTCTCCTTTAAGTACCTTTATAAATAGAGGTATTAGCTCATATATTTGAACAGCCTTAAAAACTATTACATCTAGCATTCCATCTGTAGCATCAGCTCTAGTAGCTAAATTGAAATTGCCTGCAGTTTTACCATTAAAAATTAACATAAGATACATAGTTCCATCAAAATTTACTTGTTCTGATGTTATTTTTACCTTCAAAGGTCTAAAATTAGGTAATTCTTCTAAACCTTTTAAATAATATGCCAGCTTTCCAATTGTATTTTTTAAGTTTACATCTGTCTTTTGAGATACATCTGTAAAAAGTCCTGTACTAGCAACATTTACAAAATATTTATCATTAATACTTCCTAAATCTACTGTAGTTACTGTTGATCCAATTATTTGCTTACAAGCTGTCTCTATATCAAATGGTATTCCTAAAAATTTAGAAAAATCATTTGCTGTACCTACTGGTAAAATACCTATAGGTAATGAAATACCTTGCTTAGCCATAGCGTTTACTACTGAATCAACAGTTCCATCACCACCAGCAACTAGTATATACTCATATTCACCAGGCCTTATATCTTGAAATGCACTTTCTATACCACATTCTTTTCTTATTCTATATGGCACTATAGTAAGGCCAGCTTGTTGATGTATGTTAATTATGTCATCTAATTTAGACAAAATAATATTCTCTCCTGAATATGGATTATAAATTAACTTTACCTTTTTCATTATACCCCTCCTAATTATATATAAAATTATAACACATATATTTTATTACGCTATATCCCGAATATATTTAAGGTATGCTATATATAATAGATATATATGACCATAACTCTATGTATTTTGCCATTTAACAAATTTTTAATTATTGCATTTTTGGAAATATTAATTTTTTTTAAAATTTATGTTATAATTATCTTTATGCAAGATAGAATCAGGAGTGATTATATGAGGAAAAGCAGTATTCCTAACATTTTTACTTTTATTAATTTATCATTTGGAATATTATCATTGCTTTCTACCTTTGATGATAACTATTCATTAGCATGTATTTTTATATTACTTGCTGCGTTAGTAGATCGATATGATGGTAGAATAGCACGCTATTTACAAGTTACCAGTGATTTAGGAAAAGAACTAGATTCATTAGCTGATTTGGTTTCTTTTGGTGTTGCTCCATCTATACTAGTCTTTCTATTATTCGATTTCTATACACTAGGCCCTTTTGGTGTATTAGGGATAATTCCGCTATTACTATTTCCAATATGCGGTGCTTTTAGATTAGCTAGGTATAATGCAAGTGAATTTAATGGAGTTTTTACAGGCGTTCCTATTACTGTTACAGGTAGTATTTTAGCACTATTTTGTTTATTTACCATTAATAAAACAATTTCCGCACTTATTCCATTATTATTATTATTATTAGGTTCGTATTTAATGGTAAGTACTTTTAAATTAAAAAAATTCTAAAAAAAGCTATATCAAAGTTGTATTAATAATTCACACTTTGATATAGCTCTTTTTTAATTCTTTAACTTTTCTTCCTGTTCCTTTTTATAGGCTTTTAACATTTCAAACTCTTCTCTAACAGAAGAATCTTGGAAAAATAATTCTTCATCTACCTCAGTTAAAATCACCTTATTATCACTTTTCTTCAAAATATATTCTCCCATTACAGCGCAGTACTTAAAATAGGTTTCTCCACATGCTTCTAGTAAATCAATTAAATTATCTATTGTATCACCTAATTTATTTGCTCTATGAACAGCATCTTTGACATAACTACTTTTTGCCTCATATATATTATTTAATTCTGCTGCTCCTGCTATTAGCAATCTATAAGAATCTACCATTGTTTTTAATAATTGATTTAAATTGTTAATATCAACATAATACTCCTTCATTAATTGTTGATATTTCATTTAAATACCTCCAAATTATAATTATTTAAATTTAATTAATCACAACTTTTATTACAACCCTTAAGGTTAATACTAATATTTTCTATGAATTCACTATCTAATTCCTCAAATAATTTTCCTTCATCACTACAAAATTTTTCATAATCTTCTTTTTCTTTTAAAGACATATACATTATTGTTCCCTTATCCTTATTACTCTTAATAGTACTACCCTCTAAATTTGCTTTATTTCCGCATTGATTTTCATTCATGGTTACCTGGATATTAACAATATCTTGCTTTTCTTTTGAAGTCTTACTACTTTCTAAATATTCCTTATTAATTTCTAAATTGTTATTACTTTTCTTACCAGTGCTTTCTCTATACATATTTAAATCTAACTCTAAATTATTATTTTCTTCATTTAATGTAAATCCGTCTCCAAAAACAACAGGAACAAAAAATTCTTTTGGTATTGATATAAACATTATTTATAACTCCTTATATATTTTTAATTTCACAATATGGCTTAAAGTAAGCCTTTGGATATCCACATAACGGACATTTATCAGGTGCTTCTGATCCTTCATGTATATATCCACAATTCATACAAACCCATTTAGAATCCTCGGGACCAGAAAACATTACTCCATTATTTAATTTATCGTATAACTTCTTAAATCTTTCAGAATGAGCTTCTTCTACCTCTCTAAGCTCTTTATAGAAATCAGCAATTTCTTTAAATCCTTCTTCTCTTGCTTCTCTTTCAAATTTAGCATATAGCTCTGTATATTCTGAAGTTTCACCACATATTGCATCAACTAAGTTTTCCTTAGTGTTACAAACTAATTTTAAAAGTTCAAGATAAACCCTTCTTGCATGAGCTAATTCATTTATTGCAGTACTATCAAAAACTTCTGCTACCCATTGATAACCTTCTGCTCTTGCTTTTTCTGCATATAAATTATATTTATTTCTCGCTCTACTTTCTCCTGCAAAAGTTCTATATAGATTTTTCTCCGTTTTGCTTCCTCTTAAATCCATTTTTATCCTCTCTAAAATACTCTTAATATTAAGCTATTCAAAACATATAAAAATGATGAATCATAAATGATAGTAAATATATTACTTCTCATTTTTAATTCATCATTTTTCCTCAATATCAATTTACTGTTACTCTTCTATCATTATCACATACTATTTCTATACTTCTACCTTCCTTAGTATGTGTATTTAATATAACTTTATGGCCCCAAAGGTCAAATAAATATTTTATTGTTTCTTTTGCATAAAGTAACTCAAGTTCTCTACCATCAAAAACATGCTCTAATGTTAAAGTCCCATTACGTTTATTCAAATCAACAATTCTTATATAAGGAATAGATCCAACACCACAGGAATCTGACATAGTATCTCTTATACTCTTCCATCCCTCTTCATCTGAGACCTCATCTACTACAAATTCAAAACTTTTTTTTGCATATTGGAATAATCCCAATTCCTTACATAAATCTTGAGTTAAATACTTACGTAAAAATGAATTATCTCTTTCTATATATCTAACCTCAAATAATTTATCTCTTCCATATCTTTTTTCAATATCCTCAAAAACCTTAAAACCAACATAATAAGGATTTAATCCACCTAGTGCAGGTGCTATAACATCATTATGACGTTTTATAAACTCAAAATATAATCCTTCTGGCAAATCTAAACTCTTTAAAATATTATAGTGGCAATAGCTTGCCCATCCTTCATTCATTATCTTAGTTTCAATCTGTGGTATAAAATATTGAGTTTCTCTTTTAACTATTTTAAGAATTGACTTTTCCCATTCATCTAAAGCACCATATTTCATTATGAATCCTATAATATCATCACAAGTTTCTATAGGTGTTTTACTTAAGTCTGGTAATTCAATTTCTTCATCACTATTTAATATATCCCTACCTTGAATTTTCATATTGTATTCTTCTATTAAATTAGCTTTAATTTCTTCATCACTTAATTCCTTCATACCAACTACTCTTGGTATTTGATATCTAAGTGCATGTGCTGCATCTAAAATCTTTTCAACCTTACTATATCCTATATTAGGGTCATTTATATAACTTCTAATTATATCAGCATCTAACTTAAACATCTCTAAAGTGTAATAAGCCTTAGTTCCTTCCCTAAATAACCTATTATTTTTAAAGAAATCATTATGACCATAAACATGTGCCATAGTTAGAATTTGTAACAGCAACGTATTTTCCTTCATTAAATATGCAAGGGATGGATTTGAATTTATTACCATTTCATAAGGTAAACCAGTTAAATTTAATGAATATAATGTTTTATTTTTTTCATATGACTTACCATAGCTCCAATGAGGATACTTAGATGGCATACCTACATATGCCTCATAAGCTAACATTTCATTAAATCCAATTATTTCAAACTCTTGAGGATAATAATCAAGCCCAAATTCAGTTGCTTTTTTTTCAATTTTTACATTCCATTCTTCTAATTCCTTTAATGTGTACTCCATTATTCATCCTCCCCTAGCTCCTTGCTTAACATTAACTTAAGAGCATCCCATAAATTCTTTTTCTCTTTAACAATAACAGAGACAAATTTCTTATCTGAAATTTCCTTATTAAATCTATAATACATTGTTGTTGAATAAGTTGACGGTAAAAGCTCAGCATATCCAAACATATTGCTTACTTCACAAATCTTCTTTACAGATTCAATAGCTCTTTCATTATCTTCAGACCAGTTATCACCATCACTAGCATATACCGGGTATATATTCCAAACATCAGGAGAATACTTTTCCTCAATAAGCTTTAATGCTAAGTTTAAACCACTGGAAATATATGTTCCTCCTGATTCTGCTTTATGGAAAAATTCATACTCATTAACCTGCTTTGCAACTGTTGTATGAGAGATAAACTCAAATGCAATATTATTATATTTTCTCTTTATAAAGGTAGATAATACAAAGAAAAATGATCTTGCTAAATACTTTTTAGTACTATCCATTGATCCAGAAACGTCCATTATAAAAATCATTACAGCATTACTTTCCTTTTTAGGCTTTGTTTTTACTCTGTAATATCTAATATCATCTTCTCTAAAGGGAAATCTATCTAGTTCAGTATCTAATCCAGCTTCTTTAAGAGCACGTTTTTTCCCTTGTTTTCTAGCAGTCTTAGCCATAACTGTCTTTTTCTTTGCTAGCCTTGGATTAATTCCATGCCTTTGATATCCTCTTTTTCTACTAGCACTTTCAGTAATAATCTCTGAATATTTCTTTTTATCTAAGTTAGGTAAATCCAAATCTTCAACTATATAATCCATTAACTCTTCTAAAGTTATTTCTGTTTCGTATATATCATCACCTTCAGAGTTACCTGCCCCTTTATTACCTTTTTTCCCACCAGAATCTGCTGACCCCAATTTATCTCCTCGTTTTTCTTCACCTGTACCGGTAGCAACACCTTTGTTGTTGCTACCATATACAAATTGATATTCCTTTATTCCTCTAATGGGAATTTTAAATTTCTTATTTTTAGTTTCTCCTACTATACTTTCTTCTGATAGTATATCTCCTAAGTTTTCTTTAATAGATTTTTCCACTAACTGCCTATGCCTTCTTCTATCTTCAATACTTCTATCATGCTCAACAGGATTTATAGTATTGTCTCTAAATATAGCCATTTTTATCAATCCTTCCACAAGTTGTTAGCGGCATATTTAAGAATTACATCACAGCAGTGTTGGCAATATCCGTTTCTTTGCATTTCATCAACCATAGCATTATATTTTTCTGTTTGCTCTTTATCTCTAACTCTTGACTTAGTAATAATTCTAGATAAATCTCTTACAGATGCTATAAGCTTCTTTTCTATAGCCTCTTTTAATGGTTCATAAGACTTGTAATCTATCTTTGAACCATTTCTAACTAGATAGAACATATAAGATGTTACATCAGCCCTAAATCCTTTGCTTGAAGCTTCAGATACCCCTATTTGCTCTTCTATACTTCTCATAAATTCTTCATCTGGTTTCAATTCTTCACCTGTTTGAGCATCCTTAATTCTAGTCTTATTAACAAAAGCTTCAGCATTGTCTATATAATTATTGAAAAGACTTTCTGCTTGTTCTCTAAATGAATGAATAAATGCTTTTGTTATTTCTTTCTCTAAAATCTTATTATATTCTTTACGAATAGTATCTTGGATAAATGCTAAATATTTTTTCTTATCATCAGAAGCTATATCCATATCCTTAATAGACTTAATTATACTTTCCATTATGCTTAAAGGATTTATACAATCATATTCAGAATTTGAAAGTGCATTATCAATTGCTTTTATAATAAATCTTGTACTAATACCCTTCATTCCTTCATAAGGACCTGCTTCTTCTCTAAGTTCTGTAATATCAATTTTCTTAGTTGTTCCTTTTTCAACTAAGTCCTCACCATTATAAATCTTAAGCTTAGTCATAGAATCTACCTTTGCAGATGGTGTTAACCTTGAAAGTATAGCAAACATTGCTGCAACTTCAATTGTATGAGGTGCAATATGAGCTTTAAAGTTACTCTTCTTTAATATCTTTTCATAAATCTTAATTTCTTCTTCAAGTTCTAAGCAATAAGGAACTTCAATTTTTACAATTCTATCTAAAATTGCTTCATTAGTATGATCTGATTTAAACTTATTCCATTCAGCTTCATTAGAGTGAGCTATTATTAATCCATCAAAGTAAATCATTGAACCTTTACCTGGTGATGGTATAGATTTTTCTTGTGTAGCTGTTATAATTGTGTGTAAATATTCAACATCATTTTTGAATACTTCTATAAATTCTACTAATCCTCTATTACCAACATTAAATGCACCATTTAATGAGAATATTCTTGGATCATCTTCTGGATACATATCCATCTTAGAAATATCAATAGAGCCTGTTAATATTGAAGTATCTTGGTTATTAGGATCAACTGGTGGAACAACACCAACTCCCTTTCTTGATCTTATAGAAAATCCCTTTCTTTCAACAGGGAAATTTTCATATTCTCCATTAAATTCATGAAGTAATCTATACTTACAAACTGGACATAAATCTCCTTCTATTTGAACGCCTAACATTTCATTAAATTTAGCTCTTAAATGATTTGGAACTAGATGTAAAGGTTCCTCATGCATAGGACAACCTTTTAAAGAATATATTGGTTCACATTGAACTAATGCACTCTTTAAAGATTCTACTAATGATGATTTACCTGCTCCAACAGGTCCTACTAAGTATAAAACTTGTCTAGATTCCTCACCTTTCATAGATGCAGAGTGTAAATAATTAACAAGTTTCATTAGGATTTTATCAATTCCAAAGAAATCCTCTTTAAAATATCCATATTCTCTAATTGTTTCATTACCATATATTTTTCTTATTCTTGGGTGTTCATCACCCTTTAAAGTCTCTATCCCCTTACTAATAATAAAGTCATATAACCTCTTATGTGCAAGCTTTGCTACATCTGGATTTTGTTTTACAATCTCTAAGTAATCTAAAAATGTTCCTTCAAACTTTTCACTATTTCGACTTTCTCTATCTGTAGTTATAAACTCCTTGAAATTCATAGACTCATCCCTCCCCTTTAATTTAATATATTGTTGTATTAAATAGTTATATTCCTATTTTTTTATTTACACTTCTCTATATTTTATATGTTTAAATTTCCTAATTATTATTAATTAACCATTTTTTATTAGTTATATTTCCGTAATAATATTCTTTACTAATAATAAAAATTCCCTATAAGAAAATTATATTAATTATAATTTTGCTCATAAGGAATTTATAATTTCTTTATTAAGTTTGACCTTTTAATCTTTTTAGAAGCTCTTCTCCATATTTATTAAATTTCTTTTCTCCCATACCTCTAATTTGTAAGAGTTCTTGTTCTGTTTTAGGTAATTTATTACATAATTCAATTAATGTTGCATCAGAAAAAATTATATATGGTTTTACCCCTTCTTTAATTGCAGTATCTCTTCTCCAAATTCTTAATTTATTAAATAAATCACTATTAATAACTTTTTCCTCATTTTCATAACTTAACTTTAACATTACTCTTTGCTTTGACTTTAAAATACTATATGACTTTTCATTTAATTGTAGCATTGAATAAGTCCCTTCTTTTAAATTGACATACCCAAAATCAATTAATGCTTTTATTAAATCTCGTATGAACTTACTGCTATATTCTCTCATTATTCCATATGTAGTTAATTCATTTAATTTATCATTAATTATCTTGGGACCAATCATACCTCTAAGTACATCAATAAGAACTGCAACTCCATAACGCTCCCTAGTTCTATATACACAGGATAATATCTTCTGAGCTTCTATAGTATAATCTCTAAGTTCATCACTATTTAGGCAATTGCTACAATTATTGCAATACTCTCTAACCTCCTCTTCTCCAAAGTATTTTAAAATAAAAGCTCTTAGACATTCCTTACTTTCACAAAAGTCTATCATACTTTGAAGCTTCTTTATTTCTAATTCTTTTCTATCTATCTGAACCGTTGTATATATTAAGTATTCTAATGTTCTAATATCACTTCTATTGAATAAAATATGACACTCAGACATAGCTCCATCTCTACCTGCTCTACCGATTTCTTGATAGTAACTTTCTATATTTTTAGGCATAGTAAAATGAACTATATATCTTACATTTGATTTATCTATTCCCATTCCAAAAGCATTAGTTGCAATCATAACATTAGAATTTTCATTTAAAAATTCATCTTGGTAATACTCTTTTTCTTCATCCTTTAAGCCACCATGATATTTTAATACATCATATCCCAAATCCTTAAGATAAAAATATAATCCATCTACTTCCTTTCTTGTAGCACAATAAATTATGCCTGCTTCATTTTCTTTATCCTTAATTATATCCTTTACTAACTCTAACTTATCTTCTTCAATATGTACTCTTATAGATAAATTATCTCTATCAAAACTCCCTATGTATATGTAAGGGTTCCTTAACCCTAAAAGCTTAACTACATCCCTTCTTACAACTTCTGTTGCCGTAGCGGTAAATGCAGTTACTACTGGTCTAATACTTAAGGAATTTATAAAATCGTTAATTAATCCATAGCTTCTTCTAAAATCATGTCCCCACATTGATACACAATGAGCTTCATCTATTGCTAATTGACTTATATTAAGCCTTCTAAGCTTTCTTTTAAAAAATTCATTTTCTAGCCTTTCAGGTGCAATATAAAGTAATTTTATTTCACCATTTCTGCACATTTCCATAATATTATCTATGCTCTCTAAATTTTGAGTGCTATTTATATATTCAGCATTTATTCCATTTGATCTTAAATTATCTACCTGATCCTTCATTAAAGCAATTAATGGTGAAATAACTATAGTAACACCCTTAAATAAAAGAGCTGGAATTTGATAACAAATTGATTTACCTCCTCCTGTCGGTAAAATACAAAATGTATCTCTTTTATACAATATATTATTTATAATTTCATACTGTCCTTTTCTAAAGGAATTATATCCATAATACTTATGAAGTGCTTCAAATACATTATTCATAATAGCTCACCAATTTCTATAAATATATTTCTTTTATATTATCACCTTTTTTATCACTATTACATATTTTTTATTATTTTTTTAATTTTCTATTGACTTATTCTTAATATCATATTAAAATAATTCTTGCCTGCTGAAGTGGCGGAACAGGCAGACGCACAGGACTTAAAATCCTGCGGTAGCGATACCGTACCGGTTCGATTCCGGTCTTCAGCACCAAAAGACTGTATAAATTATACAGTCTTTTTTTGCATTATAGAATATTTAATTTATCTGTCTGATTTATAAAATATAAAAATGTAGCTGTCGTATTAAGAATAAATACTATAATATATTGTGTTGCTTTTTAATTATATAAAAACAATATATTATATATAAAATTCTTGTACGACAACCCCATTTAAGCCTTCTATGAATTAAAGTAATTTTTCAATGTTTAATAAACTGCTATCCTTATTGATTGCACCTATATAGTATTCTACCCCTTTACTTACAGCTCCAAAATCTCCATGTCCATCTGACCCTGCTGTTATTATCATATTATTTTTTCTACAGAATTCTAAACATGTTTCTGTCATTAAATCACTATTCGCAGGATAATAACACTCAACTCCATCAATACCCAATTCCTTTAGTATTTCAAGTTTAGCTAATATTTCTTCTTTAGTTTTATCTTTATAATAATTACATGGATGTGCTAATACTACATATCCTCCAGCCTCATGTGTAATATCACAAACTTCTTTTACACCTGGAAAATCAAACTTTTCATGTCCACATTCATATTTACCATAAAATTTCATACCATCAAAAAGCCCTTCAGTAATACCTCTATCAAATAAATAATGTATTCCCTTCCATCCACCTTTTCTTCTATTGTATTCATAAGAATTATAATCTTCTAAAGATATATCTTCATAATCTTTTTCCATTCTTCTTATAAGTTCTATACTAGTTTCTAATAAATTTTCTTTAGCATTATTTACTAAATTAAAAAAATTGTCATTATCATTAAACTTATATGCTAATAGATGTACCAAATGTCCCTCAAATATTGAGTCTATTTCAACTCCTCTTATTGCAATAATTCCTTCTTTTTCTGATTCCCTTTTCACTTCTTCATATGAATCTAAAACATCATGATCAGTTACTGAAATAACACCTACATTCTTACTTTTAGCATCTTTAACTATTTCTTGTGGTGACATTGTTCCATCAGAATAATAACTATGTATATGTAAATCTGTTAACATACTTTCCTCCTAAGTTTTTAAAAATTTTATTAATTCAAATCTTATATTTTAATCAATTTAAATTATCACTTTACCTTCTAGAAAAATACTCTTTCCTAATAGAGTATTATATCATATTTATTTAATTTATTTTTATGTAATAATAAATTAAATAAGTCTTCCTTACTATGATTAAAGTTAATTTACTTATTTTTTTGTTTTCATTCTTATTAATTTAAGGTATAATAACCAATGGAGAATAAATTGATATACATAATTGTTAATTTTATAACATTAAGTAAGATTTAACAAATTCTCTATAATATTTTAAATGTACGGAGGTATTGCCATGTTAGTTTCAGCTAAAGAAATGTTAAACAAAGCAAGAGAAGGAAAATATGCTGTTGGTCAATTCAACATCAACAACTTAGAATGGACTAAAGCTATTTTATTAACTGCACAAGAAAATAACTCACCAGTAATCTTAGGAGTATCTGAAGGTGCTGGAAAGTATATGTGTGGATACAAAACTATCGTAGGAATGGTTAACGGTATGTTAGAAGAATTAAACATCACTGTACCAGTTGCTCTACACTTAGACCACGGTAGCTACGAAGGATGCTACAAAGCTATGGAAGCTGGATTCTCATCAGTTATGTTTGATGGATCTCACTATCCAATCGCTGAAAACATCGAAAAGACTACTGAATTAGTTAAAGTTACTTCTGAAAAAGGATTATCTTTAGAAGCAGAAGTTGGATCAATCGGTGGAGAAGAAGACGGAGTTGTTGGTAAAGGTGAAGTTGCTGATGCTCAAGAATGTAAATCAATCGCTGATTTAGGAGTTACTATGTTAGCTGCTGGTATCGGAAACATCCACGGAAAATACCCAGCAAACTGGCAAGGACTTGCTTTCGATGCTTTAGAAGAAATCAACACAGCTTGCGGAAACATGCCATTAGTATTACACGGTGGAACTGGAATTCCAGAAGATATGATCAAAAAAGCTATATCTTTAGGAGTTTCTAAAATCAACGTTAACACTGAATGTCAATTAGCATTCCAAGAAGCTACAAGAGCTTACGTTGAAGCTGGAAAAGATAAAGAAGGAAAAGGATTTGACCCAAGAAAGTTATTAAATCCTGGATTCGAAGCTATCAAAGCTACAGTTAAAGAAAAAATGGAATTATTCGGATCAATCAACAAAGCTTAATTCCTTTAAATATAAAAAGAGCACTTTCGTGCTCTTTTTATATTTAGCCTCTTTTAAAAGAATAATATACATCTCCATATGACTTTATAGTATCTATATCAATCTTATATATTTCATTTAATAAATAGGACTCTATATCTTTATTATCTATAATCTTACTATTTACCAAGTAGTTTAATGCTCTTTTTTCTCCAATGTAAAAAGCTATTGTTGCAATTAATATAGCTTGAATTATTTCGCTTTTGTTTTTGCATACTCCAATGCTAACAGCTATCATTCCTATATATATATTATCTAATATATCTTTATCATATAATTCATTACTATTATTTTTTATAATAAATTCACTGTATCCATCGGTTATATAATACTTATCATCTTTTATAATTATTACACTGTTATTTCTCTTTGAAAAATTTCTAAATTTACAGTTATCATTTTCATAATTTATCTTGCTTTCTTCATCATTTTCTTGAAATTTTATCAAAGTTTCTATTTCACTCTTTGTTCCTTTAATAACATTAATATCATATCTATTTATAATACTTAATGCTAAATTTCTTTTGTTAATTAACGAATCTATTCCATTGGCTTCTAATAATACTATCTCTCTTTTATTCATAGCTATTAAAGCTTTTTCTATATCTAATACACCATCTGAATTTATTTCATCTAAAAAAATCAGTAATGTATTTATTAGATCAGATTCTTTATATTCATAGCTATTTTTATAAGTTAATCTGCCATTATAATGATTAACTATAGATTCTAAACTACGTAATCTTTCATTATTAGCACAACAATAAATAAGAGGTAGAATATTCTTTTGCAAGTCTAATATATATTTTATAGACTCTTCATTAAGCCTCATAGCTCTTCCTCACTTTATTATCTATAGTGCAATCTTTGCCTAATAATATAATATTCGACAAAATCTACAATGTGCATAATATAATTTTATTCTTCTCCAAAGACTTTTTTACGAAGTTCAAGTCCTGCCTTTGTCACAGCAACTCCACCCATTGCAGTTTCTCTAAGTGCTGATGGAAGGCTCTTTCCTACCTTATACATAGCTGATACAGTATCATCAAATGGTATTTTACTAGATACGCCAGCCATAACCATATCTGCTGTACAAAGTGCGCTTATAGCTCCTGCTGCATTTCTTTTTGCACATGGTATTTCAACTAGTCCTGCTACAGGGTCACAAACAAGTCCAAGTACATTTTTAATAACTATTGCAGCTGCATCTAATGCCATACTAGGCGTACCACCCATCATTTCGACAACTGCTGCTGATCCCATAGCCGCTGCAGACCCGCATTCAGCTTGACATCCACCTTCTGCTCCTGAAAGAGTTGCATTCATTCCAATTATCATTCCAACTGCAGCTGAAGTAAATAATGCATCTATAAGTTCTTCATCTGTTTTTCCTAACTTCTCACCTGCTGATAAAATTACAGCAGGTAATATTCCACAAGATCCAGCTGTTGGACATGCCACTATTCTTCCCATACCTGCATTAACTTCAGATGATGATAATGCCATTGCCATTGCCTTTACAGTTACATCTCCAGTTAAAGTACTTCCTTTTTCTAAATATTTTTGAATCCTATATCCATCTCCACCAATAAGACCACTTAATGAATATACTTCTTTTTCTCTACCTTCAGTAGCTCCGTCTTTCATTACCTTTAAATTTTTAGCCATCTTTTCATAAACTTCTTCTCTAGATAGCCCCTTATCTTCCATTTCAACTCTTATGGCATATTCACTTAATGATATGTTTTCCTCTTCACATATTTTTAATAACTCTTCACCTGATCTTGCTAACATACTATTCCCCCTCCTTAATTGGATTAATTTTTATTACTTTATTTATACCTTCAATAGCTTTAACACTACCTATAATTTCTGATGTAACTTCATGGTCAACTTCAAATACCATTGTTGCATCTCTACCTTTTTGATTTCTAAATACTTTCATAAAAGCAATATTTATATCATTATCGTAAAGTATTGATGTTACTTTAGATACTACCCCTGGAACATCCTTATTTGAAACAATAATAGTAGGATATGCTCCAGTAAAGTTAACTGAGTTTCCATTAACTGATGTAACCTCTATGCTTCCTCCTCCAATAGAAGAACCTATAAGCTCATATGTACCTTCTTTTCCTTTTATAACAAACTTAACTGTATTAGGATGAACATCACCTAAGTCAGCTTCTCTAAATCTTATTTTAAGACCTTTTTCTTTAGCTATCTCCAAAGAATCTCTAAGCCTCAAATCACTTGGTTCCATTCCTAATATCCCTGCAACTAATGCTCTATCAGTTCCATGTCCTTTATATGTTTTAGCAAATGATCCATGTAAATAAAATGTTACATCTTCTATATCTGCTCCAGCAACAGCTCTTGCAACCTTTCCAAGTCTTGCAGCACCTGCTGTATGTGATGATGATGGACCAACCATTATAGGCCCTAATATATCAAAAACTCCTACACTTTTCATTATGTAACCTCCAATTTTATTATGTTAAATAATAATATTATGCACCACTTGTGATCGAAAAAATGAAATATTTATTTTCCGGGAACTGTGAAATTTTCGTCTAGAATTTATATGATTGATTCCGTAAAGTTGGCTAAAGTTTTTAAACTCGCTGTTATCTCAAACAGTAAAAACTTCTTTACGCCAATTTTACTCCATCAATTATATAAACTCTAAGACTCAATTTCAATGTTCTCTCCAAATTAATATTTCATTTTTCTTTTTCCATGTGTTTGCTTATAACGCCACCTTTATAGTTTAATATCATTAATTTTCGTCATCACGGCATCAAATTCTTAACAAACAATTTAGATAACTTTCTAATATTTATAGAAAACGCTTCCTCCAATAAATTCTCTTAAAATTGAGTTTTCTGGAACTACATCCTTATCAATTTCTCTAAAGAATCCTAATAATCCCTTTAGTCTTTTAGCTTCATTATAAACAATACTATCTTCTTTAATTTTATTAAGCTCTTGAATTGCATATTTCTTTAATACACATAACTCATAAACTAAAGTAGAATTGAACATTACATCTGCTTCTTCTTGATAAACAAAAATATTTTTCTTTTCACCTCTTTTTATCTTATGCCACATCTTTAAGGTATCTTCCGCCCCATGACCTCTTGATAATTGATCTCTTACAATTCTTCTAATTTTTCTTACATCAGTAGTGGTTATCCTATTATGATTATCTAAATTTAATTGAGTTAATGCTGAAATATAAATTCTAAATTTATATTTTTCATCAATATGAGATGTTAATATGGGATTTAATCCATGAATTCCCTCAACTATAATAACACCATTTGGAGGTAACTTAACTTTCTTACCTACCCATTCTCGTTCTCCTTTTATAAAGTTAAACTCTGGTATTTCAACTTCTTCACCCTGCAATATTAAATTTAAATGTTTATTAAACAATTCTATATCTACTGAACCAATAGTTTCAAAATCATATTCTCCATTTTCATCTAATGGTGTTTGATCTCTATTTACAAAATAATCATCTAAAGATATTGGAATTGGTATGATACCATTAACTCTTAATTGAACACCTAATCTATTGGCAAATGTTGTTTTTCCTGAAGAACTTGGTCCTGCTATTAAAATTAATTTAACCTCATCTTTCAAATTAATTTTATCTGCAATTTCTGCAATTTTCTTTTCATGTAAAGCTTCAGAAATCATTACTAAGTTAATTAATTCGCCTTTATCAATCTTATCATTTAGAGCCCCAACATTTCCAACCTCTAAAATATTCAACCATTTTTCAGTTTCTCTAAATATTTTTGTAATTTTTCTTTGTTCTACAAACTCTGGTAATGTAAAAGTTTGATAATCATTAGGTCTTCTTAAAATGAATCCATTTTCATAATAAATTAAATCAAAAGCTTTTATGTCACTTGTTCTTTTAGTCATATGACCATAAAAATAATCATATCTTCCATCTAATTCATATAAATTAACTATTTTGAAATCTACTTGTTCTAATAAAAGAACTTTATCATTCATATCATAAGATTTAAAAATATTAATTGCATCTTCTTTAGCTACCTTAATTTTATTTATAGGTAAATCCTTATCTATTAATTCTTGCATTTTTATTTTTATATCTTCTATATCTTTTTCATTAAGATTGATTTCTTTAGATATTTCTCCGAATATCCCTTTACCAACACTATGTTGAATTGTTATTTTTGCATCTGGAAATAAATCCAATGTGGCTTTAATAAAGATAAATTGTAATGTTCTTGTATAATCACTTTCTATAGAGTCATTTTTATTATTTACTAAATTAATATTTTCTTTCATCCTTACTCCACCCTTCTAAATCCTTATAATACCATTACTTAATTAAAAAATCATATTATAAAATTTGGTGCAAAATTTTGTTTTATTATAAATTTTTTTAATTAATTCTTTATACTCTTATTATATACAGCTTTAAAAATTATTCTATTATTTTATATATTAAAATAATTATTATTCTAAAATTTTTAGTTTTAGGCAAGTTCGAGGAACCAAATATAAAATTTGGACTAGTATTATTCTTTTTAAAGGAAACTCAGCTCCTTTCAGTCGCTGAGTAAGTTCGAGGAACCAAATATAAAATTTGGACTCTCACTTAGAATAAAAGTATTTTTTATACAAATACTTATTTAGAGGTGATTTAATTATGTTCATTGTTCTAATAAGAACTATATTTTTATATTTCTTAGTAATACTTGTAATGAGATTAATGGGTAAGAGACAAATTGGAGAATTACAACCATATGAATTTGTTATAACAATAATGATATCTGACTTAGCAGCTCTTCCAATGCAAGACACTAGATTACCCTTAATTCTTGGTATTATTCCAATTATTACTTTACTGTTTATAAAAACAATATTAACTCAATTACAACTTAAAAGTCAGTTTACTAGAAAAATACTTGAAGGTGAACCTTGTATCTTAGTTTGCAAAGGTAAAATAAATTACAAAGCTTTAAAAAAACAACAAATTAATTTAGATGAGCTTATGGAAGAACTTAGGCTAGCAGGTTATTTTGATTTAAACGAAATTGAATATGCTATTTTAGAGAATAATGGTCAATTATCATTTTTAACATCTCAAAGTAGTTCTAGTAATGCTTCTGTTGATACTTCTTGTAGTTCTAATACACAACCATTATCATCATCTAGAAGCCAAACTCCCACTTCCACTGAAAGTACTTCTAGCAATACTAAAAACACTAACAGCAATGCTTCTGGAAATGAAAGTTCTTCTAAAAATAATAAAAGAAGTAATTCTACAGGTTCTAGTGGATCTAATAGTTCAACTACTTCATCAAATTCAGGTAGTTCTAAAGGTAATAACTCAACTCAAGCTCCTAGATTACCTATAATTTATGTTCTAGATGGGCATGTTAATAATAATATACTTACTACTAGCGGAAAAAATAAAGTTTGGATTGAGCATGAATTGAAAAAACATCATATTAATTCAATTAAGGATGTTTTAATTGCTATGGTTGATACTCAAGGAAAATTTGTTTATCAATTATATGATGAAAATCAAAATGTTAAAGGAGATAAAAAATGAAAAACTCATTATTTTCTATTCTTCTCTTCGTATTATTATTATCATTTTTAACTTATACAGATATAAGTTTTAAAAATCTTTGTAGCAATGTCATTGAAATGTGTGATGAAATGGAAAATAGCTTAAGCTATTCTACTAAAGAAGAAAATTTTGAAGATGCTATGGCAATTTTTAATTTAATCGAAGATAAAGGTAAAATCGCTGCTATCTATGTAAACCATGTTGATTATGATTCATTATTGAATGAAGCTTTAAAACTAACTATCTATATTGAAAAAGATGATTCAAGTGAAACTGAGGCATCACTTCATCTATTAAAATATAGTGCTGAAAATATGAAAGAACTCCAAGTTCCTAATATAGAAAATATTTTCTAAAAAAATAAGCAAAAGATATAATTTCTTTTGCTTATTTTTTATTTGTAATTATATCAATGCATAATTCATCAAATCTTTGTATAAACATTTTTATCCAATCATTTTATTTAGTTGTTTATTTCTCTAATATATATTATTATTTTATACATTTTTTAAAATAATAATTGCATAATTATTCATTTATATGTATAATTATAAATATAAAGTGATTTTTACCATTTCGTAGAAACTACTAATTCCTAATTAATTAAAAAGGGGGCTTTTATATATGAAAAAATTTAATAAAGTAGTTTTGGCTTATTCAGGAGGATTAGATACATCAATTATAATTTCATGGCTTAAAGAAACTTATGGTTGTGAAGTTATAGCAGTAGTTGGTAATGTTGGACAAACCGATGAGCTAGAAGGATTAGAAGAAAAAGCATTAAAAACTGGGGCATCAAAAATTTATATTGAAGATTTAACAAAGGAATTTGTTTATGATTATATCTTCCCTACACTTCAAGCTGGGGCAGTGTATGAAGGAAAATATTTATTAGGAACTTCTTTTGCTAGACCTTTAATAGGAAAGAGACTTGTAGAAATTGCAGAAAAAGAAGGTGCTGATGCAATTTGTCATGGTTGCACTGGTAAAGGAAATGATCAAGTTCGCTTTGAACTTGCAGTAAAAAACTTTTCACCAGAAATGCCAATTATAGCACCTTGGAGAATATGGAATATTAAATCTCGTGAAGAAGAAATTAAATATGCTTTAGATAGAGAAATTCCAATAAAAATTACTTATGAAACTAATTATAGTAAAGATAAAAATTTATGGCACTTAAGTCATGAAGGCTTAGATTTAGAATTCCCTGAAAATGAACCTAAGTATGATAAAATATTAGAACTTTGTAATACCTTAGAAAACGCACCTAACGAAGCAACTTATATTACTTTAACTTTTGAAAATGGTATTCCAGTTGCTCTTAATGGTGAAAAAATGGATGGTATTAAATTAATTGAAGAGTTAAATAAAATTGGTGGAGAAAATGCCATTGGTATTATGGATATGGTAGAAAACAGACTTGTTGGTATGAAATCAAGAGGTGTTTATGAAACTCCTGGTGGAACTATTCTTTACAAAGCACATGCTGATTTAGAAGAACTTTGCTTAGATAAAGCAACTCATCACTTTAAACAAACTATTTCTTTAAAATTTGCTGATTTAGTTTATAACGGTGAATGGTTCACTCCACTTAGAGAAAGTCTTTCAGCTTTTGTTGATAAAACTCAAGAAACTGTTACTGGTGAAGTTAAGCTTAAACTATATAAAGGTAATATTATTAATGCGGGAATGACATCTCCTTATTCATTATACAGCGAAGAATATGCTACTTTCGGTGAAGATGGCGTATATAATCAAAAAGATTCTGAAGGGTTTATTAATCTTTACGGTTTACCAACTGTAGTAAATGCTAAGATGAAAAATTCTTTAAAGAAACAGGAGAAATAAAATGAAACTTTGGGGCGGAAGATTTACTGAAGGAGTTAATGAGTTAGTTAATACCTTTAACTCCTCAATTTCAATTGATTCAAGAATGTATAAGGAAGATATAGAAGGAAGCCTTGCTCATGTTAAAATGCTTGGAAAGCAAGGAATTATTCCTTCACAAGATAGTGAAAAAATAGTTGAAGGCTTAAAAGAAGTATTAATAAGAATTAACAATGGAACTATAGAAATAGATAAAGAAGCTGAAGATATTCACAGCTTTATCGAAAGTATATTAACTTACTATATTGGTGATGAAGGTAAAAAACTTCATACAGGTAGAAGCAGAAACGATCAAGTTACTTTAGATACAAAACTTTATTTAAAAAAATATATAAAAATTATAATAAACGAAATATTAAATCTTCATGAAACCTTACTTGAAAAAGCAAATGAAAATATTAATACTATTATGCCTGGATATACACATATGCAAAAGGCTCAACCAATTACTTTTGCACATCATATCTTAGCTTATTGTGAAATGTTTAAAAGAGATATAGGAAGACTTTTTGATAGCTATAAAAGACTTGATGAAATGCCACTTGGTAGTGGTGCTTTAGCTACCTCCACATACCCTATTGATAGAGATTTTGTAGCTTCTGAACTTGGCTTTTCTAAAATAACACTTAACAGTTTAGATTCTGTTTCCGATAGGGATTATGCTATAGAAACCTTATCTGCACTTTCATTAATAATGATACATTTATCAAGATTTTCAGAAGAAATTATACTGTGGTGTACTGGTGAATTTAACTTTATTGAACTTGATGATAGTTATAGCACTGGAAGTAGTATAATGCCTCAAAAGAAAAATCCTGATGTTGCAGAGCTAGTTAGGGGCAAAACAGGAAGAGTTTATGGAGATTTAATGACTTTACTTACTGTTATGAAAGGTATTCCTTTAGCTTACAATAAAGATATGCAAGAAGATAAAGAAGCATTATTTGATGGTTTAGATACTGCTCTCCTTTCACTTCAAACCTTTAATGGAATGATTAAAACTATGAAAGTAAAAAAAGCTAATATGAAAAAATCTGCTGCTAGTGGATTTACAAATGCTACTGATGTTGCTGATTATCTTGTGAAAAAAGGTATGGCATTTAGAAATGCTCATGAAGTTGTAGGTAAAATAGTTCTTTATTGCATAGATAAAGATATTGCTATAGATGACCTAAGTATGGAAGAATTTAAAGACTTCTCTCCTATTTTTGAAGAAGATATATATAAAGCAATAGACTTATTAACTTGTGTTGAAGAAAGAAGTGTCATTGGGGGACCTAGTTCTTCATCAGTTAAAATGCAAATAGAAGTTTTAGAAAAATTTATAAAAGAAAATAAGGAGAATTTATCATGTTTAAAGTAGGAATCATTGGGGCAACAGGATACGTTGGAGTTGAATTATTAAGACTTTTACTTAATCATGATAATGTTACAGTTACTGCTATCTCCTCCTCTACTTTTAGAGATAAGGAGATAAGTTCTGTATATAAAAGTTTTTTCAATAAAACAACACTAGTATGCAAAGATAAAAGTGATGTTATTAATAAATGTGATATTATATTTACTGCTCTTCCTCACGGATTAAGTGAGGAAATAGCAGCTGAAGCAATAAGTAAAAATAAAACGGTAATAGATCTTGGGGCTGATTTTAGATTAGAATCTGAAAACTCTTATGAAGAATGGTATGGAAAAAAATTCACATGCAAAGCCATTCATAAGAATAGCATATATGGACTACCAGAGTTTAATGGTTCTAAAATTAAAGAATTTAATATAGTTGCTAATCCTGGATGTTATCCAACAAGTATTTCACTTGGGCTTATGCCTCTATTAAAAAATAATTTAATTAATACTAAAAATATAATTTGCGATTCAAAATCAGGAATTACTGGCGCAGGAAGAGGACTTTCATTAAAAAGTCATTTTGCAGAAGCTAATGAAAATTTTTCTGCATACGGCATTGGTAGTCATAGACATACCCCTGAAATTGAACAAATCCTATCATATATAGCAAATGAAAATGTAGAAGTAACATTTACTCCTCATCTATTACCTATCAACAGAGGAATACTTTCTACAATTTATTGCGAACCTAAAGATCAACTTACCTTAGAAGAAATTCATGAAATATATAAAAAACAATATAAAAACGAAGAGTTTGTCCATGTATTACCACTAGGCCAAGCTGCTGAAATGAAATACGTTAAATATACAAATAATTGTCATATTTCTATTCATCAAAATTATAGAAAAAATAAAATAATAATCATTAGTGTTATAGATAATATGGTTAAAGGAGCTGCTGGACAAGCAATTCAAAACATGAACCTTTTACTTGGCTTACCTGAAAATACTGGGCTTAAACTAATAGCTCCAAGCTTTTAAATAAAGGATGTGTAATTTATGATTAAAATAGATGAAAATTTAACAGTGACTTCTCCTGCTGGCTTTAAAGCCTCTGGAATTCATTGTGGCCTAAAAAAGAGTTTATTAAAAAAAGACTTAGCTTTAATATATTCTGATGTTGTAGCCACTTCTTGTGGAGTTTTTACAAAAAATAAAGTAAAAGGTGCTCCTCTTACAGTAACTAAACAACATTTAATTAATAAAAAAGCTCAAGCAATAATTATTAACAGTGGAAATGCTAACACTTGTAATGGTGATGATGGATTATCAAAAGCAAAAAAAATGACAGAACTTTGTGCTAAGGCATTAAATATTAAAAATGATGATGTCCTTGTTGCTTCAACAGGAGTAATAGGCGTGCCTCTTAATATAAATGTAATAAAAGATGGAATTCCTCAATTAGTAAGTAATTTATCTAATGATATTGAAGGTGCTAAAAGTGCCTCTATGGCTATTATGACTACTGATACAATTGAGAAACAAGCTGGAATTGAATTGAAAATTGGAGATAAGAAAGTTACACTTGCTGCTATTGCTAAGGGCTCTGGTATGATTCATCCAAATATGGCTACTATGCTTTCTTTCATAACTACCGATATTTCAATCTCACCTACTTTATTAAAGGAAGCATTAAAGGAAAGTGTTAATATTTCTTATAACAGAATAAGTGTTGATGGTGATTCTAGCACTAATGATATGGTTTTAATAATGGCAAATGGACTTGCTTCAAATGAAACTATAACTGAAAAAAATGATGACTATAATTTATTCTTAGAAGCATTAACAGCTTTAAATATTCACATATCTAAAAAAATTGCAAAGGATGGTGAAGGAGCTACCAAGCTTATAGAGTGTACTGTAAAAAATGCTAATTCTATTAATGATGCTGAAACTCTTTCTAAAAGTGTAGTTACTTCAAGCCTTGTTAAAGCTGCAATCTTTGGAAGTGATGCTAACTGGGGAAGAATCCTTTGCGCATTGGGATATTCTGATGTTGATTTTTATCCTGAAAAAGTTGATGTTTCTTTCGCAAGTACAGTTGGTGAAATTCTTGTTTGCCAAAGTGGCGCTTCTGTAAATTTTGATGAAATTAAAGCAAAAGAAATTTTATTACAAGATGAAATTAAAATTTTAATAGATATGAAATTAGCTTCATCAGAAGCAACAACATGGGGCTGCGATTTAACTTACGATTACGTAAAAATAAATGGTGACTACCGAAGTTAACAATATATGGGTGTGCCTCCGGGGTCAATCCATATATTGGATTGACCCCGGAGGCACACCCATTTTTTGGAGGTGTAACAATTGAACTATGCTCAACATGCAAATATATTAATTCAAGCATTACCTTATATTCAAGAATATTATGGTAAAACTATTGTAATTAAATATGGTGGAAATGCCATGATTAATGATGAATTAACTAAAACAGTAATAAATGATATTATCCTTATGAAATGTATTGGAATTAACCCAATAATAGTTCATGGTGGTGGTCCTGATATTAGCAATACTTTAGCTAAAATGAATCATGAAAGTAAGTTCATAAATGGTTTGAGATATACTGATGAAACTACAATAACAGTTGCTCAAATGGTCTTAGCTGGAAAAGTAAATAAAGATTTAGTTAAACTAATTGAAAAAAATGGTGGTAAAGCAATTGGTTTATCTGGAATTGATGGATCATTAATAAAAGCTAAAAAACTTACTAGTGATATTGATTTAGGTTTTGTAGGTGAAATAACTTCTGTAAATATAGATCTTCTAAAATTATCAATGAATTCTGGTTATATTCCTGTAGTTTCTTCTATTGCAATAGGTGAAAATGATACTAATATTTATAACATAAATGCAGATACTTGTGCTTCAAAAATTGCTTCTGCTTTAAAGGCTGAAAAATTAATTCTTTTAACTGATGTACCTGGTGTAATGACAGATCCTAAAGACCCATCTACTTTAATTTCAACTTTAAGATTACATCAAATTCCCAAACTAACTATAGATAAAATAATTAAAGGTGGTATGATTCCTAAAATAAGTTGTTGTGTTGAATCTGTAAGAATGGGAGTTAAAAAAGCTCATATAATAGATGGCAGAATTAAGCACTCTATCTTACTTGAATTACTATCTGAAAAAGGAATTGGAACAGAGATTTACTAAATAATTAAACGAGGTGATTGAAATGACTTTATTTGAAAAAGAAAATAAGTATTTAATGAATACTTATGCTACATTACCTATTGAAATATCCTATGGTCAAGGATCTTATTTATTTGATAAAAATAATAAAAAATATATAGACTTTACTAGTGGAATTGGTGTTAATTCTTTAGGCTATAACAATACTGATTGGAAAAACTCAATAATATCTCAGCTTAATAAATTCCAACACTTATCTAATATTTTCACTAATGATTCTACTATATCACTTGCAAAAAAACTTTGTGAGTTATCTGGAATGGGTAAAGTTTTCTTTGCTAATTCTGGAGCTGAAGCAAATGAATGTGCTATTAAACTTGCTAGAAAATATAGTTTTAATAAATATGGTGAAGGTAGAAGTACAATTCTTTCACTAAAACAATCTTTCCATGGTAGGACTTTAGCTACATTAACTGCAACTGGTCAAGATAAATTTCACAACTACTTCTTTCCATTTCCTACTGGCTTTAATTATGTAACTGCTAATTCCATTGATGACCTACAAGAAAAACTTACTTCTGATGTTTGTGCAATAATAATGGAAGCTATTCAAGGTGAAGGTGGCGTTCATCCACTAAATAATGAGTTTGTTTTAGCAACTTGTAAAATGGCTAAAGAAAAAGATATATTAATCATTTTTGATG
This sequence comes from uncultured Clostridium sp., assembly GCA_900547475.1. Lineage (GTDB taxonomy): Bacteria > Bacillota > Clostridia > Clostridiales > Clostridiaceae > Clostridium. The sequence continues at coordinate 1,653 of URGW01000041.1, read as the reverse complement.
AAGTTCAATGTGGAATAGCCAGAACGGGAAGTCTCTTTGGTTATAATAACTTCAATGTTGAACCTGATATAGTAACTTGCGCAAAAGGTCTAGGGGCTGGACTTCCTATAGGTGCAGTTTTATGTAATGAAAAACTTTCAACAACTTTTAAACCTGGAGATCACGGTTCAACATTTGGTGGAAATCCAGTTGTATGTGCAGGTGCAACTTCAGTATTAAATCAACTTTGTAATACTAATTCTTATAGTGAAATTATATTTAAAGGTGAACTAATAAAAGAAACTATTTTAAATAAAAATTTAAAAATAGTAAAAGATGTTCGTGGATTAGGGCTAATGCTTGGAATAGAGATAGATGGTGATTCATCTATTGTTCAAGCGAAAGCTCTTGAAAATGGACTACTAGTTTTAACTTCTGGTAAAAATGTAGTAAGATTACTCCCTCCACTAAATATATCTGTAGAAGATGTTAAAGAAGGCTTAAAAATCTTAGTAAAAGTATTAAAAGAATATAAGTAAATATAAAAGGGGGCTTTATTTATGAATAAACATTTATTACGCATGGATAATCTTTCAAAAGATGAAATTTTAGATATATTAAACCTTGCCGATCAACTAAAATATGAACAAAAACATAGTATAGAACATCATTTGCTAAAAGGAAAATCCTTAGGTATGATCTTTGAAAAAGCATCAACACGTACAAGAGTTTCCTTTGAAGTTGGAATGTATCAACTTGGTGGACATCCACTCTTCTTAAGCTCTAAGGATTTACAAATAGGCCGTGGGGAACCTATCCAAGATACTGCTAGAGTTTTATCTAGATACTTAGATGGAATTATGATAAGAACATTTTCTCAAAAAGAAATTGAAACTCTAGCTGAATGTTCATCTATTCCTATAATTAACGGATTAACAGACGATGAGCACCCTTGCCAAGTTTTAGCAGATTTAATGACTATCAGAGAAAAGAAACTTATTCTTGAAGGATTAAAAGTTGCATATATTGGTGACGGTAATAATATGTGTAATTCTTTAATTGTTGGTTGCTTAACCTTAGGAATGAATGTAGCAATTGCTAATCCTATAGGATATAAACCACCCAAATATTATATTGAAAAAGGTATTTCATTAGCTGAAGAAAATGAAGTTTGTTTCGAAATTACTGAGAATCCAGCTGAAGCTATAAAAAATGCTGATGTAATTATAACTGATGTTTGGGCTAGTATGGGACAAGAGGATGAAGTTAAAAAACGTCAAGTTGCCTTCAAAGGATATCAAATTAATTCAGAGATAATGAAATTAGCAAATGATGATGCCATTGTTCTTCATTGCCTTCCAGCTCATAGAGAAGAGGAAATTACTGAAGAAATTCTTGAAGCTCACTCATATGAAATCTTTGAAGAAGCAGAAAATAGACTTCATGCTCAAAAAGCAATTCTCGTTAAACTACTATCCTAATTTATCTAAATTGTTCGTTATAGCTTGAATTGCCGTGATGACGAAAATTAATGATATTATCTCCAGGAATTATGTAATTTTCGTTAAGAATTTATATTGTTTTTTCCAGAAAAAGAGCTAAAGCTTCGAAAGTCGCTTCGCTCCCTCAGCTTCTTAACGCAGTTTTTATTCCAAGAAAGATTAAATTCTAAAA
>URGW01000040.1 GCA_900547475.1 uncultured Clostridium sp. | reverse complement strand
TTTCATTTTTTCTTTTTCTATGTGTTTGCTTATAACACCACCTTTATAGTTAATGTTTTCTGCTACAAATTTTTCTGGTATGATAGCTAACTTGTATATTAATATTATTAGTTTATTTAAAGAGCAGTAATTCATAATATAAAATATAGCAAAAAGTCGTTAACTTTTAAGGTGGTCACACAGAAAATTGTATTTTTAAGCTTAAAAGCCAGTGATAAAGAAAAATTAATGATATTTTGGAAGGAATATTGTAATTAAGTTTTAGAATTTAATTGTTTTTGGAAGAAAAAGAGCGTTAAGAAGCTGAGGGAATGAAATGACTTTCGAAGCTTTAGCTCTTTTTGTGGAAAAAACAATATAAATTCTTAACGAAAATTACATAATTCATGGAGATAATATCATTAATTTTCGGAATCACGGCATTCAAGCTCTAACGAACAATTTAGTTATGTTGTGATTTTGAGGGGTTCTTGTTATAATTAAGAAAAACGCGTAAATAAAAAGAGTGGGTGAAAATATGGCAAGAGTTAAAAATAGTAATTCTTTAGCTGAAAATAGAAAAGCTCGTCATGATTATTTTGTTGAAGAAACAATGGAGGCGGGGATTGCTTTAGTAGGAACGGAAGTTAAATCTATTAGGGGTGGTAAATGTAATTTAAAAGATTGTTACGCCGATATAAAAAATGGAGAGATATTTATTTTAAATATGCATATTAGTCCTTATGAACAAGGAAATATATTTAATGTTGATCCATTGAGAGAAAGAAAACTTTTACTTCATAAGGAGCAAATCGGTAGACTTGCAGGTTTAGTATCTAGAGATGGATATACTCTAGTTCCATTATCTTTATATTTAAAGAATGGAAGAGTTAAGGTGGCTCTTGGGATATGTAAGGGTAAAAAGAACTATGATAAGAGAGATTCCATGTTAGAGAAAGCTCATAAGAGAGATATTGAACGTCAAATGAAAGAGAGAAACCGTTATTAGTGAAAAGTGACAAATTTAAAATGGCAAACTAAAACATAAAGTTAATTTGCCATTGATAATTTGTCATTTTTGTTTAAGAAGAAATTTTTATATTTTTTTCTTTCCATCCTAAATCAAATGGCATATTTGAAATATTAAATAAATTACTATCTATTAAAGGATAGCCATTTGAGTCAAATCCAGCTATTATAGCTTTATGATCTGTAAAGAATGATTTATCAAATTTAATAATGTCATCTTTTTTATAATTATTAGATACTTCATAATCAGGGTTTAATTTTTTAGTATAAGGTAAAAGTGTTTCTGATAAAGTAAAGATATAATTCTCTAGATCATCATTAAATATATCAGAGTAATAATCCTTATCTATGTAAAAAGAATTATTGGAATTATAATCAGTAGAATAAAGTGTTAATATATGAGGTATTGTTAGAGTAAACTTATTTACCGCAAATTGTTTATTATGAATATAGTTAAAAGTATAATGTTCATCTAAATCAACAATTATTTTATTATTATTTTTAATAACCTTATTTATAATTACTAATGAATTAATAGAAGTAAAAATTATAGCTCTTTCTAAAGCCCAATCACGCAAGTAAGAAATTCTTCTAAATTCATATCCCAATGAATACTGACTATTTGATGAATAATCATTATAGTAATCATAAAGTTTAGAAACTTTTCCGTTTAGAAAACCATCATTTCTTGTATTAAAAGCAGAGGTTATAAATGTATTTAACTCATTTTCATATGGAGTTATAGAATTTTCACTTATATTATTGTCAAAGTTACCAACACTGGTACTGATATTAATATTATTTAATAAATTACTTTTAGAAACATAATTGTTTGGAGGCACTTTACCTATACAATAGAAAAAGTAAGCAAATAAACTTATTATTAATATACAATAAATCATATTAAATATAATGTTTTTAATTACTATCTTAGAATTATTATGTTTATCGTTTGTAATCATATCATCACTCCTTTAAGTGAAATTACAAAAGTAAAATAGTTAAATTAATTTATAAATATTAAATAACAAATTCAGAACAAGTTATATTATAGAAAAATTACTATATATAGTATTAACTATTTATTTAGGATTATTTACTAAAATTAGAATAATAGTTGTTTTAATATATAAAAATAAGAGAGTAAATATTCATATACAACTAAAAATATAAATTTACATTTATTTAGTTTATATTAAAAATTTCGAGTCTTAGGAATAGGTATCACTAAATAATACATAAAATATTGAGAATTAACTGTGAAAATGTTTAAAAAATGATAAAATAAAATAGACAATTGATTTACAAAAGCAATGGAGGGAGAAGGGCTAATGGCATTAAACATAATTGACATAGCAAAGCTAGCAGGGGTTTCAAAATCTACTGTTTCTAGATACTTAAATAATGGATATGTTAGTGTTGAAGCTAGAGATAAAATAAAAAAAGTGCTTGATGAAACAGGGTTTACACCGCAAAGACAAGCAAAAGGTATGAGAACAAAAAAGACTAATTTAATAGGGGTAATAGTTCCTAAAATAAGTAGTGAGACTCCATCAAGAGTGGTTGAGGGTATTACAGAAGTTTTATCTCCTAATGGATATGATATTTTGATAGCAAATACAAATTTATCTATAGAAAAAGAATTAGAATATCTTAATATATTTAAATCAAATCAAGTTGATGGCATAATATTTATGGCAACTAAGGTAATTGATAAACATATAGAAGTTATAAAGAACTTAGAGGTTCCAATAGTTGTTGTTGCACAAGATATTAAGGATTGTTCATCTGTATATTTTAATGAATTTCAAGCAACAGAAGATATAACTAGTTATTTAATTAAAAGAGGTCATAAGAAAATTGGATATATTGGTATTTATGAAGAAGATAAGGCTGTAGGCCTTCATAGAAAGCAAGCTTATATAAATACATTAAAGAAGAATAATATTGAGATAAATTATGAAAATATCAAGAGTGGTAATTTTGAGGAGAAGAGTGGGTATATATTAGCTAAGGAAATAATGGAGGGATCAGATCTTCCAACTGCAATTATTGCTGTAACTGATAATTTAGCTTTAGGAGCAATAGAATACTTAATAGAGAATAAATATAGGGTGCCACAAGATGTAGCAGTGGTTGGAATGGGAGATTCGAGGATAGCTAGAGTTATAACACCAAAGCTTACAACAATACATTATCATTATAAAACTGCAGGTAGAAAATCAGCAGAAATAATTTTAAGTAAATTAGAAAATGAAAAAAAAGAAGAGAGAGTGGTAGAAAAAGTAAAATTAGATTGTTTATTAGTTGAAAGAAACAGTGTATAATTACAATTTTCTTGAAATAATTTTTGAATATTCTATGGAGTATTCTTCTTTTTTTATATATTTTTTTATTAGGTACCTTGATAATGATAGCTTCATAATATAAAATATCAAGGTACCTAACTGAAATTAAGGAGAAGATAAGTATGAATAATGAAGTTAAATATGAACAATGTCCATTGTGTGGGAAAAATTGCAACATAAAAGAAGTTAAATGTTGTAGAGGTAAAAAGTTTGTAAGGTTATTAAATGAGGGAGAAATTACAGAAGAAAAAATAATTGAATTAAAAGAACAGGCAAGAAAGCGTGAAGAGTTTAAGAATTTACCTCAAGAAGATCGTCTTATGATAATGCTAGGAAAGTGTGGAATGATATTAAACAATAAAAGCTGCGGACATCATGGAAGAGGGCGTATATTAAAAGTACTTTTAGAAAAAGGAACAATTACTCAAAGTGAATTACAGGATATTATTGATATTCGCTCAGGATCTTTAAGTGAAATTTTAAGTAAAATGGAAGATAAACAATTAATAATAAGAGAAAAAGATGAAAATGATAAGAGAAAAGTAAGAATTTTGATGACTGAAAAAGGAAAAGAAACAATTTTATTAAAGGAAGAAGAGCATAAGAATAAAGGAAAAGAATTATTTAATGTAATAAATGAAGATGAGCAAAATCAGTTAGAAATGATATTATCAAAATTAATTAAGTCTTGGAAAATGAATCATAATCATGATGGACATATGAGAGGTCATGGTAAATGCACACATAAAAAGTATATGAAAGAGCATAGTATTGACAAAAAGAAAGACAGTAAATAATAATTTTAAATTTGTTATAAAAAGAATAAAAATATAATTTAAAGGAAAAAAGTTTTATTTTGTCGGAAATTTATGATTTAAAATATGAAAAATAGAACATTTTTGACCATATAATATTAAAATAGTATATAATTTATCCAGTAATTTATTTTAATTATTACAGTAAGGAAACAAGATTAAACATATAGTAGGTTTGATATTGTTTTTAAAATTAAATAGGCAAACTTAAAGAAATTTAAGGACGCAAAGCTATAGGGACTAAAGAAATTTTCCATGTCAGCCAGTTGCCAAAGAGTACATTATACTTTTTGTTATTAAGTTTAATAAAATTAATTATAAGTATTTTAATTTATTAGAATTTAATTATAGTATTAATTCAGATAAAAAATACTTATTTAAAATCCATAAGTTTTGGATATAAATTTTATTGATACTTAAGATTTTATAGCTACTCTTTAATGGGTAGCTTTTTTATATTTATTTATGAAATTAAAATTTCGGGGGGGGAATAATATTGTTAAAAAGAAAATTATCAACATTAATTTTAGCTGCAACAATAACTAATTTAGTAGCTACACCAGCTAATGTATTTGCAGAGACATTAGCAAATAACGGTAATATTATACAAGCCAATAATGAAAAAGAAGAAACTAAGAATACGAAGGCAACTGTAACTAAGTTTAGTTTATATGGTGATAAATTATTAGAAAGTTATAATGAAGTATTTAAAATGGATAGCACTAATATTGAATCTATAAGCAATAATGGTGGTGTATATCAAAGTAGTATTTTAGATAAAGCTATAGATGGAAACTTCCAAACTCATTGGGAAACTGGAAAAGAAAATACTTCAAGTTTTACAAATGAGGTTATAATTAATTTAAAAGAATCAACTACACTAAATAGAATAGTTTATGCAGCAAGACCTGATGCAGGGGGAAAAGGATTTGCTGAAGAATTTGAAGTATATGCTTCTAATGATAATAGTGATGATTTTAAATTAGTAGCTACTGGTGAGTACAAAGGTTCAACAAGAGATGTTATAGAAATAAAATTTGATGCAACAGAGTTTAAAAGAATAAAGTTTGTATTTAAAAAAGCAAATCAAGGATGGGCAAGTGCATCCGAATTTATGTTTTATAAAGAAGATGAAATAATAGATAAAATGAATAATATATTCACTAATGATTCAAAGAATAAGTTAAGTGATGAGTTTGATACACTTGAAGAGTTAGAAGCATTTGATTTAGAAGCAAGTACTCATCCTTTATATAGTAAAATAGAAGAAGATATTAACAATGCTAGAATAATATTAGAAGGAAAAGAATTAGAATTTACAGAAGCTAAAGTATCTAATTTTAAGTCGTTTGATGATGAGAGATTAGATGAATATAATGAATTATTCAAGGTGCCATTAGAAAAGGTTACAAGTATAACAACTAATGGTGGACACTATGCTTCTAATGTTATAGAAAAAGCTATGGATGGAAATGTAAATAGTAATTGGCATTCACAAAAGCTAAATACATCTAGTCATACAAATGAAGTAATAATAACTTTAGATGAGTTAACTACAATAGATAGAGTAATGTATACAAATTTAGTTCAAAGAGGGTTTGCACAAGAATTTGAGATATATGGATCTAGAACTTCTGATGGGGATACATTTGAGAAAATATCAGAAGGATCTACAAGTATAACAACTAAAAATACTTTACAAATAAAGTTTAAAGAAACAGAAGTAAGAAGAATAAAATTTGTATATAAAAAGGGATATGAAAATTGGGCTTTAGCTTATGAATTTGGTTTATATATGCCGGATAAATTAGATCAAAAGATGGATATATTATTTACAGATGAAAAAATGAATGAGGTTAATCCAGAGTTCGGAACTGTAAAAGCTATTGAAAATTTAATAGAAGAAGTTAAGGGTCATCCTTTTGAAGATGAGTATATTGAAAAGTTAAATATAGCAAAAGAACTAGTGGAATTTGGGGCAATACAAAGTGGAACTGCCAATGTATCTAAATTTGAACCATTTTATACAGATTACATAAAGGAATATGATGATGTATATAGAGTTAAAAATTTAAGTATAAGTAATAATGGAGGACAATATAATAATAGTTCTGCAATAAAGTATGCAATAGATGAAGATACGAATACTCACTGGGAAACAGGAAATCGAAACAGTGATTCATTTAAGAACGAAGTTATATTAACTTTAGAAGAAGCAGAGATAATAAGTAGATTAACTTATAAATCTAGAGTTAGTACAAAGGGATTTGCGGAACAATTTAGTATATATGTGTCACCAGTTGCTACAGGAGAAAATTTCCAAAAGGTAACGGAGGGAAATTATACAGTAACTAGTGATATGTTAGAAATACAGTTTGAGCCTACTAAAGCGAAAAGAGTAAAATTTGTATTCGATAAAGCAAAGGAAGATTGGGCATCAATTTCAGATATAAGAGTATATAAAGAGGATTCAGTAGCTAATAAAATGAAAAGCTTATTTACAAATGGATTAATGGATACTGTTTCAGAAGAGTTTAATACTATTGAAAAGTTAACAGAACTTGAAAATGAAGTTGCTAAGCATCCATTAGCATCTACTTACTCAGAAGATATACAAATGGCTAAAGATATTATAAATGGTACCTTACAAAGTGTTAAAACTGTTGTTGCTGAGCAGTATGGAGATAGAAATGCACATGCTAACAAAAATTTAAAATTTGGTTTTGGTAATAATAATCAGCCTACTGGGGTAGTTGCTAGACCAGGTGAAACAATAACTGTGTATGTTGATGCTGAGCCAGGACAGCCATTGCCACAACTAGTATTCTCACAACAAGAAGGAAGCTTTGCAAGTTGGGGAAGAACAGTTAGTTTAAATATAGGTAAAAATGTAATAACTGTACCAGCAGTAACTCAAAATGATGGATGGTATAACCATAGTGTAACTCCAGGAGGACCTGTATATATAGTAAATCCTTATACAGAAGAACAACAAAGTAAAGCTCCAGTAATAAGATTTGCATCTGGATGTGAGCAATTCCCTATGATGGATAAAAATACTGATGAGCAAGAGTTTTTAGAGCTTTTAAAAGATTATAAAGCAAGAGTTGATGCAGATAAAGAAGCTAATCCAGATGTTATGGATAGAAAGATGATAGATGTTGTAGAAATTGTTTCAGATCACTTAGTATTTACAGGAACTGCAACAGGGGCATATGAAGCTTATATTAATCAAGAATTTGGACCAATGAACACTGTAAATATGTATAATGATCATATGGATATGGTATTTAATTATTATGGTTTAGATGGAAGTAATGAAAATAATGATATTAAATACACTAGAGAAAATATAAGACTTGCACAGCCATTTGGATATATGTATGCTGCAGGTGGACATATAGGTGTTCAAGGTGATGTAATGGTAAGCATGTTAACAACAGTGGGTAGTTGGGGTGTTGACCATGAAATGGGTCATAAGCTTGATATAGGGGTAAGAACCTTAGGTGAAGTTACTAATAATATGATACCTCAAAATTCATCTTATTATTATAACAAGCCAAATAAGAGAATACCATTTGAAAGTCATGTTTTTAAGAATGTTATATCAACAGATAGCAATAATCATTATGATGGTGGATATTTTGAAAGATTAGCAGTTTTCTGGCAATTAGAGATGATATATCCTGGATATTGGGGGAAATTAAATAAGCAATATAGAGAAAATAATGTTGTTTTAGATTCAGAAAATGCAGCAAATGATAAGTTAAATCAATTAGCTAAATATTCTAGTATAGCGTTAGAACTAGATTTAAGTGAACATTTTGAAAGACATGGATTCTGGGTTTCTGATGAAACAAAGGAATTATTAAAACAATATCCAAAGCCAGATATAAAAACGTGGTATGCTAATTATGACTATATAGAGTATAAGGGTGAAGGATTTAATGGTAATCCAGGGTTAACTGTTAATGTTCTTAAGGAAAATGAAAAGGTGAAGTTAACATTTAGTGTTAATGATGAGTATAAAAATGACGTATTAGGTTATGAAATATTTAAAGATGGTGAATTAATAGGATTTACTTCAACTAATAGTTTCATTGATACAAATTCTAATATAGGAGAATCTGTAAATTATACTGTTGTGCCTTACGATAAAAAGCTAAATACGGCAGAAGAAGTTGTAGTAAACTCTTTAACTCCAAGTTTAAGTTTACAACAAGAAACAATAAGTATAGGACTTAAAGAAGAATTTAACCCAAGAGACTTAGTTAAAGCATTAAATTACAATGGTGAAGATATAACTTCTAATGTTGTTATAAATGGAGAAGTAAATGTAAATAAAAAAGGAATTTATCCATTAGAATATACTATTACTGATAGTGAAATAGTTGTTACAAAAACAGTAAATGTAGAAGTAGTAAGTGATTATGATTATTTATCAGATACAGCTTGGACAAAAGTAGAAACTCAAGAAGGAACTCCAAGAAGAAACTCTAATATAAAGGGGAGAGTAAATGGAGAAGTAAAAGAGTTTGAAAAAGGATTTTCAATACATGCAAATGGTACAATAACTTATGATTTATCAGGTGGAGAATATGATAGATTTGAGGCTTTAGTTGGAGTTGATAACAAAATAGCACCACAAGATAATTCAAGTGTAAATTTTGAAATATTAGGTGATGGTGAAGTTTTAGCTCATAGTGAAGTTCTAAAATATGCAGATAATATGGTATATATAAGTGCACCAATTAAAGGAGTAAAAGAGTTAGTAATAAAAGTTGCTGATGGTGGAAATGGAAGAACTTGGGATCATGGATTGATAGCTAATCCTAAATTAATTAAAAATAATATGAAACCAGTTATTGAAGCTGAAGATAAAACTTATAAATTAGGAGAAGCAGTAGATTTTAATGAAGGTGTAACTGCAATGGATGTTGAAGATGGAGATTTAACATCAAGAGTTGAAATAATCTCAAATAATTATGAGGAAGGAAAACTAGGCAGATTCGAAGTTACTTATAGAGTTACTGATAGTGATAATAATGTAGTTGAAAAAACTTCATATATAACAGTATATGAAAACTTCCTAGTAAACAAATCAAAATATGGTTCATTTAATAATTTAGAAGCATATAATGAGAAGTTTAAAATACCAGTAGCTTCAATAACTAATAATGCAGGTAATTATGGAAACAGCGCAAATAGTGCAATAACTAATGCCATAGATGGTAATATGAACACATATTGGGAAACAAATAGAGAGAATAGTATTTCATTTAAGAATGAAGTTATAGTTGATTTAGGTGAAAATCAAGATATTAGCAAAATGGCTTATGCAGCAAGAAGAGATGCTTACTATAAGGGATTTGCTAATAAGTTTGAAGTATATGTTTCAAGTGAGGCTGAAGGAGATAACTTCATATTAGCTGGAAAAGGTGAATATACTTCAGGTAATGGAGATGTTGTAGAGTTTCCTATAGAAAGAACTAATGTAAGAAGAGTTAAATTTAAATTTATTGGGGTTAATGAAAACTGGGCTAGTTTAAGTGAAATAGCATTCTATAAGAGTGATGAATTAGCAGATAAGATTACAAAGGAATTATTTACTGACAGTAATAAAACTGAAGTTAGTGAAGCTTATAATACTTTAGAAGAGTTAAATGCATTAAGAGAAGAAGTTAGCTCTCATCCGGCAAGTGAACTTTTCCAAGCTGATTTAAATAGAGCAGAAGAAATAATAAGAGCTTCTTTCCCGGTATTAAATATACCAAAATCTATATCAACTAAAGTTGGTGAACCTATAGAAATATATGGTGAGTATAGTGCGAATGATAAAGAAGATGGAAATTTAACAGAAAAAATTGAAGTAACTGGAGAAGTAAACTTTAGTAAAGCTGGAAGCTATGAATTAACTTATAAAGTAACGGACAGTGACGGAAATACAACTACAAAAACAAGAACTGTTGCAGTTGTTGATATGAATGATTACACTTATTTAACAGAGTATGATTGGAAGTCAACTAATAATAGTTATACTGCTCCAAGAAAAAATGTAGGTATAAGTGGAAAGGCTTTAAGATTAACAAATCAAAAGGGACAAGAAGTATCTTATGAAAAAGGTATAGGAGCTCACTCAACATCAACAATAGTTTATGATTTAAGTGATAAAAATTACGCATACTTTACTTCATATGTTGGTGTAGATAGACAAATGTATGGAACTGTTGGTTCTGTAAGCTTCGAAGTTTGGGTTGATGGTGAAAAGAAATTTGATAGTAAATTAATGAATTCAAAGGATAGTCAAAAATATGTTGAAGTAGATATTAATGGAGCTAAAGAATTGAAGCTTGTTGTAACTGATGGTGGAAATGGAAATGGTTCAGACCACGGTGTATGGGGAGATGCTAAATTACATTTTGCCAATAATGACGGTATTGAAATAAATACAGCACAGTTAGATGAGTTAATCACAAATATTAATAACTTAAATAAAGAGAGTTATACTGAAGAAAGCTATAACAACTTAAAAGTTGTTTTAGATGAGGTTAATGCAGAATTAGCCAATGGATATACTCAAGAAGAAGTTGATAATTTATTTGTTAAATTAAATGAAGCATATGAAAAGTTAGAAGAAGCTGTTGATTTATCACAAGTGATAGAAATTCCAGATAGTTATTTAAAAAATGCTATTAAGACAGCATTAAACATAGCATCAGATGATATAACTATAGGAGATATGTATAAGCTTACTGAATTAAATGCTAATGGACATGGAATTTCAAATTTAGAAGGCTTACAATATGCTAAAAATTTAGAAACATTAAATTTAGATTATAATGAAATAAAAGATTTATCTAAACTTAAATATTTAGAAAAATTATCTAATTTACAAGCTATGTATCAAAATATAGTTGGAGGAACTCTTAAGAAGCAAAATAATAAAGTAACTATAGAGTTTGATGCTATAAATAAAAATGGTGAAAAATTAAATCCAACACAAATAATTGTTAGAAATAATAAAACACTAGAAGATACTACGCTTAATATAGAAGAGTGTATAGATGAAAATGGAGTAGTTTCTTTTGAAACAACAGATTTTGATGCATTTATGCATACTGTATATGTAGGATATGAAGATACAGAGAATAATTATATAGCACAAGTTATGTATATGTTTGATAACAGATAAATAAAAATTAGAATAGGCATCTATTAATTACTTAGTGATTGATAGGTGTCTATTTTTTTAGAAATAAAAAGCTGTATATTATAATAAAAAAATATAGACGAACAAAAGATAGATGATATAATAAATTCATAAATATTTTTATTTATGAATTTCTAAAGATGGATAGCAATTCATTTTTAAAATATATTTTTTTGTGTATGAGGGAATATTCCCACATGTAGACTTAAGGAGGAGAAAATATGAAAAAGGTAATTTCAATTGGAGAAGCGTTAATTGATTTCATTCCACAAGAAAAAGGTGTAGCATTAAAAGGTGTAAGTAATTTTTTAAGAGTTGCAGGGGGAGCACCACTTAATGTTGCAGCAGCTGTTTCAAAATTAGGTGGTAAGTCACAAATGATTACTAAGCTTGGAATTGATGGGTTTGGTGATCATATATTAGAAGAAGTTAAGCCTTTAGGTGTAGATGTTTCAAAAGTATTAAGAACTAAAGAAGCAAATACTGCATTAGCATTTGTATCATTAAAGGAAGATGGGGAAAGAGATTTTTCATTTTATAGAAATCCGAGTGCAGATATGCTATTAAATGCATCAGAAATAGAAGAAGAAGTTTTTTCAGAAGGTGGAATATTACACTTCTGTTCAGTTAGCTTAATAGATGCTCCTATAAAGGATGCTCATAGAAAGGCTATAGAATTTGCTAAAAAGCATAATTGCTTAATAAGCTTTGACCCAAATGTTAGATTACCATTATGGGAAACACCAGAAGCTTGTAGAGAAGCAATTTTAGAATTTTTACCTTTTGCAAATATAGTGAAAATAAGTGATGAAGAATTAGAATTTATAACTGGAATTGCTGATGAAACTGAAGCATTAAACTTCTTATTACAAGGAGATGTTGAAGTTATAATATACACTAAGGGAACTAATGGTGCAGAATTTATAACTAAAGAAAGAAAGGTATTCTCTCCATCATTTAAAGTACAGGCTCAAGATACAACTGGAGCTGGAGATTCGTTTATAGGATCATTTTTATACCAAGTTGCTGAAGGAGATAATACTTTAGAAAGTTTAGTTAATTTACCAGAGGATAAGGTAAAGGAAATATTAACTTTTTCAAATGCAACAGCAGCTTTAACAGTGTGTAAAAGAGGTGCTATAGGAGCTTTACCAACGAAAGAGGAAGTTTTAGCTTTAGCACAAGGGAGATAAGTATGTTAAAAATTGATTTCGATAAGCAAATAAATGAATGTATTAACAAAAATTTAGATGCTGTGAATAGTGATAAATGGAGAAATAAATATCATATAATGGCTCCTATAGGGTGGATAAATGATCCTAATGGATTATGTGAATTTAATGGAGAATATCATTGTTACTATCAATACTCACCATTAACACCAATGGGAGGATTAAAGTTTTGGGGACATGCTGTATCTAAAGATTTAGCTAACTGGGAAGATAAAGGAGTAGCTCTTTATCCTGATATAGCTGAAGATAAGGATGGAGTATATTCTGGATCAGCTTTTGTTAAAGATGATACTATATATTTCTTCTATACAGGGAATGTAAAGCATAAAGGAGAACATGATTATATATTAACTGGAAGAGAGCAAAATGTTATTTTAGTAACTAGTAAAGACGGTATAAACTTCTCAGAAAAGAAGGTGCTTTTAAGAAATACAGACTTCCCAGAAGAGATGTCTTTACATGTTAGGGATCCTAAGGTTTGGGAAGAAGATGGAGTTTATTATATGGTTCTAGGTGCTAGAACTAATGATGATAAAGGTTGTATTTTATTATATAAGTCAAGTGATCTTTATAATTGGGAATTCCACTCAGTACCAGCAGGTAAGTTAAATAATATGGGTTATATGTGGGAATGCCCAGATACATTTAAGCTAGGTAATAAGGATGTATTAATGTTTTCACCACAAGGTATTGAAGCTGATGGATATAAGTATAACAATGTATATCAATGTGGATATGCAATAGGAAACTTTGTTAATGATAAGAAAGAACTTAAACTTGGAGAATTTGTTGAAATAGATAGAGGTTTTGACTTCTATGCACCACAAAGCTTTGAGGATTCTAAAGGTAGAAGAATAGTTATAGGTTGGATGGGAGTACCTGATGCAATAGAGCATAAGAATCCAACTATAGATAATTTCTGGCAACATCAACTAACAATTCCTAGAGAATTAGTTTTAAATGATAGTAAGGTATATCAAGTACCTGTTGTTGAATTAGAAAAGCTAAGAAAAGGTAGCTCAATTAAAAAGGAAGTATATTTAAATGAAGAAGTTACTTTAGATATATTTGAAAGCAATACTTTTGAATTAAATATGAGTTTCAAAGAATCTAATGAGTTTGAAATTGAATTAAGAGAAGATTGTAAGCTTTCATTTAAGAATAAATTATTTAAATTAGAACTTGGAAAGTCAGGTTATGGAAGAGATATGAGAGCCGTTGAGATTGAAGCTGTTGACTCAATAAGGATATTCTCTGATAATTCTTCTTTAGAAATATTCTTAAATAATGGTGAAGAAGTATTTACTACTAGAATTTACAATGATTCTATAGATAATTTATTAAAATTAAGAGGAAATGGAACTGCCATAATAGAAAAATGGAATTTATAAAATAATTGTTGATACTACTAAATTAACATGTATAATTGAAATAAGGGAATTCTGAACTATTTTAAACTTTTACCACCATAGAAGTTTATTTGGGGATTTTTTAACATTTTCAACAATAATGAACAATATATTAAAGATGGTAAGGCTTATGAAAACATAGGTCTTATCATTTTTTTATTGATATTTTGTCAAAAAATGAAGTAAAAATGACTTTTTTATTAAAAATATTTTAAAATTATATTAAATTTATAAAAAAGATAAAATTGTATTTGATTATATTTAATTGTATTGAAAAATAAAAGGAAAATGTGCTATATTTTAGGAAGAAAAAAGTATATAAAGGAGGATAAATATGAATCGAAGAAAAATATCAGCTATGTTAGCAGTAGCTTTGATTACAAGTCAAGTACAAGGTATTACATTTGCAGAAACTAAAACTAGTAGTCAAGAAATTGATAAAGTAAATGAAGTTGTTTTAGAGAATTTAGATGATAATAATTCTGATTCAATAGCAGATGAAAAAACAGATATTCAAGAAGGTATATCAGAAGAAAATAGTGAATCTATTATTGATGATTCTATCAATGAAGAGAATAATGAAAGCTCTCAGGGTGATATTATAAATGAAGAAGCTGTCGAAAATGAAGCGGATAAGAATATTGAAATAATAGATACTGAAGATGAAAATGGTAATGAATCACAAGAGGTTTCAGAAGAATATAAGGTGACAGGGAAATTAGAATTAGATATTAATTTTGATAGTCCTATAAAGCATGTAAACTCAGAAAAAACAGATATATCTGTAAAAATAACTAAAGATGGAAAAAGTGCTACTGTTAAATTAGGTTCAGATGTTACTAGTGGAAAATTAAATGATTTTGATGATATAACATATTCTTTAGAAGCTTTAGGTTATAATAGAAATACTTTAAATGAAGGAAGCACAGAGTTAAATTTCTATCATTTAACTTTTGAAAATCTTGATTTAGGAACATATTCAATTGAAATATCAGGAAATGGATATGGTACTACAACTATAGAAGATATAGAAATAAAAAACTCTTCTAAAAGAATTTTGCTGGGAACTAAGGAAAAGGAAATAAAAACTGAAGATGATAATATTGAAAAATATCCAGGAGTTTTAATATCAGGAGATTTTAATTCAGATAACTTAGTAAATAAAGAGGATTATGAAATTCTAAAGGGTGCTATAAAAGATAAGTCTTCAGACAGTAAGTTTGATTTAAATAGAGATGGAAAAGTAGATATAACTGATTTAAGTTATGTTCATCAAAATATTAATAAAACTAAAGGTACTTCTATTATAGTTGATACAGATCCTATAATAAATCCAGATAATGTTAGTATAGATGTAGATAGTGAAAAGGTAACAGTAAATGGAGATATTAAGAATATATTAAAAAATGAGAACTCTACAGTATCATTAGAGTCTAAAAGTAAAATAAGTGAGGCTAATCCTATAGAAATACCTATAAATTTATCAGGTAAAGCAAGAACTTCAACAACAATTGATGAAATTACTATACAGGCTCCAAGTGAAAATGCACCATCTAGTGGAGAAATTGTTATACCTGGAGCAGGTGAGAATGGAAAAGACTTAACTGTTAAGTTTGGAGAAGATAATGTAACTAAATCTATAACAAGAACTGCTGATGGCAAAGAAATGGATACTATAAAGATAGATTTAGGAAAACAAGTTGCGGTAAGTGAAATCAGTATAAAAGTTACTGGTAGTAGAAGTAATAAAAACTTAACTGAAATAGCAAAAGTTGAGTTTTTAAATAATGTTTATAAAGAAATGCCAAAACCTAAAATGAATATACCAGTTATAACTAAATTTACTAGCTCAACTGCAGTTGGAAATGAAGCTATGACTATAGGTTGGGAACATGAAGTAAATGTAACTGGATATGAAATAGAGGTTACGGACTTAAGCAATAATTCAATTAGTACATACAAGACTAGTGAAAATTCTCTAAGAATAGAAAAGGTATCGCCTTATGGAATTTATAGAATTAGAATTCAATCATTATCAGGTGATTGGAAGAGTGGATATAAGGATGAGCAAGAGGGGTATAGCGCAACTGCAACAGGAAATACTAACTTAACTAATAATTCAAATGATAAAGATGGTAAAGCAGATAATGTTGACGAAAACTATCAACCACAAGCTTGGGATTCTGGGTCAGGAAAGTTAAGTGAAAGTGCAACAGGAGATAATGGTAGTAATTTTGGAGCTGATTCTATAATAGAGGTTCAAGTAATACCAGAAACAGCACCAGAAGGTCCAGAAGGATTAACTGTAAAAGGTGGATATAAAGAACTTAAAGTTTCATGGAAATCTCATGCAAAAGCAAAGGATTATGAATTATATTATAGAAAAGTTGGAACTAAGGAATGGTTAAAAGCTAATGATAATGGAGAGAAATATATAGATTCTAATTTAGAAGACAATATTCCAACAGGGGTTTCTAATTTACCGGCAGGGGATACTGATAGTTCAGACCTTATAAGAGCTACATCATATACAATAACAGGATTAGAAGATACAACTAGCTATGAAATTATGATGACAGCAACAAATCACCATGGAACAGGTGGATTATCACAAGTTTATCTTGGATCTACTACTAAGTTAGTACCACCAGTAACAACTAACTATAATCTTATAAATACAGCAAATGGAACAAATGAAATAACTAATCATATAGAGAAAGTAGAATTCAATGTAGGAAGCTATGATGATGCTGATGCTATTGTAGATAATGATTATAGTACTTATTGGGAATATAAGGATTGGGATTATGGAGGTAATGGTCCAATTATAACATTTGATAAAGAGTTTAATATTGGAAGTATTAAAGTCATAAGAAGAATGGATGTAAAAGAAGTTACTGAGTGGACTAGAATAGATTATTACAATGAAGAAACTGGAAAATGGGAGAGAGTAAATTCTAGTTCTTATGATAGTAATGATAATAAAGTAGTAAATATAGTATTAGAAAAACCAGTAAAGACTAAAAAAATTAAAGTTGGAGTAGCTGTAAACTACTTATATGGCAGAAGAGCCGTAAGTATGGCAGAAGTTAAGTTCTATGAATATGATAGTCTAGAAAGTGATGTAGATAATTTATTTGCTGATGATTTGAAATTATCTTTAAATGATGGTGTAACTCAGCAAATGATAGATGATCTTACTAAGAGGGTAAATACAATAGATCCAATAAATCTTGAATATCATCCAAATAAAGATGAAATATTAAAGAATTTACAAAGAGCTCAAGATTTATTAAATGAAGTTTCATTACAAGATAAAATAATAACTTTAGATTCAACAATATATAATATAGGAGCTCAAAATACTATAGGTCAAACAAATAATTATCAATCACTAGGTGTGGCAGTAAAACCTGGAGATAAAGTTACTCTGTATATAGGAAGCCCAAATAGAAGTGATACAAAATTTGATTTAGTATTGACTCAATTTAATGCTGAAAGTGGTACTGCATATAAAGTAATAAAAGAGTTAAAGATAGGAAAAAATGAAATTGAAATACCTGAAACTGGTTTTGATATGAACTATGAAAAAGGTGGAAATTTATATATAGGTCTTAAGAGTGGATTTGCAGATAATAATACATTTAAAGTAAGAGTAAGCGGAGGAACGGAAATACCGCATTTAAATGTAAATAATATTATAGATGATGAGTCTAGAGAAGCTGAAGTTAAAGAGAAAATAAGAACTTATATTAGTGAATTAAAAACTTATGTAAATTCTTTACCGAATAGATATCCATCTAGTGCTACTACAGAAGATAATTCTAATAATATTTACACATATGATCCAGAAACTTCTATATTAAATGCAACAGATATAGAAGGAGAGAGAATTACACTTTCTCTTGCAGCAGACCAAGTACTTGCAGGAATACAAAGTGGATTATCAGGAGATGAAGATGCTCAAGTAGATAGACTTTATAATACATTACTTGCTTGGGAACAATTAATGAAAATTTCTTATTCACAACAAGGTTTACTTGAAGAAGCAATAGATTTTGATGGAGATGGAACAATAACAGATAAGAAATTAGATGTTCTTGGTGGAAAGAGTGAAAAGCAATATTACAATGAAAATAGAGCACCTAAAAACCGTATTAATATTAAATATCAAAGAATGTTTACAGGGGCATTTATGTATGCATCATCACACCATGTTGGTATAGGTTATGGTTCTATTGCTGGTACTATGTCAGGTGTTCCATTTAAATTTGATTCAAATGGAAACTTAACAAATTCTGAAAGTGGACAATTATTTGGATGGGGAATATCTCATGAAATTGGACATGTCCATGATAGACCAGGTTTAACATATGCTGAAACAACTAATAATATTCTAGCACTTATAACTCAAACATTTAATGATATAAATGAATCTAGATTAGAAGGCTCAGGATATAAAAAAGTTTATGATAAGGTAACTTCTAATAGTGTAGGATTAGCAAGTGATGGTCTTGCTAGATTAGGAATGTTCTGGCAATTACATTTAGCATATGACAATGATTATACTTATAATATGTTAGATATTAATGCAGATAATAATTTAGAAAATGATACATTCTATGCTAAATTATATAGAGCTACTAGAATAAATGGAGTAGCCTCTTCAGAATCAGGATATGATTCAACAGCTCAAACATTTATAATGAGAGCTTCAGATGCTGCAGGAAAAGATTTAAGAGAATTCTTTGAAAAATGGGGATTAGTAGCTAGCCCTAATACTAATGCATATTTAAATGGAAAGAACTATCCAAAGGAAGATAAAGCTATTTACTATTTAAATGATGAAGCAAGAAGACTTAGATTAGCAGCAGGGGATAATGTTAGTTCAATAACGATGGCTTCAGATACTAAGGTAACAGCAAGTTTTGGTACTGATGAAAATGGAAATAAATTAAGTGATAGATCATATTTAAATCAAAAGGAAGTTCCATTAACATTAAGTGTAACAAAAGATTCAGATAAGATTTTAGGTTATGAAATAATAAGAACAGAAGCAACAACGACAGGAACTAAAGATGTAGTAGTTGGATTCGTAGAGAGAGATAAAGATGGAGAAAATGGATTAACTAACTATATAGATGTTATAGATGCTGTAAATAATAGAGCATTTAAATATAAGGTTAGAGCTTATGATTATGATTTAAATGTTACAGATGAAACAACTATTGGTAGCATAAAAGTAAATCATGATGGAAGTATATCTGAAACTAATTGGGTATTTGATACTAATACAATAAGTGATAATGATGTGCATGATGAGAATTCAGGACATGGGCAAGTTCAAGATGGAGAAATTAAAAAGATAAGTGATAATGATCCATCGACAATTTATACTGCATCAAAGGCAACTAATAATAGTGGTACAGTTGTTTCAGGAGATCCATACGTAACGATTGATTTAGGAAATTCTAAATCTGTTATTGGATTAAAATATAATCCGGGACAAGCACCTACAAAGAAATTCTCATTAAAGAGTTTATTTAGTAAAACTTCAGATACTACATATGCACCAATAAGTAAATATGAAGTTTGGGTAAGCAAGGATGGAAATACGTGGTCTAAGGCTCATTCAGGGGAGTTTGATACAACTAAGGAAAATACAATTTATTTCAATGAGACAGGAAGCAATTTAAATACTCAGTTATGGGCATATGATGCACAGTATGTTAAGTTAGTAGCTAAGGGTGTTAGTGCTATATCTATAGCAGAAATTGATATATTAGGACCAACTGGAGATAACATAGAAATAGGTATAGATAATGGTAATAAAGTTTATGAAAATGGTGTAGGTATTTTAAAGACAGATTATACTTATGCAGAAGGAAAGACTATACCTGCAGGTTCTATAATAGTTACTGGTGAATATAAAGGTGATCCAGCATTTAATGTACCTCTAGTAATAAATGAAAATGATGATAATTTTGCTAGAGAAGCACAAGTAATTTTATTAGCAAATTTACCAGAGAATTCAGCATTAGGAGAAGTTGCTAAGGGAAGTTGGATATATTGGATAACTCCAGAGCAACAAAAAGAAAGTGGAAATATTGAAGGAAGTAAGATAAAGGCTGAACTTTATAGATATAATAAGTTAGATAGTAACAATGCGCCAGTAGGTCAAAGACTAGTAAGTGATACATTCTTATATGATTTACCGGAAGATTTAAGTCAATTACCATCAATAGAATTAAATAGTTCAAAAGCAAAATTATTATCAAGTTCTTTTGATGAGGTTGTAGAAGTAGGTAGCGATACTATTCAAGATGTATTCAATAATAGAAAATAAATTTATAGTAAAAATATTTTCATTTAAAAGAGGTTATCTCTTTTGAGATAGCCTCAATTAAAGTAGAAAGGAGATAGATTATGAAAAAGAATAAGGTAAAGCCAACTGTAAAGACGGCTTTAGCATATACATTAGCAGCAACTTCAACTGCTGCAATAGCTTATGCAGCACCAAAAGTTATAAATAGTAATTCTGAAAGTACAAAGAATAACTTTATATTAGATGTAGAAAAAGTAGACTCTGATACAGTTAAAGTATCTTTAGATAATATAGAAGACATTCCTAAAGCTCTTCAATTTAGTTTAAAGTTAGAAGGAGTAGTTTTAAAAGAGGAAAATAATATTCCTATAATAAAAGATTTAATAAATCAGAATAATTCAGATAAAATAATAACAGATTATACTTATAATAAAGAAACAAACACAATAAATGTTTTAATAACAGCTGAGGATTCGATACCTAAGAAGGGTAATGAAGTTGAAATTTTTGAGTTAGATTTAGTTGCAACATCTAATAATGAATCAAGAACGTATAGTATAACAAATGAAGAAGGTTCTGAATATAAATATGTAAGTAGTGCAAATAGAGAATATGTTAAAGGTGTAAGTGTTGCAAATGAACAATTAACTATAAATACAAACCCTATTGTAAAAATTAATGAAAATTCTTATATAGAAATTAATGAAGGAGAAACACTTCAATTAACATTAGATAATTTAAAAGAAAAAGGGTTACAAATAGAAGATGCAGAAAATGATAAAGTAACTTTAGAAGTTAAAGATGTAAATGATAAAGCTATAAAAGAATTTAAGGGAACTGAAGAAGGATTCTATGATTTATATATTACAGCGACAGATAGTTTCGGTGGTAAATCAGAGACTTTAAAAGTACAAGTTAAGGTTAATGCAGTAGTTCAAGGGCCTACCATTACTAAGGATGGAAATGAGCTTAAAGATGTCAGCATAAATGCAGGAGAAGCTTTTGATTTAATGGCTGGAGTTAAGGCTGTAGATATTAATGGAAATTCAGTAGAGGTTAAAGTTACGTCAAATGAAGAGCTTAACTTAGATCCAGAAGAAGATACTCAATATACTATAACATATACAGCTATTGATAGTCGTAATAGAACAACAGTTAAAACTATAACATTAAGTGTAAAAGCGAATAAAGCACCAGTAATAAAAGGTGTTACAGATCATACTTTAACAGTAGGAGATAGTTTTGATCCAAAGAAAAATGTTACTGTAGAAGATGAAGATGATGATATAGAATTAGTTGTTGAGAGCAATGTAAATACAAAGATAGCAGGTGTTTATAAAGTTATATATAGTGCTACAGATAGTGGGAATAAAACAACTAGAGTTCAAAGTGTAGTTATTGTAAATCCTAAAGCATCTTTAATAAATAGTATTCCAGTAATAAATGCTGAAGATAAGGTTATACAATTAGGAGAAGAATTCAAAGAACTTGATGGAGTAACAGCAAGTGATAAAGAAGAAGGAAATATAACTACAAAGATAAAAGTTATAAAAAATGAAGTTAACATAAATGTATCAGGAAAATATGAAGTTACATATAGTGTAACAGATACTGAGGGAGCAAGTGCTATAAAGACAATAGTAATAACAGTAAATGAGCCTCCGGTAATAAATGCTGAAGATAAAGTTATAAAGGTTGGAGAAAGTTTTGATCCATTAACTGGAGTAACAGCAACTGATAAAGAAGATGGAAAAATAACTGAAATAGAAGTTTTAAAAAATACTGTTGATGAAAAAACTCCAGGAGAATATGAAGTTACATACAAAGTAAAAGATAATAATGGTGGAGAAGCTACAAAAACAATAAAAGTAACAGTAAAAAAAGATGTTGTATTAGCAGAAAGTATAACTATAAATAATAAAATAGATAGCTTATATGTAGGAAGTAATAAAATCTTAACTGCAACTATAAATGAAGAAGCAGAAGTAAGAGATATAGAATGGACAACAAGTGATGAGAATATAGCATCAATAGAAGTTATAGGAAATGATGTTAAAGTAATAGCGAAAGCAAAAGGAAAAGTAACTATAACAGCAACAACTAAAGATGGAAGCAATAAATCTGATAGTATTACTATAAATATAGAAGAGTACAAGGAAAATGTAATAGAGTTTATAGAGAATGTTATAGATACTAATGTTGTTACACCTATAACAGGTTCAGGTAAAATTGAGGCTCCATTAGAAGTGGAAGTGCAAGATGTAACTGTAGAAGAATTTAGTGGATTCTTAAGTGATATTAAGAAGTTAAATGCAAAAATAGAAAAAGAATATACAGAAGATAACTTTACAGTATATGAAATAAAAGTTGAAGATAAATCAGTTATATCTAAACTTATAAATTTTATTAAGAATGAAGAGTTAGATCAAGGGTATATAAAAATAAAAATATCAAATGATTTAGAAAATGCAGATTTATTAAAAACTAAATTAGAAGAGATTATATCTGAAGAAGAAGTTAAACCAGAAGAGAATAATATTCCAGTAATAAATGCTGAAGATAAGGTTATACAATTAGGAGAAGAATTTAATCCATTAACTGGAGTAACAGCAAGTGATAAAGAAGATGGAGAAATAACTGAAATAGAAGTTATAAAAAATACTGTTGATATAAAAACTTCAGGAGAGTATGAAGTTACATACAAAGTAAAAGATAGCAAGGGTGGAGAAGCTACAAAAACAATAAAAGTAATAGTAAATGAACCACCGGTAATAAATGCTGAAGATAAAGTTATAAAGGTTGGAGAAAGTTTTGATCCATTAACTGGAGTAACAGCAACTGATAAAGAAGATGGAAAAATAACTGAAATAGAAGTTTTAAAAAATACTGTTGATGAAAAAACTCCAGGAGAATATGAAGTTACATACAAAGTAAAAGATAATAATGGTGGAGAAGCTACAAAAACAATAAAAGTAACAGTAAAAAAAGATGTTGTATTAGCAGAAAGTATAACTATAAATAATAAAATAGATAGCTTATATGTAGGAAGTAATAAAATCTTAACTGCAACTATAAATGAAGAAGCAGAAGTAAGAGATATAGAATGGACAACAAGTGATGAGAATATAGCATCAATAGAAGTTATAGGAAATGATGTTAAAGTAATAGCGAAAGCAAAAGGAAAAGTAACTATAACAGCAACAACTAAAGATGGAAGCAATAAATCTGATAGTATTACTATAAATATAGAAGAGTACAAGGAAAATGTAATAGAGTTTATAGAGAATGTTATAGATACTAATGTTGTTACACCTATAACAGGTTCAGGTAAAATTGACTCTCCATTAGAAGTGGAAGTGCAAGATGTAACTGTAGAAGAATTTAGTGGATTCTTAAATGATATTAAGAAGTTGGATGGTATATTAGAAGAAAAATATATAGATGGAAACTTTACAGTTTATAAAATAAAAGTTAAAAACACATCTTTTATATCTAGATTTATAAAAGCTATTAAGAATGAAGCAGTTGATGAAGCGTATATAGAAATAAAAATATCAAATGATTTAGAGAATGCAAGTTTATTTGAAACTAAGATAGAAGAAATTATATCTAAAGATGAAGATGAAAACAAACCAGGTGACGGAGATACTCCAGGAGATGAAAACAAACCAGGTGATGGAGAGACTCCAGAGGATGGAGATACATCAGATGATGAAATTAAACCAGATAATGGAGGTAACTCAGGTAATGGAGATACTTCTGGAAACGGAAATACATCAGTAGATGTAAATACTTCAGATAATGAAAATATATCACAAGATAAAAATACTTCTGGAAATTCAAATAATAAGTTACCTATAACAGGAAAAGAAAGTATAATAGGTTTAGTTGGTGTAGTTACTACAGCTGCTGGTATGTTATTGGTAGGTAAAAAAAAGAAAAATAAAAAATAGTTTTATGAAAAGTAGATTTTATATTTACTGATTAGTATAAAAGTTTTTAACAATAATTAATAATGTATAATATTTAAAGATGGTAAGGCTTATGATAGCATAGGTCTTATCATTTTTTTATTCTTAAATATAGGAAATAAACAAACTCATAATTTCTCCACAATTATTTTATATAATGAAAATGTAGATTAAATGAGGAGCGTGATTTATATGGATGATATACCCCTAGAAAATAATGAAATAAAGATATTTAATAGGATAAGTAGTTCATATATATAACAAATAATTTTACTCTCAATAATTATTATAGATTAATTTGTGTGTATATGAACTCTAAAGGAGGAAATTATGGCACAAGAATTATTAAGAGTAATTAGACATAATAATATTAGTGAATTAAGTCAAGTATTACAAAGAATGAACAGCGTTGATATTGCAAAGAGCATGGAAGAGTTAGATGATAAATCTTTAGTAGTAGTATTTAGATTATTAACTAAAGATACATCAGCAGAAGTTTTTTCATATTTAGATAAAGAATCTCAACAAAAGATAATTGAATTAATCACAGATGATGAAATAAAAGAAATAATTGAAAATTTATTTCTAGATGATACAGTAGATATAATAGAGGAGTTACCTGCTAATATAGTTGGAAAAATTATTTCAAATACTTCATTAGAAAAGAGGCAGCTAATAAATCAATTCTTAAAATACGAAGAGGATTCTGCTGGTGCTATTATGACCATAGAATTCATAGATTTTAAAGAAGGTATGACTATAAAGGAAGCTATAGATTATACAAGAAGAATTGGTGTAAATAAAGAATCATTAGATAATTGTTTTATAATTGATAGGAAAAGGAGATTAAAAGGAATTATATCATTAAAAGATTTAATTTTAAGTGATGAAAATATATTGGTTTCAGATGTTATGGAGACTAATATAGTTTCTGTTAAAACTTTTGAAGATCAAGAAAAAGTAGCTGATTTATTTAAAACTTATGATTTGATTTCTATGCCAGTGGTAGATGTTGAAAATAGGTTGGTTGGAATTATAACAGTAGATGATATTGTAGATATTATTGAACAAGAAAATACAGAAGATTTTCAAAAAATGGCTGCAATGGAGCCGAGTGAACAGCAATATTTAAAAACTCCAGTTTTAACATTAGCAAAAAATAGAATAGTATGGCTTTTAGTATTAATGATATCCGCCACAGTTACGGGATCAATAATACAGGGATTTGAAGATGTTCTTCAATCTGTAGTAATATTAGCATCATTTATTCCAATGTTAATGGATACTGGTGGTAACTCAGGATCACAATCATCTACATTGGTTATAAGAGGATTGGCACTTGGAGAAATTACTACAAAAGATTTCTTTAAAGTAATATTTAAAGAATTTAGAGTAAGTATTGTAGTTGCAACTATTTTATCTGTAGTAAACTTTTTAAGATTATACTTCTTTACTAGCGCAGACTTTATGATTTCACTTACAGTATGTGCAAGCTTGTTCTTTACTGTAGTATTAGCAAAAGTTGTAGGAGGAGTTTTACCTATAGTATCAAAGAAATTAAAACTAGATCCTGCAATAATGGCAAGTCCACTTATTACAACAATAGTAGATGCTTTTGCATTAGTAGTTTATTTTGGTTTTGCAAGATTACTTTTAGGAATATAATATTAGTAAAAGGGATGAGTTTTACATCATCCCTTTTATGAATTTATTATAGCATCTATAGTTATTTGCATTTTTTCTTCTAAGTTTTTATCTTCTAATAATACAGTAGATATTAAATCGACAAGATACATAGTTGAGAACTGAGAGTTTATAAATTTATGTCTACCTATAAAACGAGTGTTATAAACTTTTAATATTATATCTGAATAAGCTGTTATTAAACTTTCATCAAAGCTTGTTATACAAGCAATTTTAGATCCGTTTTTTTTAGAAACCTTTAAGGCATTTACAATCTCTTTTGTTTCACCGGATATAGAGAAACCTATAACAAGATCTTCAGGAGATGTTATTGAGCTATTAATAATCATCATATGAGAATCTGAAATACAATGTACGTTAAACCCCATTCTTATTAATCTTTGCATCATTTCAGTAGCTGTTAAACCAGAACTACCAACTCCATATAGATAGATTTTATTGGCCTTTTTAATTTCTTCAACTATATTAAGTATAGCAGATTTATCTATAAGTGAATTTGTTCTTTCAATTACTTCATTGTAATGGTTATAGACGCTTGAAAAAATACTAGCGCTATCGATAGATTTGTTATCATTAGTGATTAAATTAATCTGCATTTTCATTTCAACAAAGCTATCGCAGCCAATTTTTTTTGAGAATCTGGTAATAGTAGAACTAGAAGTTCCTGTTATTTTAGCTAATTCTATTATGTTTATATTTTTAATCATATCAGGTTGATGTAAGATATAATTAGCAATAGATTTTTCTTTATCCGAAAAGTTATTATATTTTTGTTGTATCTCGCATATAATATTCAATTAAAGCCCTCCATCGTAAAGTGATATATTTAATGATACCATAAATCTTTTTTTTATAAAATAAGAGATAGAGTCATAATAGTCTCCATCTCTTATATATAAGTATCTTATAATGCCTTTTGAACTTCTTCGCTGAATTTTTTTGTTATAAGTTGGGGTCTAGTAATAGCGCTACCAACTACAACTGAATAAGCTCCCATTTCTAAAGCTTTTCTAGCTTTTTCAGGAGTATCAAAATTACCTTCAGCTATAACTGGAACTTTACATTTTTTAATTAGTGTAGAAAGAACTTGGAAGTTATTCATACCCTTAGATTGTTTAGTATAGCCAATTAATGTTGTTCCTACAAAGTGGAATCCCAATTTTTCAGCTCTTAAACCTTCTTCAACTGTTGAAATATCAGCCATAAACTTTTGATTAGGATACTTAGAGATAACCTCCTTAAGGAAGGTTTCATCTTGATTTATAGTTGCATCTAAAGCTACTACATCTATACCTTCTTCAACTAATGCATCAACTTCCTTCATTGTAGGAGTAATATATGGAATCATATTATCATAATCCTGTTTTATTATTCCAATTATAGGTAAATCAACCTCTGCTTTTATTTCTTTAATATCAGCTACAGTGTTAGCACGTATGCCAATTGCGCCACCTTCCTTAGCAGCTAAAGCCATTTTACCCATTATGAAGGAGCTATGTAGTGGTTCATTTGGTAGTGCTTGACATGATACAATTAATCCTTTATTCATTACTTTCACTCCTTATAAATTATTCTTTATCGATTATTTCATTAATTTTTTGTTTTAGAGGATCTGCTTTTGCTCCAAATATAGCTTGAATTCCACCTTTAACTTCAAGGACAGCAGTAGCCCCTAGAGCTTTTATCTTATCTTTATCTACTTTGCTTACATCCTTAACAGCGACTCTTAATCTTGTAATACAAGCATCAACATCATCTAAGTTTTCTTTTCCGCCAAGTGCAGCTAAGATTTCAGCAGCAATTTCACTCATAGAATCTTTAGTAATAACTTTGACTTCTTCATTGTTATCTTCTCTACCGGGAGTAGGAACATTGAATTTAGTGATTAAGACTCTAAATGTTACATAGTATAATATAGCCCATACAATACCTATTAATATTACATAAATCCAGTTTGTTTTTTCGTTACCTTGTAATATACCGAATAGTGAAAAATCAATTAACCCACCAGAGAATGTATTTCCAATTGATACATTTAATATATCTGTTAAGAAGAAGGCTAATCCATCAAAGAAAGCATGTACTACATATAGCCAAGGAGCTACGAATAAGAACATGAATTCAATTGGTTCTGTAATACCAGTTATAAATGATGTGATTGCAGCACCTAAGAATAAACCAGCAACAGTTTTTTTCTTATTTTTTGGAACACAGTGATACATTGCTAAGCAAGCAGCAGGTAGACCAAACATCATTGTTACAAAACGTCCAGCAAAAAATCTAGTACCTTCTGTAAATAAACCTACGTGATTTGGGTCAGCTAATTCAGCAAAGAATATATTTTGTGCACCAATTACAGTTTGACCAGCAACTTGAGCAACTCCACCTAGTTCTGTATACCAGAATAATGGGTAAATCATGTGATGCAACCCAACGGCACCAGTTAATCTTAATAAGAATCCGTAAAGGAAAGTTCCTATAGGACCTAAGTTAGCAATAGCATTTCCGGCATTAACCAACCAACCTTGGAAGGTAGGCCAGATTAAGAAAAAGATTGCAGCAACACCAATAGCTGAGAATGAAGAAACTATTGGGACAAATCTTGATCCACCAAAGAATCCTAGTACTGCAGGCAATTGAATGTTGTGATATTTATTATGTAAGTATGCAACTAATGAACCTATAACTATAGAACCAACAACACCTGTATCGATTGATTCAACAGTAGGATTGAAAGCACCAATCATCCCTTTAATGGATGCGTTCATTACAAGGAATGCAACAGCACCAGCTAGTGCGGCAGTACCTTTATCTTTTTTTGCAAGACCAACTGAAAGACCTATACACATTATAAGTGCTAAATTACCAAATACTACGTCTCCAGCAGATGACATTATTTTAAATATACCTTGTAACCAAGAAATATCCAAGAATGGATAGGCTTGTATAGTATTAGGGTTTGATAGTGCACCACCAATTCCTAATAATAAACCAGCTGCAGGCAATATTGCAATTGGTAACATAAATGATTTTCCGATTTTTTGAAGCTGTTTAAACATAATATCCTCCCTTATTTTATAAAATTATTTTCGTTATTGCAATAAAAATGAAAAAGTTTTTCGTGAATATGTTTACAATATACCATAAAATTTTTTTCATTTCAACAAAAATAGTGAAAATAATTTTAAAAAATTAGTGAAAACTTTTTATTTAGATATTTATATATAATATTAAAACTTTAAATATATATTATTTCATAATATTAGCTTTAAACATTATAAGAAGCATGGTTATAATATTAAAGAGAAAAATTTTTTGGAGGTTAGTGTGATTAGCATATTAATAGTTGATGATGAAAAGAAAATATGTGAATTTATAAAGGCATTCTTAGATAATGAAGGTTATTATACAGATGTTGCTTATGATGGAAATAGTGCCATAGATAAGATAAATTCAAAAAAATATGACTTAATAATATTAGATAGAATGATTCCATATATAAGTGGAGAAGAAATATGTGAATATATAAGAAAAAAGTCGGAAGTTCCTATAATTATGCTGACTGCTAGAATAGAAGATGAAGATAGGATAGATGGCTTTAAGCTAGGTTGTGATGATTATATTTGTAAGCCTTTTAATATAAATGAGTTAGTATTAAGAGTTAAAGCTATTTTAAAAAGAAGTAGTAGTTTTTATAATAAAAAAATAATAAGTTATGGTGAAGAATTAGAAGTAAATACTGAAACTCATGAAGTTAAGGTTAGAGGTGAAGAAGTAATTTTAACTAATACAGAGTATAAGATATTACTTATATTAATAAATAACCCAAAGAAGATATATTCAAGAGAGAAATTGTTAGAAAGTACTATTGAAGGATATTATGAAAAAGGTGATAGGGCTATAGATAGTCATATAAAGAATTTACGTCAAAAGATAGAAATTGACTCAAGAAACCCAAGAATAATTCAAACAGTATATGGGGTAGGATATAGATTTGGATTATAGAAGTAAATTAAAATCAATAAATAGTAAACTTATAATATCTTTCACTTTTATAATGATTGTAACAATTATAGCTATAAGGTTTTTTGTAAATATAAATTTTAAAAATTCTTTTGAAAAATATGTTGATGATAGCAATAAAGTAGAAATAAATCATTTAATTGAATTTGATTTAAAAAGTATATATTTAAATGATAATTGGGATATTGAACTTATAGAAAATTTAGGGATAGATTATATAAGAAAAGGTATTGCAATTGAAATATATGATGAAAATAATAATAAAGTATGGAGTGTATTTGAAGATGAGAAGGTGCTATCAGATAAAACTTTAAATGAAGTAAGTAAAAATATGCAGAGTATAGAAAAGAAATGGAATAACTATTTTGAAGAAGTTAAAGTTGATATTTGTGATATTGATGGAAATTCAGTTGGATATGCTTATATAGGTCATTATGCTTCTACTTATTATATGGAAAATGATGTTCAATTTTTTAATGCAGCTAATAGAATTATAGCTGTAATAGGTGTTATTTCTATAGGTAGTATTATAATAATTTCAATAATAATATCTAAGTCTATAGCTAATCCAATTTCTAAGGTTTCAAAGATGACAAAATTTATAGGTGAGGGCAATTATAAAAATGAAGTAACGTATAAGAGTAATATAAGTGAAATTAATGATCTAATAAATTCTATAAATAAATTATCTAATGAATTGAATGAACAGGAAAGCTTAAGAAAACAATTAACTGCAGATATAGCTCATGAGCTTAGAACACCACTTACAAGTATAAAGGGACATTTAGATACAATTATTGCTGGAATTTGGGAACCTACTAATGAAAGGCTTAATGGTATAAATGAAGAAGTAACAAGAATTACAAATCTTGTTGATGACTTAAGAAAGTTAGCTAAATTTGATATTGGAAAAAATAGTTTGAATAAAGAAGTAGTTAATTTAACAGATTATATAAAAACTATTGTTTATAACTATGAAGGAAAAGCACTTGAAAAGAATATAAGAATTAAATATCAATTAGAAGATTTAGAAGTGATAATTGATAAAGAAAAGTTTGCACAAGTAATTATAAATATACTATCTAATGCTATTAAATATAATAATGGAAATGGTAAGATATATGTTAAAGCTTTTATGAAAGATAACAATGTTAATATAAGTATTAAAGATAGTGGAATTGGTATACCTGAAAGTGAACTTAAAAATATATTTGAACGTTTTTATAGAGTAGATAAATCAAGAGGCGCTAATGAAAAAGGAATGGGAGTGGGACTTACAATATCTAAATCTATTGTAAATGCACATGGTGGAGAAATAAAAGTTTTCAGTGAAGTTAATGAGGGTTCAGAGTTTATAATTATTTTATCTAATGAAAATTAAGTTATACACTTATAAACAAGTATTTGGAAAATATGTGAATTAAAGTGTGGATTGTTTTTTGTTTGTGTGGATAACATTTAAATTTTTATCTTAAAAATAAAGTAGAGTCTAGCATCCGGCGAAGGACAAACTAGACCCTACAGGTAATTAGCACTTTAACGTACCAACTGCTTGTTTATAATAGCATCTTTCGACAATAATTTCAAGAGCTTTTATTTAAAGTAAATATTATAAAAATTATTAAATTTAAAATTATATAAAAATTTATGGTTTATTTAGAAAAATTGTTTTATATAAGAGTAAAATTTCTTTTAAAAGAATAATATTAATAGTTTTCCAAGGGTTTAATAGCGTAGTTAAGTTGACAGTTGAAACTGTATGTTTTATAATAAAGTCACGATGTTAATCATCAATTGAAAATTGAATAGGTAAAAGCGTTTATGACCTATTAACCTAACATGGGGGCGTTTTGGCTTCGACGGGGGTAAGATGGGTTTGATAAGCGGGCCGAGTAAAGCATGGACGACTCGTTAATAAGCTATGCACTAAATATAAACGCAGAAGACAATTTTGCATTAGCAGCTTAATATAGCTTGCTCATCAGTCCAGGATGCCTACGTCTTGGGTAGCTGGTGTCATTAAAGTAGGGAACGAAGTCTAGCAAAGCTTTGAGCTAGAGGGGTATTTATGAAGCTAGGGAATTAGGAGTTTGTTTGTGAGCGAACTAAGGACCGAAATTTTAGTCACAAACTACGCTCGTAGAAAGTCAGGCTGGTCTGCTTTCGGACAGGGGTTCGATTTTGAAAGAAAGTCGCCTTAAGCAGTGATGTTTAAGTGATAACTTGGCTTTATCGGTGAAACCGTAACAGAGAATGCTGACGGCAATACCGAGAGGTATGTGAAGAAATTCAACAGCCTCGTATCGACTTATAGGTTCCTAAGGAGTAATCTATGGAATACTAGGATAGAAGATATAAACTATACTAAGCTTCTATAATATGCCAGGCTACTATTTTGATAATAGTAGAAGATATAGTCAGTGCCATATAGAAATAATGGATGCACATGACCCCTCGCCTCCACCATGAAACCCTCGACAATACAAAAATGTATTGTCGAGGGTTATTGTATTTAGAATACCACAGGTTCGACCTGTGGTTCCGGAAAGCTTCTAGCGGTGAGTAGAAATAAAAAAACCTCCGTTGTAAAATTATAGTAGGTTTGCCGACCACAACTATAATACAAGGAGGTATCC
>URGW01000039.1 GCA_900547475.1 uncultured Clostridium sp. | reverse complement strand
GAATGAAATGACTTTCGAAGCTTTAGCAGTTTTTACGGAAAGAAAGATATAAATTCTTAACGCAAATTACACAATTCCTGGAGGTTATATCATTAATTTTGGAGTTCCACGTGACGAACAATACTATTCGGTAGTGGAATCAGTATCTTTAAGTTTAACTGATTTCATATGCCAACGCCCTTTATCATCTTCTGTGAAAGTTCCTATTAAATATGTTTTTTTATAAGGTTTTTCATATGCAAAACCATATGCTTCAATTTCTATTGTATCATCAACTTTTGATATTACAGACATAGATTCTACCTCTATTAATCTAAGAGATTTATCTTTCCAATGAGTAAAATAATAATCAACTGAATAAATAAAATTAGAACATCTATAAGATACATACATATTTTTTATGGAGGTTCCTATAATAAATAATGTTAACAGTAGAATAGCAATTATAATGATTTTTCTATTTCTTTGTATTTTCTTTTTTTTATGATTTATTTTAATTACATTTTGTTTTTTTACAGCAGAAACAGTGTTCATATTTTAACCTCCACAAAGAAATATTTAATAAATCAAGATTTAAAAGCTTACTTACAATTATATATTACCATATTATGTAAATAAGTAAAGAAAATATTGTATATTTGCAATACTAACCATATAATTAAGATAAAACATTCTTTGTTTTAGGATTTGTATTTTAGTAACTTTAAATAAATATTTTTAAACAAAATAATAAAGGTTTTATAATTATGTTTACTAAAATTAAATTCATAAAATAAGTTTTAGATTATGAATATAAAAATACATATAAAGATAAGACGCAAAGGAGAATATTATTATGGATTATTCAAGCTTAATATTAATGGAAAGAGATAATGAAACAGGATTTGTAACAAAGGAACTTGGAAGCTATAAAGTTTCAGAAGGAGCAGAACATATAAAAGGTTTTTATGTTAAAGGTGATAATGTTTATATAAAATTTGATACAAATAAAGATGTTGAAGAATGGGAATACTCTGCAATATATGATGTATTTAATATGGAGTTATTTGAAAATGAAGGATTTGAAATTGAAGAAGTTGATGATGAATACAACCCAACATTTTTAATTAATTTTAAATATAAGGATGATCATGAATACATTGAAGAAAAATTATCTCTTTCTATAGAATTAATAGAAGAAGCTATGGAAAAAGCCTTTAATGATATTGAAGGTAAAGAAGAAGAATATCAATAAAAATAGAAAGGAGAGGCCTATATAGATAGGCTGAAGGTGGGCTATGGAAAGCAAGGTTTTAAAGAAAAGAGAGGAAATACAAGATAAAGATAAGTGGAGTATTAATGAAATATACTCTAATGATGAGGTTTGGGAAAAGGAATATAAAGAGTTACAAGAAGAAGCACCAAAACTTAAAGAGTTTGAAGGCAAGCTTGGAGATGGGGAAACTTTAATAAAATATTTTGAAGTAAATGAAAAAGTATCAAGAAAAGCAGAAAAAATTTATGTTTATGCACATTTAAGATGTGATGAGGATACAAGTAATACAAAGTATCAAGCAATGATGAATAAAATTGATGCTTATATGGCTGAATATGCTACTTATACAGCTTATGTGGTACCAGAAATTTTATCTCTTCCAGATGGAACAATAGAAAAACAAATGGAAGAATTAAAAGGTCTTGAACCTTATAAATTCTTATTAGAAAATATCTTAAAAGAAAAACCGCATGTATTAGATAAAAAAGAAGAAGAGTTACTTGCAGCGGCTTCAGATTGTTTAGATGCACCATCATCTATACATAATATTATGACAAATGCTGATATGAAATTTGGAAATATTAAAGATGAAGATGGAGAAGAAGTTGAATTAACAGAAGGAAATTATTCTTCATTTATAAAATCAAAGGATAGAGAAGTTAGAAAAGAAGCATTTAAAGGATTATTTAAAGAATATAAAGCCTTTGAAAATACATTAGCAACAACTCTTTCTAGTTCAATAAAAGTATTTAATTTTGGAGCTAGAGTAAGAAATTATAATAGTGCATTAGAAGCATCATTAAAACCAAATGATATTCCCCTAGAAGTATATACTAATGCTATAAAAACTATAGATGATAATCTTTCATCACTTCATAGATATGTAGGTTTAAAGAAAAAACTATTAGGTCTAGATGAAATGCATATGTATGATTTATATGTTCCAGTAATTGAAATTCCTAAAGAAAGAGTAGAATTTGATGATGCAGTTAAAATGGCAATTGAAGGATTACAACCTTTAGGAAAAGAATATTTAGATATATTCCAAGAAGGAATTAATGGTGGATGGATAGATAAATATATTAATAAAGGAAAACGTGGAGGAGCATATTCATGGGGTGGATATGATACAAAACCTTATGTTTTATTAAATTATAATTATGAGCTTAATGATGTATCAACATTAGTTCATGAAATGGGTCACTCAATTCACTCTTATTATTCAAGAAAAGAACAAAGTTACTATTATGCAGGTTATACATTATTCTGTGCAGAAGTTGCTTCAACTACTAATGAAGCACTATTAATTCATCATTTAATAAATAAGGAAACTGATAAAAAGAAAAAATTATATTTAATAAATCAAGAATTAGAACAAATAAGAACTACTGTATTTAGACAATTAATGTTTGCAGAGTTTGAACTTTATACACATGAAAGCTTTGAAAAAGGTATTCCATTAACTGCAGAAGATTATAATGCAAAATGGCATGAGTTAAATGTTAAATATTTTGGACCAGAGATGGTAGTTGATTCTGAAATTGATGTTGAATGGTCAAGAATACCACATTTCTATAGTGATTTCTATGTATATCAATATGCAACAGGATATGCAGCAGCATCTGCTTTTGCTAAGAGTATATTAAATAAGGAACCTAATGCAGTTGAAAAATATGTTGGATTCTTAAAGAGTGGTGGAAGCGATTATCCAATAGAAATATTAAAGAAAGCGGGAGTAGATATGACTACACCTAAGCCATTAGAAGCAACTATTGATAGATTTAATGAATTATTAGATATGTTAGAGAAAGAAATTTAAAAATGAATAACTTAGAAAATGTTTTATTTAGTGAACTAACAAAGCAAGTTGGATTTTATATAAAGGATTATTATAGTGAGACTTTAAAAGAAAATAAATGGATAGCTATAATGGAAAAGGATGATTTTATTTATGCTGTTGTAGTATGCAAAAATAATGAAGGTGATTTTGTATATAATGAAGCAATGAGCTTTGTTGGAAAACTATATTCAAAAAAAATATCTTTAAATATAGTTATATGTACTACAGAAAGTTATGAAACATTAGTTTATAAACCTTATAATAAGTTAATTTATTCAGAAAAAGAAAAACAAGTAGTTTACAGCGATGATAGCTGTAAACCACTTGTTTCTATATTAAATTATAGTATAGAAAAAGAGAAAAATTCTAAAGTAAAATATAAAGAAAGCCTTGTTACATATATATTAATAGGTATAAATATTTTGATTTTTATAATTACAGTTTTTTTATCTAAAAATATATACGATATTGATTCATATACTCTTATAGAATTAGGAGCGAAAGTAAATGTTCTGATTAATAATGGACAGCCTTGGAGATTAATAACATGTGCATTTTTACATGGTGGATTAGCACATATAGCCTTTAATATGTATGCTCTTAAAATTATTGGATCAGAAGTAGAGTATGTATATGGAAAAATTAAATATATAACTATATATTTAATATCAGCTTTGGGAGGAAGTATATTTAGTTATTTATTTAATGCAAATTCAATAAGTGTAGGTGCATCAGGAGCAATATTTGGACTTCTAGGGGCTATGATTATTTTTGGAATAAGGCATAAAAATAGAATTGGAAAAGCTTATATAATGAATTTATTTAAAGTTTTGCTCATAAATATATTTATAGGAGTTACACTAAGTAATATAGATAATGGAGCACATATTGGTGGACTAGTATTTGGAGCTATCTCTGCTTTAATAATGAGAGATAAAAAGTATACTAATTTATAAAGGAGTATTCTAATGAGTTTATTAAATGATAAAGCATTGAGAGTAAATTTAATAACCATGGTAATATTAGTTATTACAGCAATATATGATTTTATTTTTAGAGGTGGAGAAAAGCTTTTTAGAATAGGATTAATGGCAGTTACTTTATGGATAATGTATTTTGTTTATAAGAAAACTTTTTTAAGAAAAGCAAGAATAAGTTTTTATTTGATTTATTCTTTTATTATTGGAGCAATGTATTTAGGAAATGTATTTGATTTTTATATAATTATCCCTATGTATGATAAAATATTACATTTATTATCTGGACTTATTATTGGATTGATAGGATATATCTTTTTTTTACATGTAAGTAATGGTAATGTAGAGAACTCATTTAAAAGATATATGCCTATGTTATTTTCTATAATATTTTCTATTGCAGCCGCAGGGATATGGGAAATATGGGAGTTTTCAACTGATCAATTATTTGGATTTGCATCTCAAAATAATAGTTTACATGATACAATGTGGGATATAATATGTGGTGCTTTGATGGGGATTGTTGCTAATATTCCTATTTATCTTTATCATATAAAAGGTAAAAAAATAAAATTTATTGAAAATATAAATAAGCAAATAAATGAAGGTAAATAAAGAAGGAGAAATAATATTCGTATTATTTCTCCTTCTTTATTTTTTTTCTTAAGAAAACATTAAGAAAAAAATTAGCGAAATGTTAATAAAGAATTAACTTTATATAAGGATTTTGGTATATAATAAGATTATAATTAATGGAAAGATTAATATGTGTGAAATATTAAATTAGGTAAAATATAAGGAGGGAAATAGAGGATGCTTAATTTTTTTAAGATAATAGATAATAAGGGTTTAAAGTACATAAGTGAAAAATGTAAAAATAGAACATTTGATAAAATGATGCCTATTATAACAATGATGGGAAACTTAGGGATAATATGGTTAATTATATCAGTTTTAATGTTGTTAAAAGTTGAAGATAGAATTATTGGGGTTGGTGTTATTTTAGCATTAATATTAACAACAATAATTGGTGAAGGAATAATAAAACACATAGTTAGAAGAAATAGACCATTTCAAAATAAAGAAGATGAATTATTAATAAATAAACCTATAACATACTCATTTCCATCAGGGCATACAGCATCTTCATTTGCAGCCTTGGCAGTTTTTTTTCAAATGAATGGAAAGTTAGGACTAATGATGAGTCCTATTGCAACATTAATTGCATTTTCAAGAATTTATTTAAAGGTACATTATCCAACAGATGTTATATTTGGAATATTTCTAGGGATTACTTGTGGAGTAAGTGTAGTTTCTTTTTTAGGGAGAATGGCCATTTAATATTCAAAATTATGTGATATAATAGTAAATTGATTACTGAGAGAAATTATATTATTAGGGGGAGCTTAAATGAATATTCTTATTTTGTCAGCGTCAACTGGTGGCGGACATATGAGGGCATCTAAAGCAATAGAGGGTTATATGACCCAACAAAATAAAGATATAAATGTTAAAATAGTAGATAGTTTATTGTATATAAGTCCAATATTAAATAAAACAGTTACAGGTGGATATGTTTATTTAGCTACTAAAACGCCTAAATTATATGGAAAGCTATATGATTTAACTAATAAAGATCATAAATTAGCTAATTTTGTAACTAGACTTAACAATATATTTGCCAATAAGTTATTACCTTTGATTGATGAGTTTAAACCAGATATTATTATAACAACTCATCCATTTCCGACAGAGATGGTATCAAGGTTAAAATCAAAGAAAGAAATAAATATACCATTAATTTGTATAATGACTGATTATGCTCCGCATAAGGCTTGGATAAATGATAAAGTAGATGCATATATAGTTGCTAATGATGATATGGTTACTAAAATGATTTCTGAAGGAGTAGATTCAAGATGTATTTATCCATATGGAATACCTGTGGATGAAGTGTTCTTTGAAGAAAAAGAAAAACAATTAGTAATTGAGGAATTAGGTCTTGATAAAAACTTACCAACAATATTGATGATGGCAGGAAGTTTTGGAGTATCAAATGTTTTTGATGTTTATGAGAACATAATAGATATAGATTTTGACTTCCAAATAATATTAGTAACAGGAAGAAATCAAAAGTTATATAATAATTTTGAAAAAGTAATAGGAAATAGTCCTAAAAACACAAAACTTATATACTTTACAGATGAAATTAATAACTTTATGCAAGCATCAGACATAATAATTACTAAGCCAGGTGGACTAACTGTTACAGAAGCATTAGCATGTAATATTCCAATGGCTGTTTTCGATGCAATTCCAGGTCAAGAGGAAGAAAATGCAGAATTCTTATTAAAACATAATATGGCAGTAAGAATTAGTGATGGAAATAGTTGCAGAGCAGCTATAGTAGAATTGTTAAAAGATAGTGAAAAGTTAGAAGGTATGAAGAAAGCTTGTAAATCCTTTGATAAAAATGATTCTACTAAAAATATATTTCTATTAATTAATGAATTAATAGAAAAAAATATTATTATAAATAAACAATAGGTTTAGAAAGGTTATGTTAAATTTATTTATCATAACTTTTTTTGTTATTTTTTTAAAAATATCTTTAAAAATTACCAAAATAGTATTAAAATATTAAGTAGGATTAGTATATTAACAAATAACTTCATAAAAATTTGTTAATATAAAAAAGCATTTGAATAATATGCTTATATGTAAAACATATCCTAAAATTAAATGAAAGATATAGGAATAAAGATTAAGGGGGAAAGCTTATGACAGGAAAAGAATATGTTTTAAGTGTTTTAGAACAAGTTGAAAAAAGAAATGGAAATGAAAAAGAATTTTTAGATGCAGTAAAAGAAGTTGCGATTTCTTTAATTCCGGTATTTGAGAAACATCCAGAGTATATGGAAGAAGGATTATTAGAAAGAATTGTAGAGCCAGAGAGACAAATTATGTTTAGAGTTCCTTGGGTAGATGATAAAGGAAAAGTTCAAGTTAATAGAGGATATAGAATGCAATTTAATAGTGCTATAGGGCCTTATAAGGGAGGATTAAGATTTCATCCAACAGTAAATGCTAGCATAATTAAATTTTTAGGATTTGAACAAATATTTAAAAACTCATTAACAGGGCTACCTATTGGTGGGGGAAAAGGTGGTTCAGATTTTGATCCTAAGGGAAAATCTGATAGAGAAGTAATGAGATTTTGTCAAAGTTTCATGGCTGAATTATGTAAACATATAGGTTTAGATACAGATGTACCAGCAGGGGATATTGGTGTTGGTGCTAGAGAAATTGGATATATGTATGGATATTACAAGAAAATTAGAAATGCTAATGATCAAGGTGTTTTAACTGGAAAAGGATTAGCTTATGGTGGAAGCTTAACAAGAACTGAAGCAACAGGGTATGGATTAGTTTACTTTACTGACGAAATGATGAAAGATAATGGACTTTCTTTAGAAGGAAAAACTGTTGTAATTTCTGGTTCAGGAAATGTTGCTATATATGCAACTCAAAAAGCAACACAATTAGGTGCTAAGGTTGT
The DNA here is from genome assembly GCA_900547475.1 of uncultured Clostridium sp. GTDB lineage: Bacteria > Bacillota > Clostridia > Clostridiales > Clostridiaceae > Clostridium. The sequence goes on along the minus strand of URGW01000039.1, from coordinate 29,029 downwards.
TGCATTAAGTGATTCAAATGGATATATATATGATGAAAATGGAATTAATCTTGAAGTAGTAAAAGAAATTAAGGAAGTTAAAAGAGGAAGAATAAAAGAATATTTAGATTATGTTCCTTCTGCTAAATATTTTGAAGGTTGTAGAGGTATTTGGACTATAAAATGTGATGTAGCACTTCCATGCGCAACTCAAGGTGAAATAGATGAAAATTCAGCAAAAATTTTAGTTGAAAATGGAACAAAAGTAGTTGCTGAAGGAGCAAATATGCCAAGTACATTAGAGGCTATTGAAGTTTTCCAAAGTAATGGAGTATTATTTGGACCAGCTAAGGCAGCAAATGCAGGTGGAGTTGCTTGTTCAGCTTTAGAAATGTCTCAAAATAGTATGAGAATGTCTTGGAGTTTTGAAGAAGTAGATAATAAGCTTAAAAATATTATGGTTAATATTTATAACAATTCAGCATCTGCTGCAAAAGAATATGGACAAGAAGGAAATATATTAATGGGAGCAAATATAGCTGGATTTAAGAAGGTTGCTGATGCTATGATGGCTCAAGGCATAGTATAGTTACGACTTAAAAAATAATAATGGTATTTTATTATAAAAATCAAATTACTTTATAGTTTATATAATTATAAAGTGATTTGATTTTTTATTTTTATAACAAATTGCCATGTTAATTTGTTAATAGATATTAAAATATTAAGTATTGTAAATAAAATCAATTGTAAATTGAAATAATGAGAATAAGATATACATAAGTTAATATTAAAAAGTAGAGAATACATATTAAATATTTATAAATCAAAAAAGAAAAACTTTTAAAGTAGTTACTAATTTAATATAAAATATATTATAATTAAATACCGTAAAAGATAGAACTTTAAGGGGATTTTTCAATAAAATTTTAAATAAACATAGAAGTATGATAGAATAAGAAACGTTAATAAAGAACATTAGTTTGATTTTGATATTATGAAATTGTATAATTATATCTAAATTATTACTTAAGTGTTAATAGGTTGTAATTTTGGAGGTTTATATGAATAATGAAGTTAATAGTAAATATGATGTAACGGATTTGACATCTTTAGAAAAACTTGAACCAGTTAGAGTTAGACCAGGGATGTATATAGGATCGACAGGAACAAAGGGATTACATCATTGTATATGGGAGATATTAGACAACTCAATAGACGAAATATCTAATGGATTTGGAGATAAAGCCACAATTATTATAAATAAAGATAAAAGTGTTACTGTTATAGATAATGGTAGAGGAATACCAACAGGAATTCATCCAGTTAAGAAAAAGTCTGGGGTAGAAATGGTATTTACTGAATTACACACTGGTGGTAAGTTCGATAATAAAAACTACAAAACATCAGGAGGGCTTCATGGAGTTGGAGCATCAGTAGTTAATGCACTTTCTAAATGGCTTGAAGTTGAAGTGCATCAAAATGGAAATATATACAAACAAAGATTTGAATATGCTTACGACAAAGATATTAAAAAAGATATGCCAGGAACTGCAGTTACAGCATTAGAGATTGTAGGAAAGACAAAGGATACAGGTACTAGAGTTACATTTAAACCAGATGGAGAAATTTTTTCAACAACTGATTTTAAATTTGATATTATAGATGAAAGATTGCAAGAGCTTGCATTCCAAAATAAAGGAATACATCTTGAACTTATAGACCAAAGAAAAGACGAAGAGGTTAGAAAAGAATACTATTCTGAGAGGGGTTTACTTGATTTTATAGATTATTTAAATGAAAGTAAAACTACTATTCATCCTACACCAATTCTTTTTGAAGGTGAAAGATCAATAAATAATATTTCAATGTATGGAGAAGTTTGTATGCAGTTTACAGACTCTACAACTGAATATATTGCAAGTTATGTTAATAATATTCCTACTACAGAAGCAGGAACTCATGAATCAGGATTTAAAACTGGTATGACAAGAGCCTTTAAAGAATGGGCAAAAAAATTAGGACTTGTTAAAGAAAAAGATAAAGAGTTTGAAGGCGATGACTTAAGAGAAGGAATGACAGCTATAGTTAGAATTAAGATTACTAATGCTGTATTTGAAGGTCAAACTAAGACGAAATTAGGAAGTTCAGAAGCTTATACTATGATGAATGATTTAGCATATACTAAGCTTTGTGAATGGATAGAAGATAATAAAGAAGTTGCTACAAGTCTGATAAATAATGCTCTTGCTGCAGCACAAAGAAGAGAAAAAATAAAAAAAATAAATGAAGCTGAAAAGAAGAAAATTGGTAAGGGAACTGCTCCGCTTGCTGGTAAGGTTGCAGTATGTACATTAAAAGATAATACTGTAAATGAATTTATTGTAGTTGAGGGAGATTCTGCCGGTGGTTCTGCAAAACAAGCTAGAGATAGAAGATTCCAAACTATAATGCCTTCAAAAGGTAAAATAATGAATACAGAAAAGCAAAAACTTGAAAATGTACTAGCATCTGAAGAGCTTAAAATATTTAATACAGCAATAGGAACAGGAACTTTAGATAATTATAAAGAAGAAGATTTAAAGTACAATAAAATTATAATAATGAGTGATGCTGACGTTGATGGATTCCATATTAGAACTTTATGGATGACTTATATTTATAGATATATGAGACCGTTAATTGCAAATGGTCATCTTTATTTAGCACAACCACCTTTATATAAAGTTTATAAACTTGTAAAGGGTAAAGAAGTATCAAAATATGCCTATAGTGATGAAGAATTAGAAAAAGTAAAAAAAGAAATAGGAAAAGGAGCATTAATTCAAAGATATAAAGGTCTTGGGGAAATGAATCCTGATCAACTTTGGGATACAACTTTAAATCCAGAAACAAGAACTCTTTTCCAAGTTACTATTGAAGATGCAGCTAAGGCAGAAAAAATGGTATCACTTTTAATGGGTGATGTTGTTGAGCCAAGAAAAAATTATATGTATAAGTATGCAGAGTTTTAGGAAAAGAAAGGAGTTAAATTATGGCTAAGAAGGGACACGACATTCCAAGAGATAATAATATATTAAGAATACCTCTTGAAGAGGCTATGCCGGATAATTATCTTCCATATGCGGTTGAGGTTGCAAAGGATAGAGCTCTTCCAGATGTAAGAGATGGATTAAAGCCTGTTCATAGAAGAATACTTTATGGAGCATATCTTTTAAAGGCATTTCCAGATAGACCTTATTATAAAAGTGCAAGAATAGTTGGGGATGTACTTGGTAAATTCCATCCACATGGTGATTCGTCAGTTTATGATGCAATGGTACTTATGGCACAAGATTTCTCAACTAGAGAGCCTTTATTTGATGGACATGGAAATTTTGGGTCTATGGATGGTGATGGAGCAGCTGCTATGCGTTATACTGAGGCTAGATTATCAAAAATAGCTATGGAAATGCTTAGAGATATAGATAAAGATACTGTTGATATGGTTCCAAACTATTCAGATAGCGAAATGGAACCTAAGGTATTACCAGCAAGATATCCAAATCTTTTAGTAAATGGAACATTTGGTATTGCTGTTGGGCTTGCAACTAATATACCACCTCATAACTTAGGGGAAGTTACTGATGGAGTACTTGCGTATATAGATAATCCAGAAATAACAACTAAAGAACTTATGGATTATATTAAAGCACCAGACTTACCTACAGGTGGTGTTCTTATAGGTAAAAATTCTTTATTGTCGGCTTATGAGACAGGAGAAGGAAAAGTTACTTTAAGAGCAAAAACTAATATAGAAAAACTTGAAAATGGTAGATATGGAATAGTAATTACTGAATTCCCTTATAGAAGAAATAAATCAAAAATACTTCAAACAATATCAGAAATGACTGGTGATAAGAGACATCAAAAGGCTTTAGAAGCAATTACTGATATTAGAGATGAATCAGATAGAAGTGGTATTAGAGCTGTTGTTGAACTTAAAAAGGCTGCAGATTATGATACTGCAGATAAGATATTAAAGTACTTATTTAAGAAAACGGATTTACAATGTAATATAAGTTTTAATATGGTAGCACTTGCAAATGGTAAACCACAAACTATGGGATTAAAGACTATAATAATGCATTATGTTAACCATCAAAAAGATATAGTTACAAAGAGAACTATAAAAGAACTTGCCATGGCAGAAAAAAGATTCCATATAGTTGAAGGTTTTATTAAAGCAATTGATGTTTTAGATGAAATTATTAAAACTATTAGAGAGTCAAAATCTAAAAAAGATGCAGGTATAAATTTAATTGAAAAGTTTGGATTTACAGAAATTCAAGCAGAAGCAATATTAGAACTTATGCTTTATAGATTAACAGGATTAGAGATAAAGGTATTCCAAAAAGAGTATGCAGAGCTTGAAAAAACTATAAAGAAATTAAGAAAAATATTAGAAAATGAAAAAGAGCTTTTAAAGGTTATAAAGATAGAATTAAAAGAAATAACTGATAGATTTAGAAATCCAAGAAGAACTATGATAGTAGAAGATGATAGTGAGGCTAAGATTGACTTAGAGGAACTTATAGTAGTTGAAGATGTTATGGTCACTTTATCTAAAGAAGGTTTTATTAAGAGAATTCCAGTTAAAACTTATCAAAGATCAAATGCAAAAGCTGAAGATATAGAGTATAGAGAAGGTGACGAGCTTAAATTCTTATTTAAATCTAATACTACAGAAAATATTCTTTTATTTACTGATAAAGGTAACATGTATCAAGTTAAAGGTATAAATGTTCCAGAAGGTAAGTGGAAAGAAAAAGGAGAAAGAGTAGATTCTATAATTAAAACTTTAAACCTAGATGATGAAAATATTGTAGAAGCCTTCTCTGTTGGAGTATTAGATGGAAGTAAAAGTGTTCAATTTATAACTAATAGAGGTATAATAAAGAAGAGTACTTTAGATAAATTCCAAACTAGTTATAGCAAAATTCAAGCATTAAAATTAAAAGAGAATGAATATGTATTAAACATAATTTTAATAGATAGTCAAGAAGATAAACAATTCTTAGAAGTGAAAACTAAATTAGGATTAAAATTTAGCTTAGAACTACCTAAGATAGAAGATACACCAAGAAATATTTTAGGAACTCAGTTATTTAATCTAATTGAAAGTGATGAAATTACAACTGTAGAATATATAAATGAGTTTGAATTTATGACATTTACTGTTGGAGTAACATCAAAGGGTAAATTAAAAGGATTTGCAAGAGCTAAATCTAATGATAGACTAAAAGTTAATACAGACTCTTTAAGTACATTATTATTATTTACAGACAAAGGAAATATGTATAAAGTACCAGCATTTTTAATTTCAAATGTTGTAAAAGAAGAAATTGCATTAGAAAATATAGTTGATGGATACTCTAAAAAAGAAAAGATAATAGATGTATATTCAGTTAAGAGTTTTGATGAAAAGAAGATGGTGTACTTCTTTACTAAAAAGGGTATGATAAAGAAGACTTCTCTTAAAGAGTATGACACAAGTTACTCAATTTGTCAGGCATATAAATTTAAATATGAAAATGATGAAGTAATTTCTGTATGTATAGAAGAGAATAGTGGAGAAGTAATTATTGTAAGTAAGAAAGGGATGGCAATTAGATTCCTGAGTGAAAGCGTAAATACTATGGGAAGAATTGCATCTGGAGTTACTGGAATAAGCCTAAAAGAAGATGATGAAGCAATTTCAGGAAGTATAATTTATACAGTAAATAATAATGTAGATGAAATAGCTGTAGATGATAATATAAGTAAAGATATTACATTAATAACAAAGAATAAAGAGAAAAAAGTAATAGAAGTAAGTAATATTAGAGTTCAAAATAGAGCAGGACGAGGAACTAATATTATGGTTATTAATTTAGATGATGAAATAATAGAAATACAATATAGTTAGAATTTTTGAGTTAGTAATTAGTAAATTAATAGATTTATTACGGAGTTTAATTTATAAATTGTAATTATTAACTCTTAACTATAAATTAATTTTAAGGAGTGTATAAAAGTGAAGGTTGCAGTTTTATTAGCAGAGGGTTTTGAAACTATTGAAGCATTAACAACAGTTGATATTTTAAGAAGAGCAGGTGTTACTTGCAACACTATTGGAACAAAGAGTTTGGAAGTAACTACATCTCATTCAATAACAATAAAAGCTGATAAAGTTTTAAATGAAGAAATTTATGATTATGATGTTGTTGTATTACCAGGTGGAATGCCAGGTGCAGTAAACTTAAGAGATGATGAAAGAGTTAATGAACTTGTAAAGAAATTTTATGATGAAGGCAAGATTGTAGCTGCTATATGTGCAGGGCCAATAACTTTTGGTAAGCTTGGAATAGTAAATGGTAAAAATGCAACGTGTTATCCAGGATTTGAAGAGCAATTAGTAGGATGTAATTATAAAGAGGAGCTTGTAGTTGTTGATGGAAACATTATTACAGGAAGAGGTCCTGCGGCTGCAATACCATTTGCCTTTGAAATTTTAAAATATGTAGCACCTGATAAGGTAGAACAAATTAAAAAGGCAATGCTTTTTAATAATTAGAAGATTATTAAGTGACAAGTTTCAAGTGATAAGTGACAAGTTAAGTAGGAAACTTCCTTTGGGAGTTTCTTTAATATAATTTTTATTAAAGTCAGCGATAGCTGACTTTATTCATTAACTTAAAACTTATAATTTATCACTTGTCACTAAACAGGCGAGGTGATTTTTTGGAAAAATGGATGGTTAGGAATGTTAAGTTTAATACTGCAAAATTAGCACAGGATCTAGGTGTTAGTGAAGTAGTAGCAAAACTATTAGTTAATAGAGGGATATATAATTTAGATATTGCAAAAGAATTTTTAGATGGTAATATAGATGATTTTAATAATCCTAAAGAAATGTTAGGAATGATCGGTGCTGTTGAATTAATGAAAAGCAGTATAATTACTAGAGAAAAGATACTTATAGTAGGAGATTACGATGTAGATGGGGTTATTAGCACATATGTACTGTATACTGCTATAAAAAAATGTGGTGGAAATGTTAGTTTCCATATTCCTGATAGAATAAAAGAAGGATATGGGATAAATGAAAGTATAATAAGAAAAGCAAGTGAAGATAATGTTGATATTATAATTACTTGTGATAATGGTATAGCAGCAATAGAGCAAGTTAAGCTTGCTAAAGAATTAGGATTAAAGGTAATAATTACAGATCATCATGATGTACCTTTTATTGAAGAAAATGGTGAGAGAAAATATATTGTTCCTAATGCTGATTTTGTTTTAAATCCTAAACAAGAAAAATGTGAATATAAGTTTGATAAAATTTGTGGAGCTACTGTAGCTTATAAATTTGTTGAATGTCTTTATGAAGAGTTCAATGTAAGTAAAGAAGAACTTTATGATTTACTTCAATATGTTGCAATAGCTACTGTTTGTGATGTTGTTGATTTAACATCTGAAAATAGAATAATAGTTAAAGAAGGTTTAAAAAGAATAAATTCAACTAATAATATTGGATTAAAGGCTTTATTTAAGGAAACAGGATTAGAGGAAAAGACTATAACAGTTTATACACTAGGATTTGTTATAGGTCCAAGTATCAATGCCTCAGGTAGGCTTGAACAAGCAGAGTGGGCATTAAAAATGCTTTTAAGTAATAATGAAATAGAAGCTAAAGAATTAGCAGAAAAGCTTAATGATTTAAATAAAGAAAGACAAGAGCTAACAAAAGAAGGTTTGGATGAAGCTATTGAGATAATAGAAAAAAATAATATGACTAAGGATAAAGTATTAGTTGTATACTTAGAAGATGTTCATGAAAGTATTGCTGGAATAATAGCAGGAAGAGTTAGAGAAAAATATAATCTTCCTACAATTATTTTAACGAAGGCTCATGATGGAGCTAAAGGTTCAGGAAGGTCTATTGAAGAGTATAATATGTTTGAAGAACTATTAAAGTGTAAGGATTTATTAGGTAAGTTTGGGGGACATCCAATGGCAGCTGGAATGTCTATACCAAATGAAAATATAGATGAATTTAGAAGTAGATTAAATAATGTTACAACGTTAAGTGATGAGGATATAATTCCTAAAGTTTCAATTGATATGGGCTTATTATTAAGTCAAATAAATTATGAGTTAATAGATCAAATAGCATTATTAGAGCCTTATGGAAAAGCAAATCCTAAGCCTACTTTTGGGATGAAAAAGTTAAAAGTTGTAGAGGCAAAAATACTAGGTAAAAATAGAAATGTACTTAAACTTAAATTAACTGATGGAAGGTTGTATATTGAAGGGATATATTTTGGTGATATAGAAGGTTTTGAAAAGTCTATAAAGGATGAGTTAGGTGAAATTGAGTATAATAAAGTATTTAATGGTTTATCTAATAATCTTTATTTGGATATAATTTGTATGCCTGAAATTAATGAATTTAATGGAAATAAAAAGGTTCAATTAGTTATAAGTAATTATAGGATTTCAAAATAAATAATAGGGTGCTTTTTAGGGCATCCTATTATTTATTTTGGAAAGTTATTATTTCAATCCGTTTTCGTATTGTTCAACCATACGTTTAACCATTTCTCCACCAACGCTACCGCATTGCTTAGAAGTAAGGTTACCATTATAGTCTGTGAAAGGAACGCCCATTTCACTAGAAACTTGGTTTTTGAATTTAGCTAATTTATCTTTAGCTTCAGGTACTAAGTTTTGTGCCATTTAAATTCACCTCCTTATATCTTTATGTTAATAGCTTATCCAATTGGACAGTTTGTATTATATTAAATTAGAGGAAAAGGTGGAAAAATACTGGGTTAGTGGTAGAATATATAGGGATGATTAACTATTTACAACTTAAATTTCGTGAATATTAGATAAATTTTAGAATTAAGAGTTGAAATTTGGTTAAAATCTTAATAAAAATGATTAAGATAAAGATTAAAAATTTGTGTAAAGCTATATTATTTTAATAAATATAATTAATATAGATACATTAATAATCAATGAGGTGTTTTAATGAGTAAGTATAAGATTATAATGACTGGCGGGGGAACAGCAGGACATGTAACTCCAAACTTAGCTTTAGTTCCAAAATTAAAAGAGAAGGATTTTGAAATAAAGTATATAGGAAGTTATGAAGGAATTGAAAAGGAGATTATAGGTGATGCAGGTATACCTTATTATTCAATTTCATCAGGAAAGTTAAGAAGATATTTTGATATGAAGAATTTTTCAGATCCATTTAAGGTTATGAAAGGAGTTTTACAAGCAAGTAAAATTTTATCAAAAGAAAAGCCAGATGTTATTTTCTCAAAGGGTGGATTTGTTGCTGTACCAGTAGTTATAGCTGCATCAATAAAAAAGATACCGGTAGTATCTCATGAGTCAGATTTAACACCAGGGCTTGCAAATAAATTATCTGCTCCATTTTGTGATAAGTTATGTGTAACTTTTAGAGAAAGCTTAAAGTATATAAAAGATGGTAAAGGTGAATTAACAGGTACTCCTATAAGGGAAGAAATATTAAAGGGAAGCAGAATAAGAGGAAAAGAAATTTGTAACTTTAAAAATGATAAAGATGCAATTTTAGTTATAGGTGGTAGTTTAGGTGCAAAAAATATAAATGATGAAGTTAGATATCATATTAATGAAATACTAAGGAATTTTAATGTTATTCACATATGTGGAAAAGGTAATTTAGATAAATCATTAAATGATTTAGAGGGATATAAGCAGTTTGAGTATGTTAAAGAAGATTTACCACATTTGCTTAAATATGCTGATTTTATAATTTCTAGAGCGGGAGCAAATGTTATATTTGAATTATTAGCATTAAAAAAGCCAACACTATTAATACCATTATCTAAAAAAAGTAGTAGAGGAGATCAAATATTAAATGCAAATTCTTTTGCAAAAGAAGGATATTCGTTAGTTTTAGATGAAGATGAAATGATAGAAAAACATAATTTGATGGAAAAGCTTTCAGAATTACAATTAAGAAAAAATGATTTAGTGAAAAGTATGAGTAATAGTGAAATGAAAAATGGTGTTGATGCAATTATAAATGTAATAGTGAATAGTATAAAGAAAAAATAATTTACTATATAACCGTTTTCATGAAAATAAATTTTAAAATATAGATGTAAAGAACTTGAAAAAATTTTTTAGTGTTATATAATGAAATTGATGGAAAAACTAGCATAATAAACCAAACAAAAGTAGAAGAGGTGCGAAAATGAAAAAAGTTTCAATAATATATTGGAGTAATGGTGGAAATGTTGAAATTATAGCCAATGCTATATGCGAAGGAGCTAGTATAGGAGATGTAGAAATTGAAACAAAGCATGTGGCAGATGCGTCTATTCAAGATGTTTTACAAGCAGATGCAGTAGCATTGGGAAGCCCTGCAATGATAAACGATGATATTGAGGAAATAGATATGAAGCCGTTTATTAATAGATTAAAGGAATTAGAAATTAGAAATAAACCTTTAGTATTATTTGGATCATGTGGATGGCGTGATACAAAATTTATTGATAAATGGGAAAGAAATATGGAGGATTGTGGATTTAAAGTTTTAGGAAAATTAGCAGTTAAAGATTCTGTAGAACAGGATGATTTAAGAAAAGCTAAAGAGCTAGGAAAATTATTAAGTTTAGATAAGTAATTTTAATTTCTTTCATATCTAATAAGTAAATAAATTATATATACATTTTATGTAAGCAATAATGGTATATTTGAAATTAAATATAGTTTAATTTGATGTATACCATATTATTTATATGCTTAATTTAAAAAAAAGGGAAGCGGAGGTAGACAAGATGAGAAAAATGAAGACTATGGATGGTAACACTGCTGCTGCACACGTTTCATATGCGTTTACAGAAGTAACTGCTATTTATCCAATAACTCCATCATCACCAATGGCAGAACATGTTGATGAATGGGTTGCACAAGGTAGGAAGAATATTTTTGGACAACCAGTAAAGGTTATGGAAATGCAATCAGAGGGAGGAGCAGCAGGAGCTGTTCATGGATCATTACAGGCTGGGGCTTATACTACTACATATACAGCTTCACAAGGTTTATTATTAATGATTCCTAATATGTATAAGATATCTGGAGAAAGACTTCCAGGGGTTATACATGTATCTGCTAGAGCATTAGCAACATCTTCATTAAATATATTTGGAGATCATCAAGATGTTATGGCAGCTAGACAAACTGGTTTTGCTATGCTTGCTGAAGGTTCAGTTCAAGAAGTTATGGATTTATCTGCAGTTGCACATTTAACTGCAATTAAAACTAGAATTCCATTTATGAACTTCTTTGATGGATTTAGAACATCTCATGAGATACAAAAAATTGAAGTATTAGAATATGATGAATTAGCTAAGTTAGTTGACTGGGAAGCTGTTAATGAATTTAGAAAAAATTCATTAAATCCAGATCATCCAGTAACTAGAGGTACAGCTCAAAATCCAGATATATACTTCCAAACAAGAGAAGCTGTAAATAGATTCTATGATGACATTCCAGAAGTAGTCGAAGGGTATATGGCGGAAATAACTAAATTAACAGGAAGAGAATATCATTGTTTTGATTATTATGGAGCTCCAGATGCTGATAGAGTAATTATTGCAATGGGTTCAGGAACAGACGTTGCTGAAGAAACTGTAGATTATTTAAATTCTAGAGGAGAAAAGGTTGGTGTTGTAAAGGTTAGACTTTATAGACCATTCTCAATAGAAAAATTATTAGCTGCAATTCCTGATACAGTTAAGAAAATTGCAGTATTAGATAGAACAAAAGAACCAGGTTCAATTGGTGAACCATTATACTTAGATGTAGTAAGTGCTTTTGCAGGTAAAGCAAATGCTCCAGTTATAGTTGGTGGTAGATATGGCTTAGGCTCAAAGGATCCAAATCCTTCAGATATAGCTGCAGTTTATGCTAACTTATCTAAGGACGAGCCTAAAAATGGATTTACAATTGGTATAGTTGATGATGTAACATTTACTTCACTTGAAACTGTAGAAGATATAGATGCTACACCAGAAGGAACTAAAGCTTGTAAGTTCTGGGGATTAGGTTCAGATGGTACTGTAGGTGCTAATAAGAGCGCTATTAAGATTATCGGGGATCATACTGATATGTATGCTCAAGGATATTTTTCATATGACTCTAAAAAATCAGGTGGTATAACAGTTTCTCACTTAAGATTTGGTAAGAAGCCAATTAAATCACCATATTTAATAGATAAGGCTGATTTTGTAGCATGTCACAATCAATCATATGTTTATAAATATAACGTATTAGATGGATTAAAGAATAACGGTAAATTCTTATTAAATACAATTTGGACGCCAGAAGAATTAGATGAAAAATTACCAGCAGAAATGAAGAGAACTATAGCTGAAAAGAATATAGAATTCTATACATTAAATGCTGTTAAGATAGCTCAAGAAATTGGTCTTGGTGGAAGAATTAACATGATAATGCAAGCTGCATTCTTTAAACTTGCTAATATAATTCCAGTTGATGAAGCTATAGCATACTTAAAGCAAGCGGTTGTTACATCATATGGTAAAAAAGGTGAAAAAGTTGTTAATATGAATAATGCTGCTATTGATGCTGGTGTTGGAGCTATTGTTAAGATAGATGTACCAGCAACATGGGTAGATGCAGTAGATACTGAAGTTGCAGCTACAAAAGAAGTTCCTGCATTTATTAAAGAAATAGTTGACCCTATGAATAGACAAGAAGGTTTTGATTTACCAGTTTCAACATTTGTTAAACATAATATGGAAGATGGTACTTTCATGGCTGGTACAGCTGCATATGAAAAGAGAGGAATTGCAATTAATGTTCCTGAATGGATACCAGAAAACTGTATTCAATGTAATCAATGTTCAGTAGTATGTCCTCATGCTGCAATAAGACCATTCTTATTAACTGGGGAAGAAGCTGAGAAAGCACCTGCTTCAATGAAGACTACTGATGCTAAGGCATTAAAAACAGAAGCTCCATATAAGTTCACAATTGGAGTTACTCCACTTGATTGTACTGGATGTGGAAACTGTGCTGAAGTATGTCCAGCTAAGAACAAAGCTTTAGTTATGAAACCACAAGATAGTCAACATGATCAAATAGATGCATGGGATTATGCAACAACAGAAGTATCTGCTAAGAAAAATCCAATGAATAAGAATACATTAAAAGGTAGCCAATTTGAACAACCACTTCTTGAGTTCTCAGGTGCTTGTGCAGGTTGTGGAGAAACTCCATATGCTAAGCTTGTAACTCAATTATTTGGTGATAGAATGATGGTAGCTAATGCTACAGGATGTTCTTCAATTTGGGGAGGATCAGCTCCTGCAACTCCATATACAGTTAACCATAATGGACATGGTCCAGCTTGGGCAAATTCATTATTTGAAGATAATGCTGAATATGGTTTAGGTATGTTCTTAGGAGTTAAAGCTATAAGAGATAGAATTGCTGATAATGTAAAAGTTGCATTAGAAAGTGATATATCTGATGAAACTAAGTCTGTATTAAAAGATTGGTTAGAAAATATAGAAGAAAGCGTTGGAACTAGAGAAAGAGCAAATGCTTTAGTTACTGCACTTGAAAATTGTGATGCTGAAATAGCTAAGACTATTTTAAATGATAAAGAATTCTTCGTTAAGAGATCTCAATGGATCTTTGGTGGAGATGGTTGGGCATATGACATCGGATACGGTGGACTTGACCATGTACTTGCATCAGGAGAAAACGTAAATGTATTAGTATTTGATACAGAAGTTTATTCAAATACTGGTGGACAATCTTCTAAATCTACACCAACAGCTGCAATTGCTAAATTTGCTGCTTCTGGTAAGAGAACTAAGAAGAAAGATTTAGGAATGATGGCTATGAGCTATGGTTATGTATATGTTGCTCAAATCTCTATGGGAGCAGACAAAAATCAAACTCTTAAGGCTATAGCTGAAGCAGAAGCTTATGATGGACCATCATTAATAATTGCTTATGCTCCATGTATTAATCATGGTATTAAAGCAGGAATGACTAATTCACAATCAGAAGCTAAGAAAGCTGTAGATTGCGGATATTGGGCATTATATAGATATAATCCAACATTAAAGGGAACTAAGAATCCATTTAGCTTAGATTCAAGAGAGCCTAAGGGAGACTTTAGAGAATTCTTAATGGGAGAAGTTAGATATGCTTCATTAGCTAAGGCATTCCCAGAAGCAGCAGATGCTTTATTTGAAAAGACTCAAGCAGATGCAATGGAAAGATTAGAAAATTATAGAAAGCTTGCTAATCAAGAATAGATAAATAATAGATAAGTTAATAAAAAAGGGGTTAAAGCTTTAATGTTATGCAAAACTAAAAGTGAAGCCCCTTTTTTATGCATAAATAAAAAAATATTTTAAAATTTTATAAAAAAAATATATTTTTCTTTTATTTTCCTAAGAATAAGGGTACAATTATAAAGACTAGTTAAGTTTGAACAATATTAATTTATATATTTATTTTAGAATTAAATTGTTTAACTTATCATTTAAGGAGGAATGTAAAATGGAAAATGAATTAAATAAATGCGGCGAAGGCTGCGGATGTGGACATGATCATGATAGTCACGGATGTGGAGATAACTGTGGATGTGGAGAACACGAACATGAACACTTTGTTGTTGACTTAGAAGATGATAACGGAAATGTTATATCTTGTCCAATAGTTGATGCATTTGAATTTGAAGAGAATGAATATGTATTAGCTCAAAATCCAGAAGATGAATCAGTTTACTTATTCAGATCAACTGAAGAAGGAGAACTTATAGTTCCAGAAGAAGCTGAGTTTGATAAAGTAACAGAATATTATACTAACGTTTTAGCTGACGAGTAATATTTAAGGAGGTTATGCAGAGTAATTTGTATAATCTCTTTTTTTATTTACTTAGTGTTATTGAGAATTTAATTCAGTGTTTTCAATTTACATTTCATGACTAAGATGATATATTTTTATTATGGGAAATATTACGTAGTTTTATAATATTATATTATAAATTAGAATAACAAATTGATAATTAACTTAAACTAAGTAAAAGTTATAAATGAAAATTTCACTTAAAAAGAAAAGGTGAATAAGATGAAGTATGCAGATTTACATATTCATTCAAATTATTCTGATGGAATAAAAAGTCCAGAAGAAATAATTGATTCAGCAATAAAAGATAATATTAAATACATATCTATAACAGATCATGATTCTATATCATCACAGTATGTTACTAAAAATAACTATAAAGAGGTAAATATAATTCCAGGAATAGAGCTTAGTACTGAATTTAGAGAAATGGAATTGCATATACTTGGATATTTTATGGATATTGATAATAAAGAATTACAAGAAGTTGTAGATGAATTAAATACTCAAAGAATGAAAAGAGTTGAAGATATATTATTTAAGTTAAAAAAACATGATATTAAACTAGATTTAGAGGATTTAGCAATAGATATAGATTCAACTGTAGGAAGAAGCCATGTAGCAAATGCAATGGTTAAAAAGGGGTATTTTGATAATTATAAAAGTGCATTTAGAAGTTTTTTAGTTCAAGGAAAACCAGGATATGTTAAAGGGTTCAGGTTAAACTATAGAGAGTGTATAGATGTAATTAATAAGTCTGGTGGAATGGCTATTTTAGCTCATCCAGGTCAAATATATAGAAAAATAGAAGTCGAGAATATTTTAAAAGAATTAAGGTGTTTTGGACTTAAAGGAATAGAGGTATATCATCCAAGTCATTCACAGAATGATATAAATAAATTTTTTAATTTAGCTAAAAAATATAAGTTATGCATAAGTGGAGGAAGTGATTATCACGGTAGAACTTTAGGATATGATAATTTATCTATAGGTAGTTATGGATTAAATGAAGAGTATTTAGAAAAGTTTATTAAATTTAATAAGAGATAATGGGGGCAAGTCAATGGAATTATCAAGAAAAGCACAAAGAATCGAAGCGTCAGTAACTTTGGCAATAACAGCAAAGGCTAAAGAAATGAAAGAAAAAGGAATTGATGTAATTAGTTTTGGGGCAGGTGAACCAGATTTTAATACTCCAGAAAATATAATTAATGCGGCTATAAAAGCAATGCAAGAAGGTAATACAAAGTATACAAATGTAAATGGAATACTTCCATTAAGAGAAGCTATATGTAAGAAGTTTAAAGAAGACAATGGTCTAATATATAAACCATCACAAATAGTAGTATCTACAGGAGCTAAACAATCACTTGCAAATGTATTTTTAGCAATATTAAACCCTGGTGATGAGGTAATTGTTCCAAATCCTTATTGGGTTAGTTATCCTGAACTTATAAGATTAGCAGATGGAAAGGCCGTATTTGTAGAAAGTGATGAAACATCTTATTATAAGTTTACTAAAGAAAATTTAGAAAAAGCAGTTACAGAAAAGACTAAAGCTATTATATTAAATACACCTAATAATCCAACAGGAACTATTTATAATAAAGAAGAATTAATAGAAATAGCAGAGTTTGCAAAAAAATATGATCTTATAATAGTTTCTGATGAAATGTATGAAAAGTTAATATATGATGGAGAAAGTCATGTAAGTATTGCTAGTGTTTCTCATGATGCTTATGAAAGAACTATTGTTATAAATGGATTATCTAAGTCTTATGCTATGACTGGATGGAGATTAGGATATTGTGGAGCAACAGAAAAAATAGCGAAGCTTATGACTAATATTCAAAGTCATATGACATCTAATGTTTGCTCTATAACTCAATATGCAGCTGTTGAAGCTTTAAATGGACCACAGGATAAAGTTAAAGAAATGATTTTTGAGTTTGAGAGAAGAAGAAACTATATGGCTAAGACTTTAGAAGAAATGAATAACTTAAGCATAATTAAGCCACAAGGTGCATTTTATATTATGATAAATATTGATGAATGCTTAGGGAAAGAAATTAATGGAGAAAAAATTAATGATTCAATGGATTTTTCTGCTAAGTTATTAGAAAACGAAAAAGTAGCAGTTATTCCAGGAAAAGCGTTTGGATTAGATAACTATGTAAGAGTATCTTATGCAACTTCAATGGAGCTAATTGAAAAAGGTTTAGAAAGAATTAATAAATTTGTTAATAAGTTAAAATAAATAAAAATGGGCTGAGGCATATATAATGCTCAGCCTTTATATAGTTAGAAGTTATTAGGTTATAGTTAGTAGCTAAGGATGAAATTGGAGAAGAAGGTTTTATTATTTAACTATTACTTGAGAATTAGTAACTTTTAACTAAAAGTTTTGGAGGAAAATAAGTGGAAAAACTAGCAATATTTGATATAGATTATACAATAACAAGAAAAGAAACATTAATGGAGTTTTTTAAATATCTTGTATCTAAAGATATAAAAAATATAAAGTTTTTACCAAGAGCATTATATTCAGGATTAATGTATGGAGTAAAAGTTTATGATGAAAGAAGAGTTAAAGAGTGTTTTTTAAAGTTTATAGAAAATATAGATGAAGCAGAGTTAGCCAAACTTACTAAGTCATTTTATGATGAAAGAGTAAGTAAAATACTTTATAAAGATGCATTAGAGATGATAAAAAAATTAAAAAAAGAAGGATATATGGTAATACTTATATCAGCTTCACCAGAGTTCTATGTTAAGGAATTTTATGCAATAAAAGAAGTGGATTTAATAATTGGAACTAAGTTTACATTTAAAGATGGAAAATTTATAAGAAAAATGCATGGTAATAACTGTAAGGGTGAAGAAAAAGTTAGAAGATTAAATGAAGTTTTAAAAGAAAAAAATATAAAAGTAGATTTTAAAAATTCGTATATGTTCTCGGATTCTTTATCAGATAAGCCGTTATTAGACCTTGTTGGAAATCCTTATTTAATTAATTATAAAAAGAAACATGAAATAGAAATTTTAAGATGGAAATAAATAATCTTCAAAGGAGGTGTAATATTAATGGAAGCGATAAATAAATTTTACTTAAATAATGGAATAATATATCCTATTAATGATTTTACTGATGAAGATTATAAGGAAAAGATAATATATGAAGTTTTAAGGGTTGTTAATGGAAAGCCAGTGTTTTTAAAGGAACATTTAGCTAGGATGCAAAAATCATTTAAAATTATAAATAAAGAATTTCCATATAGTGAAGAAGAAATAGAAAGCTTAATAATTAAAGTTATTAAAAAGAATGATAATGCTATTGGAAATATAAAAATTACATATAATATAAGTAATGGTAATTTAAAAATATATTATATAATGCATTCTTATCCTGCTGAAGAATACTATGAAAAAGGAGTAAAAGTTATTCTTTATTATGGTGAAAGAGAAAATCCTAATTTAAAGATAGTTAGTACGGAGTTTAGAGCTAAAATTGCAGAGAAAATGAAAGAAACTAAAGCTCATGAGGCGCTTTTAGTAGATAGAAATGGTTTTATTACAGAAGGCAGTAAATCAAACTTTTTTGCTATAAAGGATAAAAAGCTTATAACAGCTAAAGGTGAAACAGTACTTAGAGGAATTACAAGGAATAAAATATTTAAAATAGCAGAAGAATTAGGTGTAGAAGTAGAAGAAAAAGAAATAAAAGCTACGGAAATAAGGGAGTTAGATTCATTATTTATTTCAGGAACTTCAGTTGCTATATTACCAATATCTCAAATTGATGATATAAAATTTGATGTTAATAATGAAATTTTAAGGAATATTATGAAGAAATATAATAATCTTTTAGAAGGAAAATTATAAAAGGATAGTGATTGTCACTATCATCTATTAAAGTTAGATGTTGCAGCGTTAAATCATAGAAGTATAGTTGAAGATATTAAAAAAATCATAAAAAATATTAGTTTAATATTTAAAAGTTACATGTATATTTATATGAATATATTATGTAACTTTTTTTAGTTATTATAAAAATTCAGAAGAATTTCGATAGTTTTCAAAAGAATTTTATATGGGTTAAAGTTTATGAAAACGTTATAATAAAATTGTAAAAATTAAACATATAAAAACGGGAAGATTTTGGAGGGATGAATATGATAAAACTAAAAAAATTATTACCAATGATAGTTGTAGCAACTATGATTGGAGGTGCTATGACAGGGTGTAGTAATTCAGGAAGTGATAATGCTGATACAAAAAAATCTGAATCTACGGATGAGTCAAAGAGTGAAAGTAATAGCAACATATTAATTGGATCTGCAATATATAAATTTGATGATACATTTATGACTGGAGTACGTACTGCAATGGAAAAACAATCAGATGCTGAAGGCGTGAAGATTGAGTTAGTTGACTCTCAAAATAAGCAACCAACACAAAATGAGCAAGTTGATACATTTATAACTAAAGGTGTTAATGCTTTAGCTGTTAATGCAGTTGATAGAACAGCAGCAGGACCAATAATAGAAAAAGCAAAGGCTAAAGATTTACCAATAGTATTCTTAAATCGTGAACCTGAAGAAGCCGATATGCAAAGTTATGATAAAGTTTGGTATGTTGGAGCAAAAGCTGAACAATCAGGAACTCAATCAGGAGAAATTATTGTAGATTACTTTAAGGAAAATCCTGAAGCTGATAAAAATGGAGATGGAGTAATTCAATATGTAATGTTGCAAGGAGAGCCAGGTCATCAAGATGCTACATTACGTACAGAGTATTCTATAAAGGCTATTGAAGATGGTGGATTTAAAACTGAAAAGCTTGCAGCTGACACAGCTATGTGGGACAAGGCTAAGGCTACAGATCTTATGAAAGCTTTTATAACTGGGCAAGGATTAGATAAAATTGAAGCAGTTCTTTGCAATAATGATGATATGGCTTTAGGTGCAATTGAAGCATTAAAAGCTGAAGGTTATAACAAAGGTGATGCATCTAAATATATTCCTGTAGTTGGGGTTGATGCAACTGCGCCTGCACTTCAAGCCATGAAAGATGGTTCTCTTTTAGGTACAGTATTAAATGATGCAGAAAACCAAGGTAAAGCAACTGTAAATGTAGCTATTGCTGCAGCGCAAGGAAAAGAAATAAATAAAGATACAGTAGGATATGAAGTAACTGATGGTAAGTATATTTGGATTGATTATGTAAAGATTACTCAAGATAACTATCAAGATTACTTAAAGTAGTTAGGAATTAGTAGTTAAGAGTTAGGAGTTGTATCTGAAACTCCTAACTCTTAACTAAAAACTACTAACTATCCGAAAGGGGTGTTTAAATGGGTGAATTTATATTAGAAATGAATAACATAACTAAGGTGTTTCCAGGGGTAAAGGCTTTAGATAATGTAACGTTAAAGGTAAGAAAAGGAACAGTTCATGCATTGATGGGAGAAAATGGTGCAGGAAAATCAACTTTGATGAAATGTCTTTTTGGAGTTTATCAAGAAGATGGAGGAGAGATAATATTAGATGGAAAAAAGGAAGTAATAACTTCATCTAAGCAAGCTTTAGACTTAGGGATATCAATGATACATCAAGAATTACATCCTATTAGATTTAGACCTGTAATGGAAAATATATGGCTTGGTAGATTTCCTATGAGAGGAATTGCTGTAGATAAAAAAGAAATGCGAAGAAAAACAGAAGAACTGTTTAAAGAAGTAGGATTAGATATTAATCCAGAAGTATTAGCTGGAAATTTATCAGCATCAACATTACAACTAGTTGAGATAGCTAAGGCTGTTAGTTATAATTCGAAAATAATAATTATGGATGAGCCTACATCTTCATTAACAATAAATGAAACTGAGCATTTATTTAAGATAATAAATCAGCTAAGGGCTAAGGGATGTGCAATTATTTATATATCACATAAAATGGAAGAAATTTTAAGAATATCAGATGATGTCACTATTATGAGAGATGGGCAATATGTTGGGACTTGGAATTCTAGTGAGCTTACAACGGATCTTATTATAAATCGTATGGTTGGCCGAGATATGACTAATAGATTTCCTGATAAGAGCTACGAGGTACAAGAAGAGGTAATACTTAAGGTTGATAATTTATGTTCAAGTGATCATAGATCATTTAAAAACGTTAGTTTTGAGCTACATAAGGGCGAAATATTAGGTATTGGTGGTCTTGTAGGAGCGCAAAGGACAGAGCTTGTAGAAGCTATATTTGGATTGAGAAAAATAGAATCCGGAACCATTTATAAAGAGGGTAAGGAGATTATTATAAATAATGTTAAAGATGCAAAAAAACAAGGATTTGCATTATTAACAGAAGAAAGAAGAGCAACAGGTATATTTGGAATACTTTCAGTTTTAGATAATACTGTTATTGCAAATCAAAAGCAATATTCTAGTTTTGGAGTATTAAAAGATGGAGCAAGATATAAAGCTGCAAAACAATCAAATGAAAATTTAAAGACAAAAACACCGACATTAAATCAAGAAATACAAAATCTTTCTGGTGGAAATCAACAAAAGGTTTTAATTGCAAGATGGCTTTTGACAGATCCAGATATATTAATATTAGATGAGCCTACTAGAGGAATAGATGTAGGAGCAAAGTATGAAATTTATTCTATTATGATTGAACTTGCTAAAAGGGGTAAATCAATAATTATGATTTCATCTGAAATGCCAGAGCTTTTAGGAATATCAGATAGAATAATGGTAATGTGCGAAGGTAGAGTTACAGGTATTTTAAATAAAGATGAAGCAGATGAAGTAAAAATTATGAACTATTCAACTAAATTTATTAAGTAGTGAAAGTGGAGGTATATATGGGAAGCGCAAAGGTTATTTCTAACAAGAAATATTCAGAGATATTTTTAATAATGGGTGCTATAGTATTGGTATTTGGAGTAATACTTAAATTTACTTTAGATAGAGCTGTATTTTATGATTTACCAATTTACGTAATATGTGTAGGGATTGCTTTATTAATATATGGTGCAAGAAAATTCTTTGATAAAAAGAATCATAATTTGGAAGTAGAGATATCTGCTAAAACAGCAAAGAACTTTTTAACTAATAATGCTATTATAATAGCACTTTTAGCATTAGTAGTAGTTATTATGATAATACAACCAAGGTTTATGCAATATCAAGTTGCATTAGATATATTAACACAATCATCAACTAAAATGATAATTGCTCTTGGAATATGTTTTACATTATTAATTGCAGGTACTGACCTTTCTGCTGGTCGTATGGTAGGTTTAGCAGCTGTTATATCAACTTCAATGTTACAAACATCTGATTACGCAAATAAATTCTTTCCTGATTTACCACAATTAGCAGTAATTATTCCAATAATTGTATCAATTCTTGCTTGTATGATATTTGGATGTATAAATGGATTCTTAGTTGCAAAATATGATATGCATCCATTTATAGCAACATTAGCAGTTCAAGTAATAGTATATGGTATTTGTTCATTGTATTTTGATATGGAACCAAATAGATCACAACCAATTGGTGGAGTTAGATCGGATTTTATAGCTTTAGGACAAACTAAGTTATTTCAATTTGGTGATTTCCCAGGAATATCAATATTAGTACCAATTGCATTAGTATTTGTTATATTAGTTTGGTTTATCTTAAATAAAACTGTATTTGGTAAAAATGTTTATGCAATTGGTGGAAATAGAGAAGCTGCTATAGTTTCAGGGGTTAATGTATTTGCTACAGTAATGGGAATATTTGTTTTCGCATCATTATTATATGGTGTTGGAGGAATATTAGAAGCTGCAAGAACTGCAGGAGCAACTAATAACTATGGTAATGGATATGAACTAGATGCTATTGCAGCCTGCGTTGTTGGAGGAGTTTCTCTTAATGGTGGTGTAGGTAAAGTTGGAGGAATTGTAAGTGGTGTTTTAATATTTACAGTTATTCAATATGGTTTACAATTTATAGCTGTAAGTCCTATGTGGCAACAAGTTATCAAAGGTGTAATCATTGCAGTGGCAGTTGCAATAGACTTATCTAAATATAGAAGAAAATAGTGATTAATATTATAAATTAATTTAAGGCAACCATTTTAAAATGGTTGTTTTTTTGTAAGAATTAGAATGAAATTTACTTTAATAATTTTTACAAATAAACAATAAAATGATATAATAAGTAAATGATTACATTAAGCTGATAGAGGGTGATTTAATACATGGACTTATATAAAATTCTTATTGTTGATGATGAGGAAGAAATTAGGCTTGGAGTTATAAAAAAAATTAATTGGGAAAGCTATGGATTCAAAGTTGTAGGAGATGCAGCTAACGGAGTTGAAGCATGGGAAAAAGCTAATAATTTAAGGCCGGATATAGTAATGACTGATATTAGGATGCCCTTTATGGATGGATTAGAATTAGGAAAAAAGATACAAGAAGTTATGCCATCTACTAAAATAATAATTTTTTCAGGATGTGATGATTTTGAATATGCACAAAAAGCTATAAGAATAAATGTATCTGAATATGTCTTAAAGCCAATTAATTCAGAAAATTTAATAGAAATACTAAAAAGATTAAAATGTAAACTTGATGAAGAGTATGATGAAAAAAGAAATATTCAGGTGTTACAAAGATATTATCTTGAAAGTATGCCAATAATGAGACAAGAATTTTTAACAGCTGTGGTTGAGGGGAAAATAACAAATGAAGTTATAGCTGAAAAGTTAGATAAATTAAAAATAGAGTTTAAGTATAATTATTTTACAGTAGGTATTATTAGCTTAGATATATTAAATAAAGAGGAATCTATATTTAAGGAAGAAAATATGCTATTACCCATATCAGCAGAAAAAATATTAAAGGAAATAATGAAGAATATATGTGAATTTACAAGCTTTTTATATTTAGATAATGTAATAGTTATTGGAAATCTAAAAGATAAGCTGGAAATAAAGTATTTTATAAATGCACTCAATGAAGTTTGTAGAAATTTTAAAAAAATTATTAATGGAAGTATGGTAATTGGATTAGGAAGAATATGTGATTGCTTTAGTAATATAAATTTATCATACAAGGATGCAAAAAGTGCATTAGAATATAAGTCTATTTTAGGAGATGAAAAAGTAATTTATATAGAGGATGTTGAACCAGATACATCTATAAGTTTAAATTTTGATGAAAGTTTAGAGAGAAAGTTTGTTGAAGCAATAAAAGTTGGTAATGATGATGATATAAATAATATTTTAGATGAAATATTTAATATAAATTATAAAGGGGTATTGCCTATAAACCAATATAGAATATATGGAATAGAAGTTTTAACTGCACTAATTAAAATTATGAAATCATATAAATTAAATATATCAGATATAATTGGTGAAAATTTTAATGAATATTTATATTTAAATAATTTAAATTCAATTACTGAAATAAAAGAATGGTTTAGAGAGAAGATGATCAAAGCTAATAAAGCAATAAAAAATGAAAGAGTAAACTCTGCAAAGATATTAGTTAATAGGGCAAAGCAATATATAGTTGAAAATTATAGTGATTATGAACTTTCTGTAGATAAAATGTGTTTAGTTTTACACTTAAGTCCAGCTTATTTTTCAACAATATTCAAAAAAGAGACAGGTGTAAGTTTTATTAATTATTTAACTGATATTAGGATGGAAGAATCAATAAGGTTATTAAATACAACAGATTATAAAACAAGCATAATAGGACAAAAGGTAGGATATATGGAACCAAATTATTTTAGTTATGTGTTTAAAAAACATTTTGGCATGTCTCCTACAAGATATAGAAAGAGATAGCCATTATGTTTAATAAGTTTAATTTTAAATTAAATCAATTTAAAAATTGGTACAAGCTAAATAGTATAAAAAAAGTTATATCAACATCATTTACAGCTATAGCAGCAATAGGAATAATTACATTAGGAGGAGTATTATATTTAAGGTATATTGAATCTACAGAAAAAATAATTTCAAAAAACAATATACTATTTATAGATCAGGTAAATCAAAATTTAGATAATTATTTACGTAATATGATGAAAATATCAAATGCTGTATATTACCAAGTAATAAAAAAGACTAACTTTTCTACTGATGATATAAGTGAAGAACTAAACTTATTATATGAAGCAAATAAAGATTCATTAGTTAGTATAGGTGTATTCTCAGAGTATGGGCAAGTTATAGCAGCACAACCTTTAACACAAGTAAAAAATTATGTTGATCCTAGACAAAGTGATTGGTTTATAAAAGCAAAAAGTAAAAGTGAGAATTTACATTTTTCTACTCCTCATGTTCAAAATTTATTTATAGATCCAGATTATAAATATAGGTGGGTTGTATCATTAAGCAGGGCTGTTGATATAACTAATAATGGAAAAATAAGTTCTGGAGTATTATTAGTTGATATGAATTTTACAGGAATAGAACAGCTTTTTAAAAATGTTTCTATGGATAATTCTTCTTATATTTATCTTATAGATGGGGAAGGAGAGATAATATATCATCCAAGACAGCAATTAATTTATGCAAATTTAATTGACGAAAATAATATTGTAGCATCTGATTATGAAGATGGTAATCATAAAGAAAAATTTCAGGGTAGCAATAGATTGGTTACTGTTAAGACAGTTGGATATACTGGTTGGAAAATAGTATGTGTTACACCTATGAATGATATTATGTATAGTTATAGTGATATGGGGATATTTTCTATATTTATTATGTTATTATTTATAACAATAATTGCATTTTCAAATATTTTTGTATCTACTAGGATAACTAGCCCAATAACTGAACTTGAGGAAAGTGTTAAGAAACTTGAAAATGGTGAAAATGATATAGAGATATTAGTAGATGGCTCTTATGAAGTTAGGCATTTGGCAAAAGCAATAAAGTCAATGGTAAACCAAATGCATTTACTTATGGATAACATTGTTAAAGAGCAAGAGGCAAAGAGGAAAAGCGAATTAAATGCACTTCAAGCTCAAATAAATCCTCATTTTTTATATAATACTTTAGATTCTATAATATGGATGATAGAAAATGAAAATTATGATGGGGCAATAAAAATGGTAACAGCTTTAGCTAAGTTGTTTAGAATAAGTTTAAGTAGGGGAAAGAATGTAATTTCATTAAAAGATGAAATTGAACATGTGAGAAACTATTTAACAATTCAAAGTATACGATATAAAAATAAATTTGAATATTTTATAGAATGTGATGACAACACATTAAATCTCTGTAGTTTGAAATTAATTATACAACCATTAGTTGAAAATGCCATAAAGCATGGTATGGAGTTTATGGATGGAGAAGGAGAAATTACAGTTAAAACATATATAAAGGATAATGATTTATTTATAGATGTAATTGATAATGGATTTGGGATGACACAAGAAAATGCAGAAGGAATTTTAAGTGGAACCCTAAAAATAAATGGTAAGGGATCTGGAATAGGATTAAAAAATGTTAATGAAAGAATAAAAATTTGCTTTGGAAATAATTATGGATTAAGTATATTTAGCGAACTTGATGAAGGAACAACAGTTAGAATTCATATGCCATGTATATTAATAGAAGAGTACTTGAATAATGGAGATAATAAATATGAAAAAAAGTAAGAAAATAAATTTGATAGTATTACTTATATTACTTTTTATATCTTTTATATTACTTTTTTGTGATTTGTTATTTAAGGATAAAAATAATACTTATCAAATTTCAGTTATATCATCTGGTAAGAGCAATGAGAGTTTTATGATATTAAAAGAAGGTGCAGAACAAGCTGCCTTAGAAATGAATGCCAATATAAGATTTTTATTTTTATCAAAGGATAACAATGAAGAAGAGCAGATAGAGCTTATTAAGCGTGAAAGTCAAAATGAAGTAGATGCATTATTAATAAATCCTATAGAATCAAAAAATGTAATGGAGGCAGTTGAAAATGCAAGCACGAAAATACCTGTTGTATTAATGCAATCTTTTATAGATGTAAAAGGTGATATTAACAGAGTTATGTGTGATGAATATCAGTTGGGAAAAAGTCTAGTAGAAGAAGCTTTAAGCAATATAAGTAAAAGTCAAAATATAATGATTATTACTAGTGATAATAATAGTACAAGCTATTCTGAAAGATATAATGGAGTTTTAGATGTATTAAATGAGAGTAATCATAAGTATGTTATATCTAATATTGAAAATTATGTTGATTATACATTTTTTAATAGAGTATTAGATTTAAGTAATATAGGTGCAATAGTATGTATTGATAGAGATATTACTGAGGAGATAGCAGACTTAAAGAAAAAAAGTATAAATGAAAATTATAATAAGGATGTATTAATTCTTGGAGTTGGAAATACAAATAAAATAATTTCATTATTAGAAGAACAAGTTGTAAATGCAACAGCAGTTCAAAATGAATTTAATATTGGATATATAGCTGTGAAAAATGCAATTGAACTTAAGAATGGGAAAAAAGTTGAAGAATCAAAAGTAATAAAATCTACAGTAATAGCAAGTGAGGATATGTACTCGCCTAAAAATGAAAGAATTTTATTTCAATTTGTTAGATAAGAGGAGGAATAAAATTTATTGTGTTTAAGAGGGTTAATGAGATAACTTTAATTATCTTACTTATTGGATGTGTTTTTATAGGTTGTAGTAATAGTATTGGAGCTAAAGCTAAAAATAATAATGAACTAAAAATAGGAATAACTGTGTATAAACAAGAGGATAAGTTTATTTCTTGCATGACAAATACAATAGAGGAATATGTAATAAAAAAAGAAAATGAAACTAAATCTAAAATTACTATAAATGTTGCTGATGCTAGAGGAAATTCAACATTGCAGAATAGTCAAGTAGATAAGTTTTTAAGTGAAAATTATGATATTATATGTGTTAATATAGTAGATAGAACTTCAGCTTCTGTAATAATTAATAAAGCGAAAAAGTATGATATACCAGTTATATTTTTTAATAGGGAGCCAGTAGAGGAGGATATTAATTTATGGGATAAGGTTTATTATGTAGGAGCAAAAGCTGAAAGGTCAGGGGCCATACAAGGTGATATAGTATTAGATGAATATAATAGAAATAATAGTAGTGTTGATAAAAATAATGATGGAAAGATACAGTATGTTATGCTTGAGGGGGAACCTGAGCATCAGGATTCACTTATTAGAACTGACTCTACAATAAAAAATATAACTAACTTTGGAATTGAAGTTGACAAGTTAGCAAGTGATAGTGCAAATTGGCAAAGTTCACAAGCTTATGAAAAAGCAACTCAATGGATTAATGAGTTTGGTGATAAAATTGAAGTTGTTTTTAGCAACAATGATGATATGGCTTTAGGAGCAATATCAGCATTTGAAAATGCTAATATAAAGTTAGAAGATAGACCAATTATAGTAGGTATTGATGGAATACCAGAAGCATTAAATTGTATAAAAGGGGGTACTTTAAAGGGGACAGTTTTTAATGATTATATAGCTCAATCTGAAATGATAATAGATATTGCATATGATTTAAAGTATAATGAAGATTCTAAGCTTTTAAAGAAGCTCAATAATACACGGCAGTTTAAAACAACTTATAAAAAGATAACAAGTGAAAATGTAGATAATTATATTAATGAGGAGGAATTAGAACAATAAGAATAATTTAAAATTAAAATAAAAAAATTATAGTTACTGGATATATATTAGTTGTAATAATTATTTGGGGAGGTAACTTTATGGAAATGAATGAACTTATTAATTTAATTGCTAATGTTGGTTTTCCAGTAGCTATTAGTGCATATTTACTAATACGATTAGAAAAGCAAATAATGACATTAACATTTTCAATAAATAAGCTGAATACCATAATTTCTACTAAACTAGGAATTGTAATTGATAATGAGTAGTAAAAAAATGAGTGTATCATGGGTAAAATGGAACCTATAAGATAGACACTTATAAAAGAGAGTCTATCTATATAGGTTCTTTTTTTGTACAATAAATTTA
>URGW01000038.1 GCA_900547475.1 uncultured Clostridium sp. | reverse complement strand
TACTTTGAGTCTTTGTTTTAAGACTCTCAAAAGAATTGCTGGTTTACTTTAACTATATTCTGTTCAATTTTCAAAGACCATTTACTCTGTCGCACTGAAGCGACTTCTTTATCTTATCATCACTCTTTGCTACTGTCAACAACTTTTTTAAAAAGTTTTTTTGACGTTTCGCTCAAGCAACGAAATTTATCTTATCACTTAATTTCTAACATGTCAACTTTTTTTGTGTTGCTTTTCTGTTAGTCATCAGCGACGTGTTTTATCTTATCATGTAAATATAATTTATTTTTAACTCATTTTATATTTATATTAATTTATCTTTATTATTCTCTCTTTTTCTAATTATTTATTTGTTTTTCTATTATTGATACACTAGGATAAGAGTACTTATATATTAACTCTTAAATACTATTTTTACACTAATTTAAATATAAAAAGTGGCAAGCCACTAAATACTTAATAGTATTCATAACTTGCCACATGATATTAATCTTTTAAATAAAAATCTCTATATTATTGTTCTGAATCTTCTTTTTGAATCTCTTCAACTAATCTATCTAAGCTAGTATCTTTATTATCTAAATCACTTTCATTATCTACACAAGCTTCTAATGTTAATTGTTCCTCATCATCATTATCTCCAGTACCAGTTATTTTAGCAATAGCTACTACCTTTTCTTCTTCTGAAGTTCTCATTAATGTAACTCCCATTGCAGATCTACTAGTTACTGAAATATCAGAAACATTTATTCTTATAGCTATACCGCTAGTATTTATAAGCATTAATTCATCTTCTGGACTACAAACAGTTGCTCCAACAACTTTACCAGTCTTTTCACTTATCTTATAAGTAATAAGACCTACTCCACCTCTATTTTGTCTCTTATATTCAGTTAATGGTGTTCTCTTACCAAATCCATTTTCACTTATAACTAATAAATCCTCATTATCTGAAGCTATATCCATACAAACAGCTACATCTTCATCTCTTAAATTCATTGACTTAACTCCTGATGCAGTTCTTCCCATAGGTCTTACATCTTGTTCATTAAACTTAATTGCATTACCATCTTGAGAAACTATTATTATATCAGCATCTCCCCTTGTTACCTTAACTTTAAGAAGTTCATCTCCTTCTCTTAAATTAATAGCAATAAGACCACTCTTTCTTAAATTTTTAAATTCTGATAATGGAGTTTTCTTAACTAAGCCTTGTTTAGTTGCCATGAATAAGTATCCATCTACAATATTATCCCTAACAGTTAATACTGTTTCTATTCTTTCATCTTGTTCTATTTGAATAAGATTTATTATATTAGTACCCTTTGCTGTTCTTCCAGCTTCAGGTATTTCATATGCTCTCTTTTTATATACTCTTCCTCTATTAGTAAAGAATAATACATCTGAATGAGTTGAAGTTACTAACACATGTTCCACGAAATCATCTTCTTTCGTAGACATTGCTTGTATTCCTCTTCCCCCTCTTCTTTGAGCAGAATATGTGTCAGCTGATATTCTCTTAACATATCCTGTATGAGTTAAAGTTATAACTGTTTCTTCTTCTTGTATTAAATCTTCAATATCAATATCATTTACAACTTTCTCTATTTGAGTTCTTCTTTCATCGTTATATCTAGATTTTATTTCAAGTAATTCCGCTTTAATAACTCCTAATAATAATTCTTCACTTGCAAGAATTGAATTTAAGTAATCTATAAGCTTCATTAACTCTGCATATTCTTCTTCAATCTTATCTCTTTCTAAGCCTGTTAATCTTCTTAGCCTCATTTCTAAAATAGCAAGTGCTTGCTTTTCAGATAATCCAAACCTTTCAATTAACGTATTCTTAGCTATTTCTCCAGTTTTTGAGCCTCTAATAATACTTATCACTTCATCAATATTATCTAAAGCAATTCTTAAACCTTCTAATATGTGAGCTCTTGCCTGTGCTTTCTCAAGATCAAATATTGTTCTTCTAGTCACAACTTCTTTTTGGAAATCTATATAATGACTTAATATTTGCTTTAAGTTTAATATATGTGGCTCATTATTAACTAAAGCTAACATAATTACTCCAAATGTATCCTGCATTTTTGTATGCTTAAATAATAAATTTAATACAACATTAGGATTTGCATCTTTCTTTAGTTCTATTACTATTCTCATACCTTCTCTGTCAGATTCATCTCTTAAATCAGATATTCCAATAATTTTTTTATCTTTAACTAAGTCAGCAATATTTTCAATAAGCTTAGCTTTATTAACTTGGTATGGAATTTCAGTAACTACGATTCTATGTCTTCCATTTTCTTCTTCTATATCAGTTTTAGCTCTAACTACAACTTTACCTTTACCAGTTTCATAAGCAGCTCTTATGCCTGATTTACCCATTATTATTCCACCTGTTGGAAAATCAGGGCCCTTTATACATGTCATAAGTTCTAATCCAGTAGCCTCTGGATTATCTATTAACATTATTGTTCCATCAATAACTTCCCCTAAATTATGTGGTGGGATATTAGTTGCCATCCCAACAGCAATACCTGATGATCCGTTAACTAAAAGGTTTGGATATCTTGATGGTAATACTCTAGGTTCTTGTTCTTCACCATCAAAGTTTGGCATAAAATCTACAGTATTTTTATTTATATCTCTAAGCATTTCTACTGCTATCTTATTCATCTTTGCTTCTGTATATCTCATTGCAGCTGCACTATCACCATCAACAGAACCAAAGTTTCCGTGACCATCAACAAGCATATATCTCATTGAGAAATCCTGAGCCATTCTTACTAATGCGTCATAAACAGATGTATCACCATGTGGATGATATTTCCCTAAAACTTCACCAACTATTCTGGCACATTTTCTGTATCCTTTGTTTGGTTCTAAGCCTAATTCTTGCATCGCATAAAGAATTCTTCTATGAACTGGTTTAAGACCATCTCTTACATCTGGAAGAGCACGCCCAACAATTACGCTCATTGCGTAATCGATATAGCATTGTTTCATTTCTTTATTTATATCTACATGTATAAATTTTCCCTCATTTAAGTTCATGCACTCACCTCAACTAATACTAAATATCTTAGTACTAAATATCTAAATTGCTTATTTTTTTAGCATTCTTTTGAATGAATTCTCTTCTTGGTTCAACTTTATCGCCCATTAAAATAGTAAATATTTCATCTGCAGCAATTGCATCACTTACAGTTGCTTTTTTAAGAATTCTATGTTCTGGGTCCATAGTTGTATCCCATAATTGATTTGCATTCATTTCTCCAAGACCTTTGTATCTTTGAATATTTATTGAACTATCTTTTCCACCAAAATCTTCTAAGATTTTCTCAAGCTCAAGTTCTGTATAAGCATACTCTTCTCGTTTACCTTTACTAACCTTAAATAATGGTGGTTGTGCTATAAACACATGACCTTCATCAATTAATGGTCTCATATATCTATAGAAGAACGTTAATAATAATGTTCTTATATGAGCTCCATCAACGTCGGCATCGGTCATGATTATTATTCTATTGTATCTTAACTTTTCAACATCAAAATCTTTACCTATTCCCGCACCAAAAGCTGTAACCATTGATCTTATTGAATCAGCATTAAGTATTCTATCAAGCCTTTGTTTTTCAACGTTAAGTATTTTACCTCTTAATGGTAATATAGCTTGGAATTTTCTATCTCTTCCTTGCTTTGCAGAACCTCCCGCTGAATCCCCTTCGACTATATAGATTTCACATTCAGCAGGATCCTTTGATGAACAATCTGCAAGTTTTCCTGGAAGTGTAGATCTTTCAAGTACTGATTTTCTTGTAAGCTCTCTCGCTTTTCTAGCTGCATCTCTAGCTCTTGCTGCCATTAACGCTTTATCTATTATGATTTTTCCTACAGCAGGATTTTCTTCTAAGAAAATACTTACTCCTTCAGCAACAATTGAATCAACAATACCTCTAACTTCTGAATTTCCTAACTTAGTTTTAGTTTGCCCTTCAAATTGAGGTTCAGATATTTTAACAGAAACTACAGCTGTAAGTCCTTCTCTCGCATCATCACCTGAAAGGTTCTTGTCATTATCTTTTATATGACCAAATCTCTTAGCATAATCATTTATCGCCCTAGTTAAAGCACTCTTAAATCCCGCTAAGTGAGTTCCCCCTTCAATTGTATCTATATTATTTGCAAAAGAATATAAGTTTTCATTGTATCCATCATTATATTGAAGTGCAATTTCAGCTATTATTCCATCTTTTTCTCCTTCAACATAAATAGGCAATTCATGTAGCACTTCTTTATTTCTATTTAAGTAAGAAACAAATTCTTTTATACCACCTTCATAATGGTATTTTTCAACTCTTTCTTCCTCTTCTCTCTTATCTATTAAAGTTATAGCTATACCTTTATTAAGGAATGCTAATTCTCGTAATCTGCTTGATAATACTTCAAAGTCAAATACAGTATCTTCAAATATTTCATGATCTGGCTTAAATAATACTTTAGTTCCATGCTCATCTGATTCACCAATTTTAGTTAAATCACACAATACATTTCCTCTTGAATATTTTTGTTGCCATATAAAGCCTTCTCTTTTTACAGTAACCTCACAATACTCAGATAATGCATTAACAACAGATGCACCAACTCCATGAAGACCACCAGATACCTTGTATCCTCCGCCTCCAAACTTACCACCAGCATGTAATACAGTCATTATTACTTCTACTGTTGCCTTACCCATTTTAGGATGTATACCAACTGGCATACCTCTACCATCGTCTATTACAGTAATTGAGTTATCCTCATTTATTGTAACTTCTATGTTTTTACAAAATCCAGCTAAAGCTTCATCAATACTATTATCTACTATTTCGTACACTAAATGATGAAGTCCTCTAGAGCTCGTGCTCCCTATGTACATTCCAGGTCTTTTTCTAACAGCTTCTAAACCTTCTAAAACCTGAATCTGACTTTCATCATAACTTTGCTTATTCTCTTCCAACATAAACTCCTCCTTATATTTTTGTTTTCTTAACTCTGAAGGCTAAATATTGGACTTAAGGATTATAATCAATATTTGTTCTCTTAGTTAAAGTAGATGATGAAATAGGCGATAAATACACCTTACTCATTTTATTAACTTCTGCTATAACAAATGATTTAGGACTTTCCTTTGAAATTTTTTCAACAAATCCGTCTTCTTCAGCCATTCTTAAAAATGATATTGTATCTGAACTATACATTGATGTTTGTAAATCAAAAATACCAATTACATCCTTTATTGGTACTACTACATTTTCTCCTAAATGTAAAAACATAAGATCTCCTCCCTTAGTTTAGGATTTCTCCATCCTTAACTTTAAAAACTTTAGATTTATCATCTAAATACTCATACAAATCTTCTATTCCAGTACATGTAATAATAGTTTGTATATCTCCAATTGTGCTTAAAATATATCTTTTTCTACTAAAATCCAATTCTGATAATACATCATCTAAAAGTAATACTGGATGTTCCCCTGTAAGTTCCTTTATTATTTTTAATGATGAAAATTTAATAGTTAAAACTGCAGTTCTTTGTTGTCCTTGAGATCCATAACTTTTAGTATCAATATCATTTATTAAAACAGTAAAATCATCTCTATGTGGACCTATAGAGGTAATTCCTCTTTCGCAATCCCTACTTCTATTTTTTTCTAAAAGCGAATAGAAATTTTCTTTTATGTTTTCTAAATCTTTAATAGTACTAATATACTTAAATTCAATTTTCTCTTTGCCTGAAGTTATATCAGAATGAATTTTAGTAGAGTATTTATTTAACTTTTGAATATATTCTAATCTATCTATTATTATATTATATCCAAATTCCACCAATTGCATATCATAAACATCTAAAATATCTTTATTTATATTTCTATTTCGTAATATACTATTTCTTTCATTCAAAACTTTATTATACTGAACAAGATTATAATAGTATTTAGGATTTAATTGGCATAACTCCATATCAATAAATTTTCTTCTTACACCGGGAGAATCTTTAATTATTTTTAAATCTTCCGGAGAAAACATTACAACATTAAAATTTCCAAATAGTTCTCCTATCTTTTTTATTTTAATCTTATTTATTTGTATTGCTTTTTTTCCGTCCTTAAGAATGCTTATATCTATTCTCTTGTCTAATCTCTCCCTACCAACTGTAACACTTAATAATGCATTATCAGAATTCCAATTGATAAGCTCTCTATCCTTTGACGTTCTATGAGATCTTGCAAAAGCACAATAGTATATACCCTCTAATATATTAGTTTTGCCTTGGGCATTATCTCCCATAAAAACATTAACATGTGGACCTAAACTTATATCCAATACATTATAATTTCTATAATTAAGCATTTGCAATCTTTTAATAAACATCTTAAACACCTTTAATTATAACATATTAAATTTAATAAGGATAATCACCCTGGAAAAAATAGTTTCTTAAACTACTTTGTAGGTTTCTCCATTAAATTCAACTATGTCACCTTTATATAATTTTTTCCCTCTTTGTATGCAAATTTCACCATTAACTTTTACAAGTTCATCCAAAATATACATTTTAGCTTCTGATCCTAGTGAAACTACTCCGGAAAATTTTAAAAACGAATCTAATTTTATAAATTCTGTACTTATTTCTATTTCATTCATAACATTTCCTTGCATATTTATTCAACTTTTATACAAGCTTCCTCCTATCTAACTAGTCTAACTGGTAAAACTAGATATTTAGCATTATTTCCATTTTTCCCTTTTATTACACACGGGCTAACGCTTGATGTCATCTCTATAACTACATCTTCTTCTTCCATATTCTTAAGAACATCTAATAAATATCTCGAATTAAATGCAATTTGAACTTCATTTCCTTGCAGATTTATGCTAACTTCTTCCCTAACTTTTCCCAATTGAGAATTAGAAGTTATAACTAAAGTATCCTCTTGAACGTCTAATCTTATTAAATTACTATTTCCATCTTTAGCCATTAGTGATGCTCTTTCAATACCTTGTTGAAGTTCTTGTTTTTTAACATTAACTAATAATTTATATTCTTGAGGTAAAAGAGAAATATAGTTAACAAATTTACCATCTAATAATCTTGAAATAATTTTTGTATTATTAATATTAAATAATATATGATTGTTTGTGAATGTAATTTTTACAATATCAGTATTATCTTCTAATATTTTCGAAACTTCATTTAAAGTTTTTCCAGGAATAACAACTTCAATATTATCATCTACATCTAATAATTCACTTCTAACGGCTAATCTATACCCATCTAATGCAACTAAATTTAATTCTTTATTTTTCACTTCAAAAAGTATACCTTGTAATATTGGTCTTGCTTCATCTTGAGCTATGGCAAATGATGTACCTTTTATCATATTTTTTAATAAGTTTTGAGGAACTTCAACACTAAGGTCCTCATTTATATTTGGTAATGCTGGATAATCACTAGAATTCATGAAAACTAAGTTAAATACTGATTTTTCACATGTAATTTGTATTAAATCATTTTCTGATATTTCTATTTTTACATCTGAATTCGGTAGTTTTCTAATAATTTCAGAAAAAATCTTTGAATCAATAACAATACTACCTTCCTTAATAACATCAGCTTCAACCTTTGTTTCTATACTTACATCCATATCTGAGCCAATAAGAGTTAGACCTTCTTTATTAGCTTCCATATATATACCTTCTAATACAGGCATTGTTGTTTTTCCTGTAATTGCTTTAGTTACTATAGAAATACCTTCTTGTAATTTTTGTTTTGAGCATATTATGTTCATACTTTTACCTCCTAAGTTATACACAGTTATTAACATTGAACTATGCAATATAATAAGATAAATATAATAAATAAATATAATAATAGTAGTAGTAAGGGCTGTGGATTTGTGGATAAGTACTTTCAGCCCTTATATTTCAATAAAATGCATGTAAAAAATACTGTGGATAAGTCGGTAACAAATTGATAGTCTTATCCACAGTATCCACACTGAAAAACTAAAAAATGACTTATCCACAAAGTATTCACTAGTTATTATGTACAATTGTTGATTATTTTTGTGTTAGCTTTTTTGTTATATCGTTTATGGTATGTTCTAAGCTTTCGTCATTATTTAGAGTTTCTGATATTTTTTCATAAGCATGTATAACAGTTGTATGATCACGCCCTCCAAATTCCTCACCAATTTTAGGGAGTGACATGTCTGTAAGCTTTCTGCTTAAATACATAGCTATCTGTCTAGGATATGCTACATTTCTAGTTCTTCTCTGTGATTTTAGGTCTTCAACTCTTAAATTAAAATAAGCAGCGACTACGTCTTGAATTAGATCAATAGTGATGCTTTTATTTTGTTTATTTGAAATTATGTCTTTTAAAGCTTCTGTAGCTAAATCTACAGTTATTTCCCTGTTTGTTAATGATGAATAAGCAACTATTCTGATTAATGCTCCTTCAAGCTCTCTAATATTAGATTTAATTTTTGTTGCTATATAAACCATTACTTCATTAGGTACATTTAGATTTTCTACATCTGCCTTCTTCTTTAAAATGGCCATTCTTGTTTCAAAATCAGGAGCCTGAATATCAGCAATAAGCCCCCATTCAAATCTTGAACGTAATCTATCTTCTAAAGTTGGAATTTCTTTAGGTGGTCTATCTGATGATAGAATTATTTGTTTATTGGCTTCATGTAGAGTATTAAAAGTATGGAAGAATTCTTCTTGAGTTCGTTCTTTTCCTGCAATAAATTGAATATCATCTATTAATAGAATGTCTACGCTTCTATATTTAGTTCTGAACTCTTCATTCTTATCATCTTTAATAGCATTTATTAATTCGTTTGTGAATTTTTCTGATGAAACATACACAACTTTAGCATTTGGATTATTTTGAAGTATATAATGTCCAATAGCATGCATTAAGTGTGTTTTACCCAATCCTACGCCTCCATAGATAAAAAGAGGATTATAAGCTTTAGCTGGAGATTCGGCAACAGCAAGAGATGCAGCATGAGCAAATCTATTACTATTACCTATTACAAAAGAATCAAAAGTATACTTAGGATTTAATGTACTAGACATTTCATCATTAACTGTAACAGCTATATTATCCTTAGTAGTTTCTTTTTTTTCTTTTTCTTCAGCTTCTTGTATTTCAGAAGCGATTAAAAACTCTAAATTATAAGTTTTAGAGCAAGCAGCTTCTATTGAATTTATAACTAAATCCTTATATCTTTTTTCCAATATATCTTGAGTGAAGGAATTAGGGACACTGATTTTTATTGTGTTGGCTGATATGCATAGTGGCTCGCAACTTTTAATCCAAGTGTTAAAACTAACCTCAGTTAACTCGCCTTTTATTATATTTAGGGTTTTTTCCCATAATTCTTTAAGCTCAGTCTCCATTTAAGTATCCTCCAAAAAAAGAAATTTTAAAAAATTATAAACAATATATCAACAGAATTATTAACAGAAAAATGAGTATGTTAATAAGGTTGAAAAAATTAATAACATATTAACAGTTTATGTAGATAATATAATTATAATATAGTTATCCACAGTTTTTGATATTATATATATAAATATTATTAACAGCTAATAAACGCCCTATTTATGACAAAAATATATAAAAAACTAAATAATTATTAAGAAAAATCGAACAAGTTATACACAGATTAATCCACAACTGTGGATAAGTTAAGTTATTCACATATTTATTCACACTTATACTTAATAATATCATAAATCAATATGGGTTATCAATAAGTTATCCACAAATTTTAAACTGTGTATAACTTTATCAACAGTTTTTCGGAATTTAATTAATATTGACAGTAAAAAGGTAAATATATATAATAATAAGGTAACTTTAATTTGAGAAGTATAGTTTTTACTATAAAATAAATCACTCAAAGGGGGTGTATTTCGAATGTTCATGACATACCAACCAAAAAAGAGACAAAGAAAAAAAGAACATGGTTTCAGAAAAAGAATGAGCACTGCTTCAGGAAGAACTGTTCTTAAGAGAAGAAGACAAAAAGGTAGAAAAAAATTAACAGCATAAGGGCCGCACTTTGTGGCCTTTTTTCTGCAAGTGCAGGAATTTTAAGGAGAATTTATTAAA
This sequence comes from uncultured Clostridium sp., assembly GCA_900547475.1. Taxonomy (GTDB): domain Bacteria; phylum Bacillota; class Clostridia; order Clostridiales; family Clostridiaceae; genus Clostridium. The sequence goes on along the minus strand of URGW01000038.1, from coordinate 29,563 downwards.
ACTTATGATATATAAATTAAGAAAAAATACTGAATTCAGACTTGTCTACAGAAGAGGAAAGTCTTATGCTAATAAATTATTAGTTTTATATGTTTTCAATAATAAAAAAAATATAAATGATGAAAATCTACCATATAATAAGGTAGGTATTTCAGTAAGTAAGAAAGTTGGAAATAGCGTAGTTAGAAGTAGAAGTAAGAGACTTATATATGAAAGCTATAGATTAAATATAAAAGATATTAAATCAGGATATGATTTTGTTTTTGTAGCTAGAAGCGCTATAAATGAAAAAAAATATAGCGATGTAGAAGCTGCTATGATAAACTTATTTAAAAAGGCAGGAATATATTTGCAATGAAAAAATTGCTTTTAACAATTATAAAGTTATATCAAAAATATTATTCTCCTATGCGTCCAAGAAGATGTATATTTGTACCTACATGTTCTCAGTATGCAGTTGAAGCCATCACTAAATATGGGGCTTTAAAGGGAGGATTTTTATCTATAAAGAGGATTTTTAGGTGTAATCCTTTTAACAAAAACGGGGGATATGATCCGGTAAAATAAGGAGGCTATAGAATGTGGAATGCGATAGTAGATGTAATGACGAAGATGTTCGAGGCTTTACATAAGTTAATTATAGCATTAGGAGTACCAGAAAACTCAGAAGGGGTTTCATATGTATTAGCAATCATATTATTTACAGCAATAATTAGATTATTAATATTACCTCTTAATATTAAATCAACAAAATCAAATGCAAAAATGCAAGAAATTCAACCAGAGATGAAGAAACTTCAAGCAAAGTATGCAAATGATCCACAGAAGTTACAATTAGAAACTTCTAAATTAATGAAAGAAAATAATGTTAGTATGTTTGGTGGTTGTTTACCGGCATTATTACCTTTACCAATATTATTTGCTTTATATGGAGTGTTTAGAAATATAACAGCTACACCAGGAGCTGATACATCATTCTTATTTATTCCAGATATTTTTGATATTCCAGGAGGATTTATTTCTATAATATTAGCAATATTATCTGCATTAAGTACTTATATACCATCATTATTATTGAGTAAATCAATGCCTCAACAAGAAGGCGGAATGAATATGAGTACTATGAACATAGTTATGTCAGGGATGATGGGATTTATGTCACTTCAATTCCAACCAATATTAGTAATTTATTGGATAACTGGTGGAATAATTCAATTAATACAAACGTATTTCTTAAATTATTTACCAGCAATGAAAAAGAAAAAAATTGAAGAAGAAAAAGCAGCACAATCTAAAATTGAAAAAGCTAAAAAATCTACACCAAAAACTAAAAAGAGATAATTATCATATTTTCTAGGTGGTGAATAGGGTATGAAAACAATTGAAATGACTGGTAAAACAGTAGAAGAAGCTTTAAAACATGCATTAGATGAGTTAAAGTTAACAAAGGATAAAGTTGATGTTGAAGTAATTGATGAGGGTAGTAAGGGGTTATTTAACTTAATTGGTACAAAACCTGCTAAAGTTAAGGTTACTAAAAAATTAGATGTCTTAGATGATGCAAAAACATTCTTAATTAATGTTTTAAGTTCTATGAATATAAAATCAGACATCGATATTAAAGAGGAAAATGGTATTATTAAGATTAATTTGAAAGGTCCTAATATGGGATTAGTAATAGGATATAGAGGTGAAACTTTAGATTCACTTCAATACTTAGTTTCATTAGTAATTAATAAAAATCATGAAAATCCATATAAGAAAGTTGTTTTAGATGCAGAAAACTATAGGCATAAAAGAGAGGAAACTTTAATAAAGTTAGCTCAAAAGACCGCTTATAAGGTTAAAAAATCTGGAAGACCATATAAGTTAGAACCTATGAATCCTTATGAGAGAAGAATTATTCATTCAGCACTACAAGAATATACTGATATTAACACATATAGTGAAGGTGAAGAGCCTTTTAGAAGAATAATTATAAGTTTAAAAAAATAATAAGAGAAAGCCTAAATTAGGCCTTCTCTTATTATTTTTTTAGAATTTTGACTTATATAAAATTGTTTTGTAAAATGAATAATAGCGAAAATAGGGCATAATAATTAAAAAAAGAAAATAAGGATAAAATTTAAATATACTTATTAGCAAAAGTATTAATAATAGTGACAACTTTATAATGTAGAAGTTTATCCACTTGTCACTAAAACTGGAGGATAAAATGAAAGAATTTGATACAATATGTGCGATAGCTACAGCTTTAGGTGAAGGTGGAATCGCAATTATAAGAATATCCGGAGATAAAGCGTTAGATATAGCATCAAAAGTATTTAGACCTAAAAGTAATGATGATATCAAAAATATGAAACCATACACAATGAAATATGGTCATATATATGATATAGAAACTAATGAATTAATTGATGAAGTAATAATTAGTTTTATGAAAGGACCAAGAAGTTTTACAGCAGAAGATACAATAGAAATAAACTGTCATGGTGGTGTAGTATCTACAAATAAAGTTCTAGAGGCCGTAATTAAAGCTGGTGCTAGGCTTGCAGAGCCAGGGGAATTCACTAAAAGAGCGTTTTTAAATGGTAGAATAGACTTATCACAAGCTGAGGCTGTTATGGATATAATAACAGCTAAAACAGATTTAGCAATGAAATCTGCTTTAATGCAAAGTACAGGATATTTATCTAGAGAAATTAATAGATTAAGAGAATATATGTTAAATGTATTAGCATTAGTAGAGTTTGCTGTAGATTTTACAGAAGATGATGAAGAGGTAGATCCAAGTATTCCTTTAAAGGTTGGAGAAAGTTTAGAAAAGGCTATAAGTGAAATGCAAGTTCTTTTAAAAAATGCCGATGAAGGAAAACTTATTAGAGAAGGTTTAAGTCTTGCTATAGTTGGGAAGCCAAATGTAGGAAAATCATCTTTATTAAATGCTTTATTAAGAGAAAAGAGGGCAATAGTAACTGATATTGCAGGAACAACAAGAGATATAATTGAAGAGTACATAAACTTAGATGGTATTCCAGTTAAAATAATTGATACAGCAGGTATTAGAGAAACTGAGGATGTTGTTGAAAGAATTGGAGTAGAAAGATCTAGAGAAAAAATTCAAGAAGCTGATTTAGTTTTATTAGTTCTTGATTCATCAAGAGAGCTAGATGATGAAGATAGAGAGATTATAGAATCAGTTGGGGATAAAAAATGTATTGTTATATTAAATAAAATAGATTTAGAGTCTAAAATTGATGAAAATATGATAAATAGTTTTGAGAATATAATTAAGGTGTCAGCTAAAGAAGAACTTGGATTAGGTGATTTAAAAGAAACAATAAAGGAGTTATTCTTTAGTGGAAAAATTGATACAGAAAGTCTGATAATATCTAATTCAAGACATAAGCAAGCATTATTTAGAGCGTTAGAAAATGCAGAAAATGCATTAAATAGAGTAAGAATGAATGAATATTTAGATTTAATATCTATTTTTGTAACTTCATCTTTAAGAGCTTTAAATGAAATTACAGGAGATGAATTAGAAGAGGATTTAGTAAATAAAATATTTGGAGATTTCTGTGTAGGAAAGTAGGAGTAGAAAATGAGATATAATGCAGGAGAATACGACGTAATTGTAGTTGGTGCAGGTCATGCTGGATGTGAAGCAGGGCTTGCTTCAGCTAGAATGGGATTAAAGACATTAGTATGTACATTAAATCTTGATGCAATTGGTTTAATGCCTTGTAATCCTAATATAGGAGGTACAGCAAAAGGTCATTTAGTAAGAGAAGTTGATGCATTAGGTGGAGAAATGGGGATAAATATTGACCATACATTTATTCAATCAAGAATGTTAAATACATCTAAAGGACCAGCAGTACATTCTTTAAGAGCACAAGCTGATAGAAAAAAATATCAAAATAGAATGAAAAGTGTTCTAGAAAATCAAGAAAATTTAGAAGTTAGACAATTAGAAGTTATTGATATTGAAGTTGAAGATGGAAAGGTAGTTGGAGCTTTAACTAAGAATGGTGCTTTCTATAAATGTAAAGCTATAGTGTTAACAACAGGTACATATTTAAGAGCAAGAATAATAATTGGAGATGTAACTTATAATAGTGGACCAAATGGATTAGCAGCAGCTAATGAGTTAACACAACATTTAATGGATCTTGGAATAGAAATGAGAAGATTTAAGACTGGAACTCCAGCAAGAATTAATAGAAGATCTGTAGATTTTTCAAAAATGATTGAACAACCTGGAGATAAAAAAATAGTTCCATTTTCATTTATGCATGACAATATAGATAGAGAACAAGTTTCTTGTTGGTTAACTTATACTAATGAAGAAACTCACAATATTATAAAGGAAAATATAGATAGATCTCCTATGTATAATGGTAGTATCGAAGGTGTTGGGCCAAGATATTGTCCATCTATAGAAGATAAAGTAATGAAGTTCCCAGATAAAAATAGACATCAAATATTTATAGAACCAGAAGGTGAAGATACACTAGAAATGTATGTTGGTGGAATGTCATCATCATTACCAGAAGATGTTCAAGTAAAGATGTATAGAACATTAGAGGGATTAGAAAATGTAGAGCTATTAAGAACTGCTTATGCTATAGAATATGATTCAATAGACCCAACTCAATTAAAACCAACATTAGAATTTAAAACAATAGAAGGTTTATATGGAGCAGGACAGTTAAATGGTAGTTCTGGATATGAAGAAGCTGCTGCACAGGGAATTGTTGCAGGTATAAATGCTGCATTAAAGATTAAAGGTGAAGAACCAATGATATTAACACGTTCAGATGCATATGCAGGTGTTTTAATTGATGATTTAGTAACTAAGGGTACTAATGAGCCTTATAGAATGATGACATCTAGAGCAGAATATAGACTATTATTAAGACAAGATAATGCTGATTTTAGATTAACTGAAATAGGAAGAAAAGTTGGTCTAGTAAGTGATGAGAGATACAATAGATTTTTAAATAGAAAATCTAATATAGAAAATGAAGTTGAAAGACTAAAGAATTTACAGATAACTAATAAGAGGGAAAATAATGAATTCTTAGTATCACTTAACTCTACAGAACTTAAGAAACCAATAAGTATGTATGAATTAATTAAAAGACCGGAATTAGATTATTTCATGTTAGCACCATTAGATTTAGAAAGACCAGAATATACAGATGATATTGGCGAACAAGTTAATATTATAGCTAAATATGAAGGTTATATAGCTAGTCAATTGGATCAAGTTAAGCAGTTTAAAAAATTTGAGAAAAAGTTATTGCCTGAAAATATAGATTATAGTGATGTAAAGGGCTTAAGAGTAGAAGCAATTCAAAAATTAAGTTCGATAAGACCAGTAAGTATAGGTCAGGCATCAAGAATATCTGGAGTATCTCCAGCTGATATATCAGTTTTATTAATATATTTAGAACATCAATATAAGAAAAATAAGCAGGAGGACTAAAGATGAAGTTTTTTGAATTAATGAAAACAGCTTCAAAGGATGCTGGACTAGAATTTACGGAAGTTCAATACGAACAATTTATTAAATATATGAGACTTCTTCAAGAATGGAATGAAAAAATAAATCTAACAGCTATAACAGAAGATGAGGATGTTATTAAAAAGCATTTTATAGATTGTATTAAGGCTTTTAAGTCTGAACCAATAAAGAATGCTAAAACTATAATTGATGTTGGAACTGGTGCTGGTTTTCCAGGGCTTCCAATTGCAATTATGAATCCAAATGTAGAAGTAACTCTTTTAGATTCTTTAAATAAAAGAATTAATTTTTTAAATCTTGTAGTTAGAGAACTTGGATTAAAGAATGTAAAAACTATTCATTCTAGAGCTGAAGATGGAGCTAGAAAACCAGAGTTAAGAGAAAAATTTGATGTTGCAACATCAAGAGCTGTAGCAAATATGGCAGTTTTATCTGAGTTTTGTATGCCATATGTAAAAAAGGGCGGTTATTTTGTAGCATTAAAAGGACCTGCTATTGATGAAGAACTTGAAAATGGAAGTAATGCCATAAAAATATTAGGTGGAGAATTACAGGGAATAATAGAAATATCTATTGAAGAAACTGATTTAAAACACAATATAGTAGAAGTAAAGAAAGTAAAAAATTGTTCAAAAACTTATCCAAGAAAAGCGGGAACAGTTAATAAAAAGCCTTTACAATAGTAGTAGATAAAGGATAAAATTATTTTAATGGAAATAATATGAATTTATAATAAATATATTAAGAGTATAAAATTAAATATAAATTTATTTTTTTAAATATATATAGAAATAAATAGTATAAATATCGCTGTTAAAATGTGGAATTAGTTGTTGATTAACAAATTATGAGGGATGGTCGTACAGTATGAATAAAGAAATAATAAACGTAAGGGTTGATAATATTTTTCCTAATGCATATCAACCAAGAAAGTTTTTTAAAGAAGAAGCACTAGAAGAATTAAGCCAATCAATAAAAGAACATGGTATAATTCAACCTATTACTGTAAGAAAAATGGGAGATAAATTTGAGTTAGTTGCTGGAGAAAGAAGATGGAGAGCTGCTAGAATGGCAGAGCTTGAAGTTGTTCCGTGCAATATAATTGAAATTACGGACACTCAATCAGCAGAAATTGCATTATTAGAAAATTTACAACGAGAAGATTTAAATTTTATGGAGGAAGCTGAGGCATATTATAACTTAATTAATGAGCATAATTTTACTCAAGAAGAATTAGCTAAAAGGATGGGGAAAAAACAATCTACTATAGCTAATAAATTAAGATTACTTAAACTAAGTGAAAAGGTAAGATTACTATGCCTTGAAAATAATTTAACAGAAAGACATGCGAGAGCACTATTAAGTTTGCCAAGCGAACAGTTGCAATTAAAGGTTGTAAAAAAAGTAATAGCTAACTCTTTAAATGTGAAAAAGACTGAAGAGTTAATTAATACTGAACTATTAAAGTTAGCTGGCGAACAAATGAAAAAAAGAAAAGGAAAAGGTGTTTTACCTGGAAAGTTATATGTTAATACTATAAAACAAGTATTAAGTAAATTTAATATTCCAGCAGAATACAAGCTTCAAGATAAAGAAGAGTGTATTGAAATAACAGTTTCTATCCCTAAAAATAAATAAAAAAAGCACTCTTTTGAGTGCTTTTTTTATTCTTTAGGGAATGCAATTTTCTAAAGAAGTGGATAACTTTTAAAAGCAGTAGAAACATATAGTCTGCGAAGCAAAATTTTTATGTTTCACGTGAAACATTTATACAAAATTTACTTTAAATTTAGCATGGCTATCTTTAATTATTATATAAAAATATATATAATATAATTATGGGAAGGGGGTGAAGTCCTAGAATAGGGCTTTATATGAAAAAGATATGTATTTTTAATCAAAAAGGTGGAGTAGGAAAAACTACTACTAATATTAACTTATGTGCTTATTTAGCAATGGAAGGTTATAAAGTATTGACAATTGATATTGATCCACAGGGAAATACAACAAGTGGATTTGGAATAGATAAGAGAAATTTAGATTATTCTATGTATGATGTACTTACAGCAAATGTACCATTAAAAGATGTTATTATAAAAAGTGAATTAATTACTAATTTATACATAGCACCATCGACTATGGAATTAGCAGGTGCAGAAGTTGAAATAATTGATGTAAAAGATAGAGAAACTATACTTTTAAGAGAAATTGCATCTATACAAGATCAATATGACTTTATATTTATAGATTGTCCACCTTCATTAGGTGTTTTAACAATTAATGCTTTAACAGCAGTTGATTCTGTGTTAATACCTATACAATGTGAGTTTTATGCATTAGAAGGTGTAGGACAATTAATTAATACAGTACAATTGGTAAAAAAATCGTTAAATAAGTCATTGGATATAGAAGGTGTACTTATGACGATGTATGATTATAGAACTAATTTAAGCAATGAAGTATATGAAGAAGCAAAAAACTTCTTTACTGATAAAGTATATAAAACAACTATTGCTAGAAATATAAGATTAGCAGAAGCACCAAGCTTTGGATTGCCAATTATGCTTTATGATGAAAAGTGTAAGGGTGCAGATGCTTATAAGCGCTTTGCAAAAGAATTTTTAAGTAAGCAGTAGGAGAGGTAAAGATATGAGTAAAAAATTTGGATTAGGTAAAGGTCTAAATGCTCTTATACCAGAGGATACTACTTTAGGTACATTAGATACTAAGGTAGAAAAAACTAAGAATATTAAAGAAAAGAGTTCTATATTAATAGATATTAATTTAATTAAGAGTAATGAAGGTCAACCAAGAAAATCTTTTGATGATGAAAAAATATTAGAGTTAGCAGAATCAATTAAAAGCAATGGAATAATACAACCATTAATACTAAAAAAAGTTGATGATGAATATATTATTGTAGCTGGGGAAAGAAGATGGAGGGCAGCTAAAGCTATAGGACTTAAAGAGGTACCTGCAATAGTAATGAATTTAACTGAAAAACAAGTTTTAGAAATATCACTGATTGAAAATATTCAAAGAGAAGATTTAAATTCTATTGAGGAAGCATTAGCATATAAGAAATTAATAAGTGATTTTAACTTAACACAAGAGGAATTAAGCAAAAGAATAGGAAAGTCACGTGTTACAATAACTAATACTTTAAGATTATTAAATCTTAGTGAAGATGTTCAACAATATATTATTGAGGGTGTAATTTCAGAGGGGCATGGTAGAGCTTTATTAGGAATAACTGATAGTAAGGTTCAATGTGAATTAGCACAAAATGTTATTGATGATAAGTTATCAGTAAGAGAGTTAGAAATTTTAATAAGAAAATTAAAGACTAGCCCTACAAGAGCTAAATCAAAGACATCAAATGAAACTAATCCATATTATAAGGATGTAACTTATAAGTTAGAGAATTATTTTGGAACAAAGGTAAATATAACAAATAAAAATAATAAGGGTAAGATAGAGATTGAATACTACTCTGAAGAGGATTTACAAAGAATATTAGAAATAATTAATTTATAAAATGTTTCACGTGAAACATTTGGAGGGAAGTAGCATAAATGGACAGCATAATAAATATAATTAATGAATATTCAATCTTCATAATAATAGGATTAGCAATAATAACATTATTACTTTTTATAATTACAATGATATTATTAGTATCTGTAAAAAAATTAGAAAAAAAATATAGAAAGATGATGAGAGGCGTTAACAATAAAAATTTAGAAAAAATGATTAATGATAATCTAGATAATATTGAAAGAGCATTAAACAAATCTCAAGAAGCAATTGATGAATGTAAAAATGTTTCACAAGAATTAAAAGGTTGTGTTAATAAGGTTGCTATAATGAGATATAAGGCTTTTGAAGATGTAGGTAGTGATTTAAGCTTCTCAATTGCAATATTAGATTCATATAACGATGGTGTTATTATAACTGGAATATATTCTAGACATGATAGTACTACATATGCTAAACCTATAGATAAAGGAATATCAAGATATGGTTTATCTGAGGAAGAGTTACATGTTTTAAATGAGGCTATTAATAGTAAAAATTAAATAATTAAAATGCGGTTATTTAAATAGCCGCATTTTTTATTACTAATTATGATTAACAAAAAATTAAATAGAGCAAACTTTTAATCAGAAGATATTAAAGTGTTGTTTGATAAGGATTTACTTATAAAATAAGATATAGCATTTGAAATACAATCAGCTAGAGACATGACAACAAATAATCTAGTATTTTGTAACATCATGAAGTCTAAGTTACCAGACATATTAACTATACCTTTTATATTCATTTCACCTACTTCTGGCAAAGCTTTATCTAGGGCTAAACCAGGATGGAGGGGAGAATCTTCAATAAATACTTTTCCTATATTTTGGACATTACCAAGAGATGCATCTATTCCAATAATAAAAGGATTTATAAAATTAGATTTAATCTTATTTAAAACTTCAGATAAATTAATAGAATGGACAGGATATTCTAAAGAGCCATAGATATAAATATTCTTTCTTTCAATATTTTTAAGTTTATATCCAATTAGAGGGCCTAATGAATCACCTGTTGCTCTATCAGTTCCAATACATAAAAATATTATAGGTCTATTTTCTATAAAGATATCTTTAAGCTTTATATATAAATATTCCCCTAATTCATGAGAAGAATTAGGGGATAATGAATCTACACAAAAACAATTATCCATGTCATAACCTCCTTATTGAAAGTATCGACAAGAATAATATAACTTATTCATCAGTAAAAAAATTACTTATAAATTGAATTTATTTTATTTAAAGAATCTATTGTGTATTTAATTTCTTCTAATGTATTAAAATAACCTAAACTAAGTCTAACAGTTCCATTAGGATAAGTACCTAGAGTTTTATGAGCTAATGGAGCACAATGCAATCCACTTCTATTGTTAATATTAAAATCAGATTCTAAAATATAAGATAACTCGCTAACATCTAATTTAGAATGAGTTATTGATACGCAAGAGGTTGCAGATTTTCTATCTAAAGCACCACTTATTGTATAGTTAGGAATATTAAGAACTCCTTCTATTAAATAAGATCTTAAATAGCTGTTATGCTCATAAATTGTATTTAAACCTTCAGATTTAATAAACTTTATTGCTTCATATAGACCTACTATTCCAGGTATGTTTAATGTTCCAGATTCAAATTTATCAGGTAAGAAATCAGGTTGAGTTAGTGAGTGTGATAAGCTACCAGTACCTCCTAATATTAATGGATTACAAATTTCATTTAATTTATCATCAATAATAAAGCCACCTATTCCTTGAGGTCCTAATAGACTTTTATGACCAGTAAAAGCTAAAGCATTTAATGATAAATCTTTAAAGTTAATATCTAGTACACCTGCACTTTGAGCACTATCTAATATAAAATATATTCCAAGTTTTTTACATAAATCTCCTATTTGCTTTATTGGTTGAATTGATCCTACAACATTAGAAGCATGAGTAATAACTATTAATTTTGTATTAGATTTAATTAATTTCTCTATATCTTTTATATCTACAATACCAAGAATATTTGCATTAACTATGTCTATATCTATATTTAAATTGTTTTTTAAATTATATAGAGGTCTAATAACTGAATTATGCTCCATAGAAGATGTTATTATATGATCACCAGGTTTTATTACTCCATTTAGTAAAATATTTAATGAAGATGTAATGTTATTTGTAAATATTACATTTTCAGGTTTATCATAATTAAACAAATCACAAATCTCTTCCCTTGCCATATATACTGATCTATTAGCTTCTAACGCATTAGAATGATTTGATCTTCCAGGATTTCCACCAATATTGGTTAGATAATTATATATGGAATCAGATACAATCTTTGGTTTGGGGAATGATGTGCTTCCGTTATCTAAATATACCTTCATTCTTTTCTCCTTTTATATACACGTAAAAATATTCTTTCTTATACTATAATAAAATAAATAAATAAAATTGCAATAAGCCATTAGAAAAATATGTAATTTTTAAATAGCAATTTTAATATATTTATTAAAAATTAAAAACAGATATAATATAATTAATATATATAATTTAAGGAGGAAATAGAAGAATGAATTATTATATTATAGTATTTAAAAATACTCATGATGCAATGTCTGCAGAACAAAAGTTAAATGGAGTAAATTACAAGTTTAGAATAATGCCTACACCGACTTTAATTACTCAAAGTTGTGGAATTTGTATTAGGATAGAAGAGGAAGAAGAATTAAATAAAATAATTAGTAGCAATATAATTGAATTTAAGAATATATATAAGAAAGAAGAATCTAAGTATATAGTAATTAAGTAGATAAAGAGGGTAATCATTATATGGATGGATTTACGGAGTTTGCTAGCATAAGTAAGAAAATATTTGATTTTTTTAGCAAGAGAATAGATTTAGATGCTATATTTGAAAAAGTTATATCAATTATAGTCATATCAATTATAATGTATTTTTCAATAAGAATAGGAAACAAAATTATAAATAAGTTTGTTGATAGACAGGTTGCTAGCAAGACTAGCTTTTCTTTGGAGCCACAGAAGGCATTGACTATAGGAGAAGTATTAAAAAGCGTTTTGAAGTATACAGTTTATATAATAGGTATAGGATCTATGCTATATGATATCTTAGCTAAAATACCTGTAGCATTGGTCAGTGCAGGAGGGTTTGCCATAGGTCTTGGAGCACAAAGCTTGGTGAAGGACCTTATTAATGGTTTTTTTGTATTATTTGAAGATCAATATGGGGTTGGGGATCATGTGACTATTGGACAGTTTTCAGGAATAGTAGAAAGTATTGGTATAAGAACAACAGTTCTAAGGGATTTTACAGGGGATTTACATTTAATACCAAATGGGTCTGTGTTAGAAGTAACAAATCATTCAAGAGGAAATATAAGGTTTATAGTTGATGTTGAAATAGCTTATGAAGAGAATGTAGATACAGCTATAGAGGTAATTAAGAAAACTAGTAATTTATTTGAGGAAAAACATAAAGATAAATTAAGAAGTGAAATTGATGTATTAGGGGTACTTTCCTTAAATGCTTCAGGAGTAACTATTAGAGTTGTTGGGAGAGCAGAACCATTAAGTCAATGGGAAATGGAAAGAGAATTAAGAAAAGATATAAAAATAGCTTTAGATGAAGCAGGAATAGAAATTCCATATCCAAAAACAACCATTATAAATAAAAAATAATATTTAGGAGGAGAAATATGATTGAAACATTTGATTTAGGTGATATTGTTGAAATGAAAAAACAACATCCTTGTGGTAGCAAAGAGTTTGAAGTAATAAGATTAGGGGCTGATATTAAAATAAAGTGTATTGGGTGTGGTAGAATTGTTATGATACCACGTTTAAAGTTCCAAAAAGATGCAAAAAAGGTTGTTAAATCTAATAATTGAAATAAAAATACTTGAAAATAGTAAAATAAAGTGATAAAATCTTAAATTGTAATCCCTGCTACAGTAAAATGTAGCCGTTAGTCCAAAGGAGGTGAAAATGATGAGAAAGTACGAAACTATATTTATATTACACCCATCATTAGATGAAGAGGCTGTTAAGGCTGGAATCGAAAAATTCCAAGGTGTTATAGAAAACGGTGGAGGAAAAGTTGAAAATGTTGATTTCTGGGGTAAGAGAAAGCTTGCTTACGAAATAAACAAAGTTAACGAAGGTTACTATACTTTAATTAACTTCGAAGCTAATCCTGAATTACCAAAAGAGTTAGACAGAGTTTTCAGAATTACTGATGGTGTTATAAGACACATAATCGTTAAAAACGAAGCGTAAGAGGTGTATTGAAATGAATAAAGTTATACTTATTGGTAGACTTACTAAAGATCCAGAATTAAGATATGCAGCAGGTAGCGGTACTGCAGTTTGTAGATTTACTGTTGCTATAAATAGACAATTTAAAAAAGATGAAACAGATTTTATAAATTGTGTAGCATTTGGAAAAACTGGAGAAACAATTACACAATATCTTACAAAGGGTAGACAAATTGCTGTTACTGGAAGCATAAGAACAGGTAGTTATGATGCTCAAGATGGAACTAAAAGATACACTACTGATGTAGCTGTAGAAAGTTTCGAGTTCATAGGTTCTGGTTCTGGTGAAGGTAATAATAATTCATACTCAAGAAATTCTGATAACACATGGGGTGCTCCAACAGAAGGTCCTGATATGGGATTTGGAGATATGACTCCAGTAGATGATGGTGATATGCCATTTTAAAAAAGTCTAATTATTTTATAAGGAGGGAACATCATGAGAGAAATGAAAAGATCTGGAAAAATGAGAAGATCTAAGAGAAAAGTATGTGCTTTCTGTGTAGATAAAGCTGAATCAATAGATTACAAAGATATCAACAAGCTAAGAAAGTTTGTTACAGAAAGAGGTAAGATTCTTCCAAGAAGAATTTCTGGTACTTGCGCTAAGCATCAAAGACAATTAACAGATGCTATCAAGAGATCAAGAAACATAGCTTTATTACCATTCACAACTGAATAGTAATAAGTTTATTAGCCCCTGATTTTCAGGGGCTTTTATTTTTATATTTAAAAACAATTACATAATTTGTAATTCAACCCCTATTTAGTTGCATTAATAAAGAAAAATAATTAAAATAAAGATACAAGGTATTGAATAGAGGTGAGAATTTAGTGAAAAAAAAAGAAGAGCTAAATATTATGGCTAATATTAAAATTATAGAAGAGCTCAAAGCTAGCTTGTTATGTATTATAGGTGAGTTTTTCTCACTTTTAACAAGGGGAACTAATGTAGCTAAGGATTCTATATTAAACTGTATAGCTGGAGCGATTTTAATCTTATATGTATTAGCACAGAAGCTGGGATATAGCTGTAATGAAGTAGATGATGAAATGAGAAAAAAATTAAAATTAGGAATAGCTGAAGAACATGAATATGAAAAGGAAGGTAAGAGTTTAACTAAACTTCAAAATCATATCAGGGGACGTTATTAATATAAAATTTAGGAGGCTTTTATGAAAAAAAAGCTCAAAAAGTATAGGAAGTTATTAATATCAATTGCAATTACTATTTTAGCAATAATTCTTTATTATATAAGGGAGTTTTATTTAGCAAGTGCAATTTTGATAATATATGTAGTATGGAATGCATATTCAGATATTGATAGACAACTATACAATGAAAAAGTTGATACTTTAACTACAAAAATTAAAGCAAATATAAATGACAATATTTCGAATATGTTATATCCATTAGCTTTAATTGATAATGAAGGTAATATACTTTGGGCTAATAAGAGATTAAAAGAAGAATTAAATTTACTAGACTTAAAGGAGCAAAATATACTTAGTATAGGTAGAAATCTTGATTTGCAAAAGTTATTAAAGTGTGATAAAGATTTAAGACAAAGGGTAAAGATAAAAGATTCTTTTTATAGTATATATGCAACTAATATAAGTGATGAAAATAGTCCATATATAAAACAAAAATATATAGTATATTTTAATGAGGTAAGCAATTTAAGAGATTTGTATTCAATTAGAGAAAGTATAATGTTAATAGAAGTAGATAATTTATCAGAGGCATTAGAAGGAACTGATGAAGCAAATAGACCTATGTTAGCTGCAGAAGTAGAAAAAACAATAAATTCATATGGTAAAAAGTTAAAAGCTATGATTATTAAATATGAATATAATAAATATTGTTTATCAGTACAAGATAAATATATTAATGATGAAATTAATTGTAAATTTAGCATATTAGATGAAATCTCTAATATTGATAGAGGTAATAAGTTAGAAGTTACTTTAAGTATAGGAATAGGTAGAGGTGGAGATAATTCACAAGAGAACTATAATAATGCAATGACTGCTAGAGAGCTAGCATTAGGTAGAGGTGGAGATCAAGTAGTTATTAAAAATAATGAAAAGATAAGCTTCTTTGGTGGAAATACCCGTGAGCTTGAAAAGAGAACTAGAGTTAGAGCAAGAGTAATTTCACAAGCATTAAGAGAGTTGATTTTTGAAAGTAGTAATATACTTATTATGGGTCATAAAAATCCGGATATGGATTCTTTTGGAGCAGCAGTTGGATTATGGTCAGCCATAAGACAATTAGGTAAAAGTTGTAATATAATAATTGATAATGATAATAATGCCATTGATTATTATATGAATAAGCTTAAGAACGACAGTAAATATGATAATTTATTAATTTCTAGTAGTGATGCTGAAAAGGCAATTAATGATAAAACATTATTAATAATAGTAGATGTCCATAACAAGGGATATGTGAATAATTTAAGTATAGTTGAAAAAATCAATAGAAAGATAATTATAGATCATCATAGAAGAAGCCCTGATATAATAGATGGGGCATTACTAAACTATATAGAAGTTTACGCATCTTCTACATCAGAAATGGTAACTGAATTAATACAATATATGTTGCAGAAGCCAAGGATTTCAAAGGTTGAGGCAGAAGGACTTTTAGGTGGAATTTTTATGGATACTAAGGGATTCCAATTTAAGTCAGGAGTAAGAACTTTTGATGCTGCAGCCTTTTTAAGATCTCTAGGTGCAGATACTATAGAAGTTAAAAAGATGTTTACTGATAGCTTAGAAGACTATTTGTTAATTTCAGATACTATTAAAAGTGCTGAAGTTCATGATAATTTAGCTATAGCTATTTGTCCTAGTGAAGTAAATAATACCGTAATTGTTGCACGAGCAGCGGATGAGCTACTAGGCATATCAGGAATTGATGTATGCTTTGTTTTATGTGAAATAAATAATGCCATTACTATAAGTGGTAGATCAACAGGCGAAGTAAATGTTCAAGTTATACTAGAAGAGCTTGGTGGTGGTGGTCATATGAATATGGCTGGGGCAAAAGTAAATGGAACAATGGATGAAGTTGTATATATTCTAAAAGAAGCAATAAAGAAACATTTGGATTTAAAAGAATAAAACTTTAAAGGATAGGTGTATAATATGAAGGTAATTTTATTACAAGACGTAAAAAAAATGGGTAAAAAAGGTGATGTTATAGAGGCATCAGATGGATATGCAAGAAACTATTTATTTCCTAGGAAATTAGCAGAAGAAGCAACAGCTAATGCATTACATATTGTTAATGCAAAAAAAGAAAATGAAAGAAAAAAGAAGCTTGCTGAATTAGAAGAAGCACAAAAGTTAGCTGCTGAATTAAAAGGTAAGGAAGTTACTATAGATGCTAAGGCAGGAGATAACGGAAGATTATTTGGAGCAATAACTAATAAAGATGTAGCTGAAGTAATAAACAATAAATTTAACTTATCAATAGATAAAAAGAAAATTGTTGTAAATACTATAAAGGTTGCTGGAGAATATGAAGTAGAAGTAAAATTATATCCAGAAGTATCTACAAAGATGAAAGTTATTATTGTTCCTAAGCAATAAGGAGGATTAACATTGAATTTATATAATGAAGGGGTTAACTTAGAAGGACTTTTAAAAAGTGATTTACCAATAGAAGCAAAAGTTAATGTATTATTTGATGTTCTTAAAAATGTTTTAGATGAAGGTGCAATTAGAGCTAGAACAGTAAGATTTAAGCTACAAAAATATGTTAACTCAACAGATATAAATGAAAGAATATATGCATTAAATGTTATAGCATCTGATGGGAATGGAGCAAAAGTTGTTCCAACAGATGAGACATCTCAAGAAGTATTAGAGGATGTTATCTATTGGATATCAGAAAATATAGCTAAAAAATATGTTCAAAATAAAATAGAATCAGAAGTAGAAAAGGCTTTAGTTGAAAGGCAAGATAAGTTTATGGATGAGCTTAAATTGTCTATAATTAAAAAGCAAAAAGGAAAAGAAAATACAAAGACTACAGCAAAGTTAGAAAGGCTAGAAAAGTTAGATGCAAAGCATATTAATAAAAATGTTATGTCACTTTTAAGACCTGAAAATTTTGATGAAATAGTTGGTCAAGAGAGAGCAGTAAGATCATTAATATCAAAAATGTCTTCACCTTATCCTCAACATATAATTCTTTATGGGCCACCAGGAGTAGGGAAAACTTCAGCAGCAAGACTTGCATTAGAGGCTGCTAAAAAACTAAGATTCACACCTTTCGATGATGATTCAAAGTTTGTTGAGGTTGATGGAACTACATTAAGATGGGATCCAAGAGAAATAACAAATCCTTTATTAGGATCAGTACATGATCCTATATATCAAGGAAGTAAGAGAGATTTAGCTGAAGTAGGTGTTCCAGAGCCAAAAACAGGATTAGTTACTGAAGCTCATGGAGGAGTATTATTTATCGATGAAATTGGTGAATTAGATGATATACTTCAGAATAAATTACTAAAGGTTTTAGAAGATAAGAGAGTAGAATTTTCATCTTCTTATTATGATCCAGATGATGAAAATATCCCTGAATATATAAGATATTTATTTGAAAAGGGAGCACCGGCTGATTTTGTTTTAATAGGTGCAACTACTAAAGATCCAAGACAGATAAATCCAGCATTAAGATCTAGATGTACAGAGGTATATTTTGAACCATTATCTTCAAGGGATATAGAAGGAATAGTTGATAATGCATCTGAAAAGTTAAATGTAGAATTAGAAGATGGCGTTGGAAAGCTAATAAGCCAATATACAATTGAAGGTAGAAAGGCTGTAAATATATTATCTGATGCATATGGATATTCATTATTTAATACTAGTGGTGATGAAGCAAGTAATAAGATAACTTTAAAAGATGTTGAGGAAGTTATTTCAATAGGAAGATATGCGCCATTTGAAAGATTAGATAATTTAGATAAATATGAGGTTGGTCATGTATATGGATTAGGAGTAAGTGGATTCTTAGGTTCTACAATAGAAATAGAATCAACAGTATTCCCAGCTAAGAAAAAAGGTCATGGAACAATTAAGTTTAATGATACTGCAGGTTCTATGGCAAAAGATTCTGTATTTAATGCAGCATCTGTAATTAGAAAGATTACAGATAAGGATATAAAGGATTATGATGTCCATGTTAATGTAATTGGTGGTGGTCAAATTGATGGACCATCAGCTGGAGCTGCTATTACAGTTTGTATAATAAGTGCTCTTACAGAAAGACCAATTCGTCAAGACGTTGCTATCACAGGTGAAATTTCTTTAAGAGGAAATGTTAAGCCAGTTGGAGGTATATTTGAAAAGATATACGGGGCTAGAAGAAAAGGAATTAAACTTGTTGCTGTCCCTAAAGATAATGAAAAAGAAGTTCCTCTAGGACTTGAAGATATTGAAGTTAAATCTATAAGTCACATAGAGGAACTAATGGAGATAGTATTTGAGAAGTAATGTAGATTAAGCTTCCTTTATAGGAAGCTTAATTTTATTATGTGAAGAAATAAATTTATTATACAAATAACATAGTAAATTGAGGGCATTTTGATATAATAAGTTATATATAGAAAAAGAATCAGAAATTATAATAAAAAATTGGGAGGTGGATTATTTATGGAAGCACCTATGATGAGAAGTTTACCACAAAGTATAGAAGCAGAGCAGTCCGTTATAGGGGCAATGATAATAGATAAAAGTGCCATTGCTCAAGTTTTAGAAAAGCTTAATGAAGATGATTTTTATAGAGATGGGCATAAGGCTATATATAAAGCTGTAAAAGAAATGTATGCTAAGGATATGGCGGTAGACTTAGTAACTATATTAGAGTATTTAAAGACTACTGATATGTTAGATAAGGCTGGTGGTGTTACTTATATATCTGAGTTAAGTGCATCTGTTCCTACAACAGCTAATTTAAGTTCATATATAAAAATAGTAGAAGAAAAATCTACTTTAAGAAAGCTTATAAAAGCATCTACATCCATTATTGAAGAAAGTTACAATAGTGGTGGAGATGTTGAAAAGGTAATAGATTTAGCTCAAAAGAAAGTTTTTGATATAGCAGAAAAGAAGGATTCTAAAGAATATGAGCCACTTTCTAATGTACTTGAAAGAGGTTTTTTAGAAATCGAAAGATTATTTAATAATAGGGGAGCTATAACTGGGGTTGGATCTGGTATTAAGGATTTAGATGCTAAGACATCTGGTTTCCAAAAGGGGGATATGGTACTTATTGCTGCAAGACCATCTATGGGAAAAACAACATTCTCATTAAATATAGCAGAAAATGCAGCTTTAAAAGAAGGTAAAAGTGTAGTTATATTTTCCCTGGAAATGTCTAAGGAACAATTAGCGTATAAGCTTTTATGTTCACAAGCTAATGTTGATATGTTAAAGCTGAGAACAGGTAATTTAGAAGATGATGACTGGGAAAGAATTGCAAGGGCAACAGGTCCTTTAGCGAAGGCTAAAATATATATTGATGACACTGCTGGTATTAGTGTTATGGATATGAGATCTAAGTGTAGAAAAATAAAAATGGAGCATGGTATTGATATGATACTTATTGACTACTTACAGCTTATGTCAGGTAGTGCTGGTAGTGATAATAGACAACAAGAAGTCTCAGAAATATCAAGATCTATTAAGGCTTTAGCAAAAGAAATGGAATGTCCAGTAATTGCATTATCACAGTTGTCTCGTGCACCTGAACAAAGAGCTGACCATAGACCAATGTTATCTGACTTAAGAGAATCAGGCTCAATTGAGCAGGATGCTGACGTTGTTATGTTCTTATATAGAGATGAATACTATAACAAAGAAACTGAAGAAAAAGGTATAGGAGAATGTATTATAGCTAAGCAAAGAAATGGCCCAGTTGGAACAGTTAAGATGGCTTGGATTGGAGCACACTCTAAGTTTGCGGATTTAGATTTGGTACATAAAGAATAATTAGCAAGTTACAAATTTCAAGTAATAAGTATCAAAGTTATAAAACTCCTTCAGGAGTTTTATAAATAACTTATCACTTGCCACTTGTCACTAAATATAAGGGGTGTTGTATGAATAGAAAAATTGGTTTTATAGGTTGTGGAAATATGGGAAAGGCTATGCTTGGGGCATTAGTTAAATCTAATGATATAAATAATGATAATATAATAGTTTCTACAAAGAGTGAAGAATCGGCTAAAAGAATAAATCAAGAGTTTGGAGTACAAACAACAGTAGTTAATACTGAAGTAGCTAAAAAATCTAATGTTTTATTTTTAGCTGTTAAACCATATTTCTTTAAAGAGGTTATAGAAGAAATAAAAGATATAGTTAATAACGATACTATTATTATTTCTATAGCCGCTGGAATTACAATAGCACAAATAGAAGAAGGGTTTGGAAAAAAAATTAAGGTTGTTAGAACAATGCCTAATACACCAGCATTAGTTGGAGAAGGTATGTCAGCAGTTTGTCCAAATAAAAATATAAATTCAGATGAATTAGAATATGTAAAGAAATTATATAATTTATTTGGAAAGTGTGAAATTCTTGAAGAAAAAGACTTTCATGCATTTATAGCTTTATGTGGTTCATCTCCTGCCTATGTATTTATGTTTATAGAAGCAATGGCAGATGCAGGTGTTAAGTTAGGTATTCCTAGAGCTAAAGCTTATAAGTTAGCAGAACAAAGCATATTAGGTTCAGCAAAATTAGCATTAGAAACAGGAAAGCATCCAGGTGTATTAAAAGATGAAGTTTGTTCTCCGGGAGGAACAACTATTGAAGCTGTAATAGACCTTGAAAAGAATGGATTTAGAAATACAGTTATAAGTGCAGTTGAAAAGTGTGCAGAGAAATCAAAGAATATGTAATATATTTTAAGTAATTAAAATTTTAATACAAAAAAATCAGGAGGTAAAGTTATGAAATTATTTATTGATGAAATAAATGAAGTAGTTAAAAGTGCTTTTGAAGAGCTAGGATACGAAAGAGAAACAGGAAGGGTTAATGTATCAAATAGACCTGATTTATGCCAATATCAATGTAATGGAGCTTTAGCAAATGCAAAGAAGCATAAGAAAGCACCTATGATGATAGCTCAAGAGGTTGTTGAAAAATTAAATGATAACAAGATTTTCTCAAAATTAGAAGCTGTTGCCCCAGGATTTATCAATATGAATATTAATGATGAATTCTTAATAGAATACGTTAATAAAATGAACAAAGATGAAAGCTTTGGGGTTTCAAAAGCTACAGAAGTTAAGAAAATAGTTGTTGACTATGGTGGAGCAAATGTTGCTAAGCCATTACACATTGGACATTTAAGATCAGCAATAATTGGTGAAAGTATAAAAAGAATTGCAAAGTTCTTAGGACATGATGTTGTTGGTGATGTTCACTTAGGTGACTGGGGACTTCAAATGGGAATGGTAATATCAGAAGTTGAAAGAAGAAATCCTTCTTTACCATACTTTGATGAAAACTTTACTGGAGAATATCCAACAGAAGCTCCATTTACAATAGATGAACTTGAAGACATATATCCATATGCAAGTAAGCTTGCTAAAAGTGATGAGAAGGTAATGGAAGCTGCTAAGCAGGCTACAGTTGAACTTCAACAAGGTAGAAGAGGATATGTTGCTTTATGGAAACATATATTAAATGTTTCAGTTACTGATTTAAAGAAAAATTATGGAGCATTAGATGTTGATTTTGAATTATGGAATGGTGAAAGTGATGCGCAAAAATTCATTCCAGAAATGATAGAAGAATTAAAAGAAAAAGGATTTGCACAAGAAAGTGAAGGAGCTTTAGTATTTGATGTAAGTGAAGAAACTGACAAGAGTCCAGTTCCACCACTACTATTATTAAAATCTGATGGTGCATCTTTATATGGAACTACTGACTTAGCTACTGTTGTAGAAAGAGTTAGAGATATGAAAGCTGATGAAATAATCTATTTAGCTGATAAGAGACAAGGGCTTCATTATGAACAATTCTTTAGAGCTGCTAAAAAATCAGGAATAGCACATGAAGATACTGTTTTAGATTTTATAGGATTTGGTACTATGAATGGAAAGGATGGAAAGCCATTTAAGACTCGTGAAGGTGGAGTAATGAGACTTGCAGATTTAATAAATATGATTAAAGAAGCAGGTAAAGAAAAGCTTAAAGATAACAAAAATATTGCAGAAGAAGATGTTGAAGAAATTTCTTCAAAAGTTGGTTTAGCTGCATTAAAGTATGGTGATTTATCAAACCAAGCATCTAAGGATTATGTATTTGATATAGATAGATTTGCTTCTTTTGAAGGAAATACAGGACCATACATTTTATATACAATAGTAAGAATTAAATCTATATTAAATAAATCAGAAGGATTTAATGGTGAAAATAGTATTTTAATACCTCAAAGCGAATCAGAAAGAGGATTAATGCTTCAATTATCTAAATTCAATGAAGTTATAGAGTTAAGCTTTAGAGATAGGGCACCTCATAAAATTTGTGAATTTATATATGAATTATCTAATAACTTTAATAAATTCTACAATGATACAAGAATATTATCTGAAGAAGATGAAGCTAAGAAAGCTTCTTGGTTAAGTTTAATAAATCTTGTTAAAAATGTTTTAGAACAAGGATTAGATTTATTAGGTATGGAAAGTGTAGAAAGAATGTAATAAAAATAGGGCTGTATCAAAAATTGTGATTTTGATACAGCTTATTTTTATTATTATATAGTTGCAACTCCACTTTTAATGGCAGCTTCTTTAACAGCTTCAGAAACTCTTTTTTGAACATCTAAGTTGAATGCTTTTGGAATTATATAATTAGGATTTAGCTCTTCTTTTGAAACAGAATTAGCAATTGCATAAGCAGCAGCTATTTTCATTTCTTCATTTATTTCAGTAGCTCTAACATCTAAAGCACCTCTAAATATTCCAGGGAAAGCTAAAACATTATTTATTTGATTAGGGAAATCGGAACGACCAGTACCAATTACTTTAGCGCCAGCTTCTCTTGCAGCATCAGGGAATATTTCAGGTGTTGGATTAGCCATAGCAAATATGATAGAATCATCATTCATAGATGATACCATTTCTTTTGATACTATGTTAGGAGCTGAAACCCCTATAAACACATCAGCATTTTTGATAACATCTTTTAGAATTCCAGATTCATTATTAGGGTTAGTAATTTTAGATAGCTCTTCAAAGTACTTATTTGAATAATTAGTATTCCTATTTAGAGCACCATCTCTATCACATATAACTATATTTTTAGCACCATAAGATAATAAAAGTTTAGTTATTGCAGTTCCGGCTGAGCCAGCACCGTTAACAACAATTTTTAAGTCTTCAATATTTTTATTAACTATTTTTAATGCATTTATTAATCCTGATAAAACTATGATAGCCGTTCCATGCTGATCATCATGGAAAACTGGTATATTTAATTTTTCCTTTAATTTTTTTTCAATTTCAAAACATCTAGGAGCTGATATATCTTCTAAGTTTATTCCGCCTAAAGTAGGAGCAATTCTAACTATAGTATCAACAATTTCATCTACTTCTTTAGTATCTAGAACTATTGGAAAAGCATCTACATCAGCAAATTCTTTAAATAATATAGATTTACCTTCCATTACAGGTAAAGAGGCTAAAGGACCAATATCTCCAAGTCCTAAAACAGCAGTACCATCAGAAATAACAGCAACAGTATTCCATTTTCTAGTATATAAATAAGCTGTAGATGGATCTTTATGTATTTCTCTACATGGTTCAGCAACACCAGGGGTATAGGCAAGGGATAAATCTTTTTCGTTAGTAATTTTAACTCGTGAAGTTATTTCTAATTTACCTTTTAATTCTTTATGAAATTTTAGTGACTCTTCATATATATTCATAATACGACTCCTCCAGAAATTATATTTATAATATTATTATACGAATTATAGTTTTAGAAGGCAAAAAAATATTCGTAAAAATATTGAATTTTTATAATTACTTTGATACCATGTTATATGGGATTGTAGAGTGATACAATCCATTAGTATGTCTTAAAAGGAGGCAATGTATAAATGTCAGCATTTATTGTTTTAGGAGCTCAATGGGGAGATGAAGGTAAAGGAAAAATGACAGACTACTTAGCTGAAGAAGCAAATGTAGTTGTTAGATATCAAGGTGGTAATAATGCAGGTCATACTGTAGAAGTTGGAGATAGACAATACAAACTTCACTTAATACCATCAGGAATATTACATGATGAAAAGCTTAATGTAATAGGAAATGGTGTAGTTGTAGATCCAATGGCTTTCTTTTCAGAAATTGATTACTTACAAGAAGAAGGAGTAAAAGTAACTCCAGAAAAATTAATAGTAAGTGATAGAGCACATGTTATTATGCCATATCATAAAGTTCTAGATAAGTTAAAAGAAAAAGCTAGAGGTAAAAATGATATTGGAACTACAGGTAAGGGTATAGGTCCTTGCTATACAGATAAGTTTGAAAGATGTGGTATAAGAGTTTGTGATCTTATAGATAAAGAAGTATTTAAAGAAAAACTTATGGAAAATATCGAAATGAAGAACAAGTATATTGTTAATGTTCTTGGTGGAGAAGCATTAAGTTTTGATGAAATATATGAAGAGTATTCTAAATATGGTGAGAAATTAAAACCATTCGTAAAGGATACATCAGTAAGAGTTTATAATGAAATCAAAGAAGATAAAACAGTTTTATTTGAAGGTGCACAAGGGATGTTATTAGATATAGATTATGGTACATATCCATATGTAACATCATCAAATACAACTGCAGGTGGAGTAGCGAATGGTGTTGGTATAGGACCAAACATGATTACTAATGCTGTAGGTATAGCTAAAGCTTATACTACAAGAGTTGGTAAAGGACCTTTCCCAACAGAATTAGAAAATGAAACTGGTGAATGGATAAGAGAAAAAGGTCATGAGTATGGAGTAACTACAGGTAGATCAAGAAGATGTGGTTGGCTTGATATAGTTATACTAAAGACTTCAGTTAGAGTTAGTGGATTAACTTCATTAGCTGTAACTAAAATAGATACATTAGCTGGTTTAGAAAAAGTTATGATGTGTGTTGGATACAAATTTAATGATGAAGTTATAGATTACTTCCCAGCTAGCTTAGAAGATTTAGCTAAATGTGAACCTATATATGAAGAATTTGATGGATGGGATGAAAGTGTAGCAGAAGCTAGAAGTTACGAAGAATTACATCCTAATGCAAGAAAATACTTAGAAAGAATTGAAGAATTAACTCAAACTAGAATTTCAATTGTTTCAGTAGGTCCAAGAAGAGATCAAACTATGAGAGTTAAACCTCTATAATATAAAGTTTATTTAGCCGTATAAAAATATTTTATGCGGCTTTTTATAATTTGTATAATATTAATTCATAATGTGCAAAATATTAATAAGTAAAATTATAAGAGGTGCATATTATGATTGATAAATATACAAATTTATGTGATGCAATGGCAGAAAACCCTGTAGCAGCCAATATATTAATGAGCTACGGTATACCAACATATGATATTACAGAAAATCAATTTTCATCTTTAGAAGAACTGGCAACAAAGTATGGAATAGATATTAATTCTGTTGTAAATCAAATTAATAGTGGATTAACGAGTTTATATTAAGATTATTTAATTGAATTTTACATATATTTCATATAAAATAGATTTATTAAATAATTTTAAAAAAGGTTGGGTGATTAAACATGATTACTAAAGATATGACAATTGGAGAAATAATAAAAGTAAATGCTAATAAGGCTGATATTTTAATGAGTTTTGGAATGGGATGTGTTGGATGTCCATCTGCACAAGCAGAAACAGTTGAAGAAGCTGCATATGTTCATGGAATAAACTTAGAAGAATTATTAGAAGCTTTAAATAGATAAAAATATTAGAACCCATTTTTAATGGGTTCTTTTTGATAGCTTAAAGAAAAAAAGGGGTGCAGATAGTGGGAAGAGTTAAAGAAGGAGAATACGAAGTACATTATTATGAAACAAATTATAGATTGGAGTGTAAAATATCATCTATAATTAATTATTTTTGTGATATAGGAAGCAAGCAATCAGAAGAATTAGGTGTTGGAATTGATTATTTAACAGAGAGAAGATTAGCTTATGTTTTTTATAGATATGATATAAAGGTAAACAGATATCCTAAGTATGGAGAAAAAATAAAAGTAGTGACAATGGCTAAGAGCTTTAAAAAGTTCTATGCTTCAAGAGCTTATGAAATATATGATGAAAATAATGAGAAAATAGTAGAGGGAGAAGGAATTTTTCTATTAATAAATATAGATAGGAGAAGAGCTGTAAGAATTCCAGAAGATCAATATATAGCATATGGAGTAGATATTGAAAACTGTCCAGATATTAAGGTAACTAAATTAGAAAAGTTAACTAAAGAAATGAATAAAAACAATTTTAAAGTTAGATATGGTGACATAGATTCTAATATGCATGTAAATAATGTTAAATATGTTGAATGGGCGGTAGAATCACTTCCATTGGAGATTGTTTCAAATTATGAGCTTAAAGAGTTAAGTGTAGTATTTGAAAAAGAATGTAGATATGGGGCAGAAGTAAGTGCTTCCTATGAAATAAGGGAAAATGAAGATGGAGTAGAAATATTTCATAAGATTGCTGATATTGAAGGAAAAGAATTAACTGTGTTAATTAGCAAGTGGAAAAAGTTAATGGCAAATTAGAATAGAAAAAGTAGCAGGTTTTAAAAATAATTTTTAAAATTTGCTACTTTTTTTATGAAAATAAATATTTAATCTAGATGTTTTGAGCGATTGAGGTTGCAACAGTATAGCCAGAACTCCAAGCCCATTGAAGATTAAATCCACCACAATCTCCATGAACATCTAGTATTTCACCACAAAAATAAAGGTTAGGAACTAGTTTAGATTCTAATGTTTCATAGTTAACATCTTTAGTATTAACTCCACCAACAGTAACCTGTGCTTGATTAAAATCATTAGTACCAGTACAAGTAAACTTCCAAGACTTTAGAGTACTTACTAGCTTCATTTTTTCCTTCCATGAAAGTTCATAGCATGGCATTTGAAGATTAGTTATTCCACACTCTTTTAATAAGATAGGAATTATTTTTTTATGAATAACACCAACCAAAGCATTGATTATAGGTCTATGACTAAGAAGTGCAAAGTGACATTCTAAGAAATCTTCTAAATCTTCCTTTGAATAGCTAGGTAATAAATCTACTACAACCTCAGTTTTCTTTTTATTAAATGTACTTTGAGAAGCTAAAGCTGATATTTGAAGAATAGGAGGTCCTGATATTCCATAGTCGGTAAATAAGATTTCTCCAAAATCTTTTTTTACAACTTCATCATCAACTAAAAGCGTTGCATATCCATCAAATTTAACTCCAGATAAAGCTTTTAGGGAATGGTAGTCTAATTTCAATTGAACTATTCCAGGAACTAATGGTGTTATTGAATGACCTAAATTTTTTGCAATATTATATCCACTACCATCAGAGCCAGTTTTAGGTGCTGTTTTTCCTCCACAAGCTAAAATAACTTTATTAGCTGTGAATAATTTATATTCTTCATTAGTTGTGAATAACTTAAATTTTTTTCCGCTGTGGATATCTTTTATTTTGCAGTTTGTGTATAAAGGTATATTTCTATCTTCGATAGCCATTTTTAAAATATCCACAACTGAAGATGCTTGAAGTGATTGTGGATAAAGTTTACCTGTAGCTAATGCGACAATTGGAAGGCCTAAGGATAGAAAGAAATTTTTTGTGTCTTCAAGTGAGAACTTATCTAAAGCAGTAAATTGAAAATTATTGTTTGAACTATGATAATTAGTAAACGGTGGTTTTATACAATTATTTGATATATTGCATCTACCATTACCTGTAGTTAAAATCTTTTTTCCAATTCTATCGGTACTTTCAACAATAGCAACATCTATTCCAAAATCTTTAGCAGTAATAGCAGCAATTAAGCCCGAAGCTCCACCACCAACAATTATTAAATCATGATGCAAATTAAACACTCCTTTCTATTTAATTAAGTATATCTTAATATTTGGAGTTATGTTCTGCAATAAAAATTATATAAATTTAGCTTAGTAATATAAGTAATAAAATTAAGGAATACTAAAAAAGAGGTGAATGTAATGAAAGTTAAAATAATTAATTCTAATTCTGATGATTATCAAAAGGAATTAAAATTAAGAAGAATGAATTATGATCAAGTGGTGGTTAACTATCCAAATGAAAAGGGAATAAAGGTTTTTGATAAGGGAGAAGTTGAGTTCATAACAGAAAATGAAATTGATGAATTCTTAATTAAATACAGTGACTTTTTAAAAATCAAATTAAATAGAGGCATATCAGTTGCATTATATAAATGTATTTTAGATACAATAGAAAATGAGTTGAAAATTGATTTTAAAAGTTTAAATTTATTAAGAGATAAATATATTGTAAATAAAAGAGGCATATGGGAAAAGGAAATTTTATGTGTAATTAATGATATTATGCCTATAAGGATAGTGGCTAGTGGACAAAATTTTAAAAAAAGTGGATTTAATATAAATATTAATGAGATTTCAAAAGAGGAATTTTTAGAGATTTGTGCATTCGAAATTAAAAAAATAAATAAAGAAATTAAAGAAAAAGAAGATTTATTAGGGCGATACGGCAAAGCAATAGAAAAAGTTAAAAGGCCTTTAAACCAAGTAAATATGCTAGTTTAAGCATAATAAATAAAACATAATAAAAAATATATAAAAAAAAATTAAAAAAAGTGTTGACACTATATATTTTTTTAGGTATTATAGGTAATGTGCTCGGGAGAGCGCAGCAGAAAAGAAAAAACCTAGGCCCCTTGGTCAAGCGGTCAAGACACCACCCTTTCACGGTGGTAACAGGGGTTCGATTCCCCTAGGGGTCACCATTAATATTTGGAAGCATAGCTCAGCTGGGAGAGCATCTGCCTTACAAGCAGAGGGTCACAGGTTCGATCCCTGTTGTTTCCA